>JAYSVR010000608.1:0-30846 GCA_043718445.1 Acidobacteriota bacterium | reverse complement strand
ACGTTAGCGATGCCGCCGCGATTGGGCATCGCCATGACCGTCAGCCAACTGCGATGGCACGCGCCGCAAAGCTGCTGATTCAAATCGTCGGCGGGCAGCTTCGCCGGATTGAAAATCGCCCGATCAACTTTGGAGCCTTTGGTCTGATCGCGCATTAACGCTACGTGTCGTTCGCCCGCGCCGTGGCAGGCTTCGCAATTCACGTTGGGCGTGAACTGTTGCAACGTAGCCGCGTTCGTTTCAGGCGACGGCGTCGAATGGCATTTGAAACAAGCCAGTGCCGTTTCATTCGTCAGCGGCTGGCCGATGGCTTCAGCCAGCGCCGACGGGATTTCGCGCGGAGCGCCCGGCGTGAGGTCTAAGCGTTGCAAGTTCGTGAAGTAACTGACGCGCGATTCGTAAAACTTTCCTTCGTGTTGCAACATAAACGTATGCCCCGACGCGCCGTGTCCGAACGTCCACAGCAACGGTGCGCTGAACGTTTCAACTCCGCGACTGACGGTGTATTGCACCTGTTCCCCTTGCCGTTCGAGCTTGTATTCATATTCACCCAGCTTGAACGTCAGTGGCAGCTTGAGCGCCAGCGCATCGGCCTTTGCCAGCGCGTGCGCCATGCCGCCTGATGCGGCGTAACGCTTCACGATGTCGCCATGACATTGCGCGCAAGTTTGTTCCCCAACGTATCGTATTTCGTTGGGCGACTTGCCCAAACGCCATTGGCTCCCCGTACCGCCTTCGCGTGTTTGCGCAAACGCCCAGCCTGCCGCCAACAAAAGCGTAAAGCCTGCCAAGCATTTTTTGCTTTGCACGTTGCGCATCACTTGCTGCGTTTGCTTCCTTTGCCTTCGGTCAGCGTAACCGTTTGATTGATCGGCACTTCGTTGAAACGCTCTGTCACGCCATTCGGCCAGCGCACTTCAACCATCGTAACTTTCGTCGCCGCGCCCAAACCGAAATGCAAACGACGGTCTGAATGCGAAAGATAACTGTCACCGGCGCGCACTTCATCAACTTGTGTCAGCGCGCCTGCCGTCAGTTTGACGCGCGCGCCGACGGCGTGGCGGTTTGATTTCACGCCGACCAGTTTCAGCTTCACCCAATTCGCCGTCGTGCTGTCGTTGCGCAATAAAGTCGGACTGCCTTCGAGGTTGTTGACGATCACGTCCAAGTCGCCGTCTTCGTCGTAATCGCCGAACGCTGCGCCCCGCGACGCGCGTCGTGTTTGCAATGCCGTGCCTGCTGCATTCGACAGATCAGCGAAGGTTCCGTCTCTAAGATTGCGATAAAACAACATTCGCTGGCGATATTGTCCGCCGGGGAAAGCGCCTTCGATTTGCGGGTAAACGTGTCCGTTGGCGACGAAGAAATCGAGCCAGCCGTCGTGGTCAGCGTCGAACCATTTCGTTCCCCAGCCCACGAGCGGCAGGCTGGCTTCAGCGGTTTTGGTGGTGCGCGACAAGTCGGTGAAATTGCCGTCGGCATTGCGGCGATAGATGGTGTTGTATTGCTCGGCGAAATTCGTCACCGCCAAATCAAGCCGTCCGTCGCGGTTGTAATCGCCTACGGTCACGCCCATGCAGCCTTGTTCGAGGCCGTTCTCGTCTACGGCAAGGCCTTTGGCCAAGCCCACTTCGGCGAACGTGCCATCGTGATTATTGCGATAGGCGTAATTCGGCGTCGCATCGTTCGCCACAAAAATATCCAGCCAGCCGTCGTCATCAAAATCTGTCCACACGACGCCGAGTCCGTAATAACCATTCGCGTCTTCGACTTTCGCTACCTTGCTCACGTCGGTGAACGTACCGTTTCCGTTGTTGCGATAAAGCGTATCGCCCGCACCCGCCAACCCGCGCGGCCCGCATTGGACTTCGATGTTGCGATAGCGACAGGTTTCGCCCTTGCCGAATTGCGGCAGCTTGTCCAAAGAGAACGCGACGTAATTGGTGACGAATAAATCCAGATCGCCGTCGCGGTCATAATCGCCCCACGCTGAACCGGTCGAGAATCGCTCATCGGTTACGCCCGCTTGCGTTGAAACATCGGTGAACGTGACGCCCCCCCCTTTTTCTAAATTGTTGCGATAGAGCTTGTTTGCGCCGAAACAGGTGACATACAAATCATCGTCGCCGTCGTTGTCGTAATCAGCCACGCTCACGCCCATCGCCCAACCTGGATGGGCGACACCAGCTTTGTCGGTGACATCTTCAAACTTGCCGTTGCCCAAATTTCGATAAAGCGCGGCGGGCGGATGCGGCTTGCCCGCCAGCGCGGCTTCGACCGTGTAAGAGTTGAGCAGATAAATATCAAGCCGTCCGTCGTTGTCGTAATCGAACATCGCCACGCCGCCGCCCATACTTTCGACGATGTATTTCTTTTCCGTTGATGAAGCGTTGACGAACGTGATGCCTGCGGCTTGCGTCACGTCGTTGAACTTGATGCGGCTGGCTGGAGTTTTCCGCGCTTGCGCAAAAAAAGCTGAAGCCACCATCAACAGGCAGGCCAGCGCACAGATGAATTTCGATAAGGTTCGCATCGGGCGGTCAATGTAACATTCACTACCGCCTGCTCAAAAAACGGTCAATTGGTTTTTTCATTGGGCAATGGCTACATTCACGGCGTTTCACCTTTGCGAGTTGATTACCACTATGTTGCTGTCGAGATTCGAAGTGTTGGCGCTGTTGCCGGATACGCCTGAAATTATGGGTTACGCGATTGAGATCACGCCGTCGGGCAAGGCGGTGCTGGAAGAGTGGCAGCTCAGTTATGAAACCTTTGTGGACGGTTTGCCTGAATACCTCGACGCGCGGCTGGCGTGGCACAAGTCGCGGCAGGAACTTGGCTTGCTCATTCTGGTGAAAACCAAAACCGCTGATCCGCCGCATCGTAAAGTTAATTTTTATTTGAAGCCTGATCCGATGAAAATCCGGCGGCGTTACGGCGTGAATCCTTATTGTCCGAAACCCAAAAATGACAAATAGATCAAAGCCAGTGCGTATGAAGGCAAAAGGCAAAAGGCAAAAGGCAAAAGGCAAAAGTGTAGAACTTCTTTTTTTCTGTTCTTGTGAGAAAGAAGCGGGTTCCGCATTTTTGCCTTTTGCCTTTTGCCTTTTGCCTTTTGATTTCCTGCCTCTCGGCTAATGGCTTACTGATGGATTACTCAATCGTCGTCCCTTTTCACAACGAGGAAGGAAATGTGCCGGAGCTTTATCGTCGCCTGACCACGGTGATGGAATCATTGGCGGTTGATTACGAACTGGTTTTCGTAGACGACGGCAGCAACGACCGCACTCCGTTGTTGTTGCGCGACATTGCGGCGCTTGATCCGCGCGTAGTTGGCATTCGCTTGCGGCGCAACTTCGGGCAAACGGCGGCGCTGGCAGCGGGCTTTGATCGTGCGAAAGGCAGCGTCATTATTGCGATGGATGGCGACTTGCAACACGCGCCCGAAGACATTCCGCGCTTTGTCGAAAAGCTGAGGGAAGGTTACGACATCGTGAGCGGCTGGCGGCAACATCGGCAGGATGGTTTGCGGCGTACGTTTCCTTCGCGCGTCGCCAATCGCCTGATGGCGAAGGCTTCGGGCGTAGCGATTCATGATTTCGGCACGACGTTCAAAGCCTATCGCCGCGAAGTGTTGGAGCGCATTCCGCTTTACGGGCAAATGCATCGGTTCATTCCTGCGATGGCGAGCATTGAGGGCGCGTTGATTGCCGAAGTTCCTATCGAAGACCAACCGCGCGCAGCGGGTGAGTCGCATTACGGGTTGTCGCGTACCTTTCGCGTAATGTTCGACATTCTGACGATTCGTTTGCTGGTGCGTTATTTGTCGCGTCCGCTGCATTTTTTTGGCGGCATTGGCGCGGCGATGATTGCGGTAGCGATGACATTGGCAACGTGGCTGCTCGCGAAAAAAATCATTTGGCGCGAAGACATCTTCATTCAAAACGGCCCGATGTTGCTGTTTGCGGCGGTGATGGTTTTAGGCGGAATACAGTTTTTAGGATTGGGTTTGCTGGGTGATTTGTTCGCGCGGCTTTATTACGCTCCGGCGCAACGCAGCATTTACAGCGTGGCGCAAATTTACCGCAGCGAATTGCCGCAAGATCATCAAGCAGATCAGCGGGCCGAACGATAAAACTGCGCGAGGCGATGCGGCGATACGCCGAGCCAATAAAGCATCTGCAAGCACGACCATTGTGCGAAAGTATGCAAGAAGCGCCCCTCAAAACGTCGTGATGAAGTGACGGCTTGCGCCTCTAATCGAATGAACTTGCCGCAGCGTTTCATACGCCGAAAAAGATCAACGTCTTCAAACAGCGGGAAGTCTCGATAGCCGCCCAGTTGTTCAAAAGCCGTGCGCCGAATGAAGATCGCCGAGTCGCCATAACACATCCCGCCCCAACGCAAAAACGGATAAAGCCACGTCAGCCCGATTGCCGCACGGGTGCTTCCGTCAAAACACAGGCTGAAATTTCCGCCGCATACTGTCGCGTCTTCCAGCGCGTTTTTAATCTGCGTTTCAGCGTCGTGCGGCAAGCGCGTATCGGCGTGCAAAAACAGCAGGATGTCGCCTTGAGCGGCGCGCGCTCCGGCATTCATTTGCACGCCGCGACCACGCGGAGCCGCGACCACCTGCCATCCGTGCGCCGCTGCCAAACTTGTCGTGCCATCCGTGCTGCCGCCATCGGCAATAATGATTTGGGCGGCGGGCAAAGAGCGGGCTAAGTCTGCCAGCGCGGCGGCTTCGTTCAGAGTTGGAATGATGATGGATAAGGACATAGCCGTAGGGCCAAAAACTAATTTTCCGGCGAGCCATCCTGCCGGAAATTTCGTGCATCCGTGTTCCCGCTGCGGATAACAGCGACCTTACATAAGCACATGGGTTCCAGATTAATTCGATTCGCGCAGGCGTGGGTTTCAGGGTAGGATGCTTTCAGCCCTAAACCCCAAGTGTCAATCACTCCAACGGTTTTCAAGAAGTGAAAATTTCAGAGTGTATGCGAACCGTTCGGAGCTAAACGTATTTGGCGAGATTGGCTCTTATACCCCAACAGCGACTCAGTCTGTTCCCCCAGTGCGACGGTTTGCTTGAATTCATCGGCGTAGCTTTTCCAATCCCTGCTGCGCCGAGTGCCCGCGTTAATTGTCAATTCAACTATCTAATTTTTTATGTTTTCGGATTATCTGGAAGGAGTGCGTCTCATGAAGTCTAAGGTGATGTACGCGAAGTCGTTGGTACGGCTGACGCTCGGATTATGTTTATTGGGTCTGGCTGTGGCTGGTGTCCATAAGTTCGGCTGGCAATCAGGTGCGGCGGCCAAAATGTGGTCGCGCAATGTGTTGCCGCAAGAACCGGTTGGCGAACCGCACCAATTAAAATTGGTCTCGACCAGCGCCGCGCCGGGCAGCGAAGCCCACTTGCCGCTCACGTTCAGTGCTGACGGTACGGAAAGCCGCATCCATTTCAGCTTGCGCTTTCCCGCGAGCGCCTTGCTCAAGCCGCGCATAGTCCTGACTGATGAATTGGCAGCAGCACAGCTTCACGTGGACGACAGCCTCTTGGCCGAGGGCAAACTCGGCGTCGAAATCAACCTGCCTGCTGGCGTCACACTCACCAAAGGTTCACATCGTTTGCTCACCGTGCGCTTCACGATTGCGCGTCAGACGGGAACGGCTTCACTGCCGGTCGAATTTGCTGACGAACCCGTCACGCGCGGTGTGTGGAATAACAAGGCGCAAAGCGTTTCAACCGGATTCATCAACGCGGTTGTCGTTGCTGCGCCGGGTTTAGAAGGCGATGTCGCGCCGCGCCCCGAAAGCGGCAACGGTGCGCTTTCCGTCGCTGATTGGGCGCAAGTCGGACGCTTCGCCGCCGGGTTGGACAATCTGGTTGAAGGCAGCGAATTTCAGCGCGCCGATTGCGCGCCGCGCGCTACGGCGGGCGATGGCCAACTCACGTTGGCCGATTGGGTACAGGCGGGGCGTTATTCCGTCGGGTTGGATTCACCTACGATGGCGGGCGGGCCGAGCGCATTAGTGGCCGCCGCTTCAATCGCTGAATTGAGTTCGGCCTTAGCGCCAGAACAGCAGGCGCGGGTCATTCGCGTATTGCCCGCGACGCTCACGCGCGGACAGCAAGGAACTGCGGCTATCGAAATGACCGCGCAAGGCAATGAGTTCGCTGCCGGCTTCGTACTCAATTTCGACCCAACGCAATTAACGTTTGTGCGCGCGGTTGCGGGTACTGACGCGGCGGGCGCGAACGTGATCGTCAACAGCAATGACGCGGCCAACGGACGCATCGTCTTCAATCTCTCTTTACCTTTCGGTCAAAAGTTCACGGTCGGCGCGCGTCAGATCGGCGTCCTCACTTTTGCCGTACCGCAAACCAGCACATTGAATTCGACCACCGTGAGTTTTTCTAACGGCTCAGTCGTTGACGAACTCGCCGCCACGTTGCCTGCCACCTTTACCGCAGGCGTCATTACACTCACGCCGACGGTCAGCCAAACGCCGCGCCTGACCAGTTTAAGTCCCGCTTCTATCCTCGTGGGCAGCAACGATTTCACACTCACGGTCAACGGTGCGAACTTGATTGACGGTTCAGTCGTGCGCGTCAACGGACAAGAGCGCGTGACCGAATACGTCAACGCCTCGCAACTGCGCGCGGCTTTGCTGGCGAGCGACGCTGAAGAACCAGGCACGGTCAGCATTACGGTGCGTACGCCAGACAGCGTCGTAACCAATGCGATCAGTTTGCCGGTCAATAATCCTGCACCTACGTTGACGACGATCAATCCGAACGCCGTGCAAACACGTTCTTCCGGTTTTGCGATGACGGTGACGGGTACAGGTTTCGTGCCGGGCATATCGGCGAAAGTCGGCACGACCAATCGCACGACGAACTACGTTAGCCCTACGCAACTGACTGTGCAGATTCCGACTTCGGCGCTGACAGTGGCAGGTACGTTTGACGTAACCGTCACGAACCCTGCGCCGGGCGGCGGCACGTCTAACGCGCTTCCTTTTACGGTGAGCGATCCCAAGCCGATTCCGCGCATCACGACGATTGCACCCACCGCGAAACAGGCGGGAACCGAAGGCTTCACGTTGACGGCCAACGGCAGCGGTTATGTACGCGAGTCCGTCATTCGCTGGAACGGCGCAGAGCGTACGACGACCTATGTCAGCGCCACGCAATTGACTGCGGCGATTTCGGCAGCAGACATCGCCAGCGCAGGCACGGCGAGCGTGACGGTTTATAACGCGCCGCCAGGCGGAGGCGTTTCTTCTGCTGCCACCTTCAACATCACGCAACCGCCCAATCCTGTGCCGACGCTGACGGCGTTGGCTCCGAACGCCATCACAGCGGGCGGATCGGCTTTCACCTTGAATCTGACCGGTACGGGCTTCGTGCAAAACTCGGTTGTGCGTATCGGCGGGCAAGATCGCCAGACGACTTTTGTCTCGGCGACAGAATTGCGTACGGTCATTGCGGCAACTGAAATCGTTAACGGCGGAACGCTGGTGGCGCGCGTCTTCAATCCCGCACCGGGCGGAGGTCAATCGGCAGAGTTGAATCTGACGATTGCGTTTGGCGTACCGATTATTGGTTCGCTGAGTCCGATCTCGGCGGTCGCGGGTGGCCCGGCTTTCACGCTGACCGTGTTGGGCGCGAATTTCGCACCGGGTTCGGTTGTGCGCTGGAACGGCGAAAACCGTCCGACGACGGTCGTCAATGTGACGGAGTTGGCTGCGCAAATTTCGGCTGCCGACATCGCCAGCGTAGGCACAGCTCGCATTGAAGTGTTTAGTCCGGCGGGCGGCCCGCAAGGCTCGCTTTCGACTGAAGCCACTTTCACCATTAATCAGGCGACGCGACCGATTCCGCGCCTGACTTCGATCACGCCTTCTTCGGTTGAAGCGGGCAACGCGGCTTTAACGCTGACTGTCATCGGTTCGAATTTCGTCAGTGATTCGGTCATACGCTGGAACGGACAAGTGCGTCCGACGACGTTTGCCAACAGCACGCAACTGACGGCACCAATTTCAGCGGCAGATTTGGCGACGATCAGCACGGCGCAAGTCACTGTGTTCACGCCTCCGGCGGGCGGTGGCGAATCGAATTCGCTTCCGTTCAACATCACGGCTGCGCCGAATCCGCGACCGACCATTAGCGGAGTCAATCCGACGACGTTGGCGACGGGGTCGAATGGCGCAACGTTGACGATAACGGGTACGGGGTTCATCGCTGGTTCGGTCGTGCGACTGAATGGCGACGTACGCCAAACGACGTTTGTCAGCGCGACGCAACTCACGGCACAACTGACGGCGAACGATCTGTCGGTTTCGGGTACGGCTGCTGTCACGGTTTTCAACGCAGCGCCGGGTGGCGGCGCGTCGAACGCGGTGACGTTGAGCATCACCAATCCTACGCCCGTGATCAGCAGCCTGACGCCGAGCGTGCTGTCGGTAGGCAGTTCAGCCGTTTCGCTCACTGTGACAGGTACGGGCTTTGTGCCGGGCGCGCAAATTTTGGTGAACGGGCAGCCGCGTTTAACGTCGCTAGTGAGTGCTACGACACTGACAACGCAAATCACGGCAGCCGATCAAACTGCTCCGACGACGTTAAACCTTCAGGTACAAAATCCCGCGCCGGGCGGCGGCGTGTCGAACATCGTCGCGTTGCCGGTGCGCGCGCGCAATCCGTTGCCGCGCATCACCAATACCAATCCGACTTCGGTGGCGGCGGGAGCAATCGGCTTCTCGCTGTTAGTGAACGGCGCGAATTTTGTGCAGGGTTCAGTCGTGCGTTGGAACGGACAGGATCGTCCGACGGACTTTGGTTCTGAAAGCCTGTTGGTCGCGCAAATTTCTGCTGCTGATCTTGCGGCGGGAGCCAACATCGTCATAACCGTATTCAATCCCGCGCCGGGCGGCGGCACTTCGGGCGGAACGCAATTCCAGATCATCAACCCCGCGCCGCGTGTGACCAGCATCAACCCTGACACAGCGGTCGCAGGCAATGGCGCAGTCACGTTGCTTGTCAACGGAGCCAACTTCGTCGGCAATTCGTCGGTGCGTTTCAATGCCGTAGACGTGCCCACCAGTTTCGTGACGAGTTCACAACTGAGCGCGCAAGTGCCAGCAAGTGCGGTTGCTTCAGGCGGAACTTATGCAGTTAGCGTCTTCAATCCGGCCCCTGGCGGAGGCGCTTCCGGTTCGTTGAATTTCACGGTGACGAATCCAGTGCCGACGGCGACGCAATTGCTGCCCGAAAAAATTTCGGCGGGCAGTCCGAACTTCTCGCTCACGGTCGTCGGTACAGGCTTCGTGCCCACGTCGGTCGCACGCTGGAACGGTCAGGAGCGGCAAACGATGTATGTCGCGCCTTCACAATTGACCGTCGCAATTTCAGCGAGTGACGTAGCGCAAATTGGTTCGGCGCAAGTCACCGTAACCAATCCCGCGCCCGGCGGTGGCTCGACGGCGGCGTTGATTTTCACGATCACGAACGAGCCGAATCCATTGCCAGGGATCACGGCCTTGACGCCGAACACGGTCTTTGTCGGCGGACAATCGTTCACGATGGTCATAACGGGTACCGGTTTTATCGGCAGTTCGCGCGTGCAATGGAATGGTGCAGATCGTCCGACGACTTATGTCAGCGCCACGCAATTGGCGGCGCAAGTCAGTGCGACGGATCTGATCGCGACTGGTTCGATTAATATTACGGTCGTCAATCCGCCTGCGGTGGGCGGCGGCGGCGGAACTTCTAATGTGTTGAGCTTCGGCATTTTAGAACAGCCCGCATCCGTCCCGGTGATTGCGAACGTCAACCCCAATACCGTCATTGCAGGTGGGGCCGGCGGTAACGGCATCACCTTGCAGGTGAACGGAACCGGTTTCATTCCCACGTCTAAAGGTCGCTGGAATGACGGCGAACGTCCGACGGCTTACCTGAGCGCGACGCAACTCTCAGTGCAACTTTCGGGCGCAGACATTGCCAACGCAGGCAACGGTGCTGTCACGGTGTTGAACGCCGCTACGACGGGTGGTGGCGGCGGTATTTCCAACGCCACGAACGTTCGTATCGTGGCGACACCGGCGGCGCAGATCACCGTTTCACCAGTGGCTCCCACCACTGACGATGAAGTTACGTTGCTCATCGCGGGCGAATGGCACAACGGCTGTGTTCCGCGAAACCCGCAAGTCACCTTGCTCGGCAATGAGATAAGAGTGAACACCAGCAATCCCGGCCAGATCTGTACGCAAGCCACTCAGCCGTGGAGCATGGTCGTCACGGTGGGTCGTCTGGCTGCACCGGGCAACTACACGGCGCGCGTCATTCACACTTCGCCAGAAGGGATAGCCGAAATTGGCCGCTTGGCGTTTGGTGTGGGCAATGGCAGGCCCGTCATCAACGCGATTACGCCTAGCCAGGCGCTGGTGGGCACAGGCGCTTTCACGCTGACTGTCAGCGGCAACAGCTTTGCGAATGGTGCGATGGTGTTGCTGAACGGTACGCCGCGCGAAACCACAGTGGTGCGTGCAACGCAATTGTCGGCACTGATTACTGACGCAGATTTGGCGGCAGCCACGGTTTACAACGTTACCGTAGCGAATCCGCCTGCCAATGGCGTAGGCGGCGGCGTTTCCAACGCGGTGGCTTTAACGGTGAGCAATCCGTTGCCGTTGCTGACCTTCCTGACGCCCGGACGAGTCACGACCGGCGGAAGCAGCTTCACGCTGAAAGTCGCCGGTCTCGGTTTCGTACCCGGTTCTATTGTTCGTTGGAATGGCACTGACCGTTTGACCACGTTGGTAGACAGCACGACAGTAACGGCAGAAATTTCTGCGCAAGACATCGCTACGCAAGGGACAGCGACGATCACGGTTTTCAATCCTACGCCGGGCGGTGGACTTTCTACGCCGTTGAGTTTGGTGATTGACAGCCAGCCGATTTGCCAGACCGCTTGCTTCCAGGCGCCGCAATATTACCTGTTGAATATGGCTCGCTTGCCCAGCGGATCGGTTTTCATCGGCGGGGTCAATTTCAACTCGCCGGTTTCGATTCAAGAGTCCTTGCCCGACATTCGTCGCGGATTGCAAGGCGGACGCTCGGTCTTGCAATCGCTCAATGCCGAGTTTGTGGCGGCGCAAATCAGCGTCATCCAAACCGCTGGCGGCGGACAACAACAAGCGGGCATTCTGAATGGCAGCTTGCGTTGTTACGGCTTGAATTTCGAGCCGATCGTGCTGGATAACGGCTTTGTCATCACCGTTGATTCCACCATTGGCGATCTGTTCGCTCAGGCCCGCGCGGCGATCACCGACGCGCGCTCTACCGATCAATTCCGCCTCGCGCAAACACTCGATCAGATCAACGGCAACAGTGCGTCCAGCCGTTGCGGCGGCTTCCTGACCGGAACCGAAAACCGCTAACGCGAACGGTTGATCACCAAAAACGAAAGGCGCTGGCAACAGTTATGTTGCCAGCGCCTTTCGTTTTTTAACCAAACAAAACGGCGGCTCCGAGTCGAAGCCGCCGTTTAGGTCAAACTAAATTAGCCAAGTTTGTAAGACGTTTTGTTAGGACTGCAATTCTTTGCCGGGTTTGAACCGAATGGTTTTGCCTTCGGGAATAGCGACTTGAGTACCCGTGCGCGGGTTGCGTCCGATGCCGCGTTTGCGCGGCTTCACGATGAATACGCCAAAGCCGCGTAACTCAATCCGCTCGCCTTTTTTCATGGAGTTTTTCATGGCCTCAAAGAGCGCTTCGACGGCCAGTTCGGCCTTATTCTTGGGTACTCCGGTTTTGTCGGCGACGTTGTTAATGATGTCGAGTTTAATCACGAATGCTTTGCTCCCTCAGTCGGATAATTAGTCGGGTAATTGGTCGGGCAAGTGGTTTATCTTATTGTGTTTATTGGTCTTCCCGTAAAGTGGGCGCATTATAGGTAGCCCTTCGCAGAGCTGTCAAGGAAGTGTTGAACGGTTAAAAAACGACCTAGACATCAAACGCGAAAGGCGTCGGCACAACGCCGCTCAAGCCGGATTTAAGCACCCCTGCAATAAATCCTACGCTCTCGCCGCGTTGCGCCCACGCCCTTTGCGTCGCGCAAATTGTGGTGGTGTCGTTACTTCCGCGTCACTGCTTCCGTTTCAGGGAAACGCTCCCGTTCGTCGTTTGCACGCGAATCGGCGCTCCGCCATTGCCCAGATTCGTATTGATGTTGCGTTCAATCTTGCCCACCACCGTCACGGGAAAGTCGAAATGCATGCCGCCATTCACCGTCTTCGCCTCAAAGTGCGCGTTGTAACCATCCGGCAGCGCAATCTTTACGCTGCCATTCGTCGTACGCAAATCCAACCCTTCGCCCTGCCAGCTTGAACCTTCCAACTCGATATTCAGGCTGCCATTCATCGTACCGCCGCGTACGTTACCCGCTACGTTGCGCAAATTTACGCTGCCATTCGTCGTATTCAACTCAATGCTGCCCTGCACGCCATAAAGTGCCAGGCTGCCGTTGCTGCCTTTTAACGACAGGTCTGAACGGCGCGGCACGAACACTTCAAAACTCACCGACCAGCCGCCTGAACCTCTTACTTGCGGCCCTTCGCCGCGCACTGTCGCGCCTTCAACCACGACGCGCGCCTGCTGCCCGAAACTGTCAGCGTCTTCCTGACTCTTGCCGAAACCTTGAATCTGGGCGCGTACCAAAATCTCGTTCTTGTCCCAACCTTTCACCTTCACGCTGCCGTTGCCGCGTCCGTCCACGGTGAACAAACCGCCCACCGCAGGCAGCGTCATTTCCTGCATACGGCAAGTGCTTTTCCAGTTATTACCCCAGTTGTTCCACTTGTCGTTGCAATTCAAACTGCGCTCTTCGCCTTGCGCTAAAGCCGCGACGCTCAAAGCCATCAATATCAAACTCATACCGAACATTTTGCGAATCATTTGGTTATCCATTGGTTTTCTCTCCCTCTTGAATTGAACATCAGCCAGTAGAAACGGTAGCGCAATCTGCCGAGATTGCGTGGCACTCGCATTACGCTAATTGCTTCGCAGGCAAGAACTGCGCAATCTCGGCAGATTGCGCTACCGTTCACTCGTATCTTGTTTGCCGTGCCGTGTGTGCAGCCCATCCGTCGAAGGTTTCAGTCGCGCCGCGAAAAAGTTTCGCCCTTACGCAATCGGTTTTCGCCTGTGTATACTTCGCGCTTTCCGTCACATCATCTTTTGGAGAAGCAAAACCAATGTCGCAAAAATTCAAAAAGGTCGCGCTGGCCTATTCCGGCGGACTCGATACTTCGATCATCATCCCGTGGCTCAAAGAGCATTATGGCTGCGAAGTCGTCGCCATCGCCGGTGACGTAGGCCAAGCCGAAGAACTCGACGGCCTCAACGAAAAAGCCCTCAAAACCGGCGCGTGCGAAAGTTACGTCGAAGACCTGCGCCACGAATTCATCACCGAATACATCTGGCCGACGCTGCGCGCCGGAGCCGTTTACGAACACAAATACCTGCTCGGCACTTCCTTCGCGCGTCCGGTGATCGCCAAGAAACAAGTCGAAATCGCCAAGCAAACTGGCTGCGATGCGCTCTCGCACGGCTGCACCGGCAAGGGCAACGATCAGGTACGGTTTGAACTTACCTTCAAAGCCCTCGCGCCCGAACTGCCCGTGATTGCACCGTGGCGCGAATGGGACATCGTCTCGCGCGAAGACGCGATTGATTACGCGAACGAACGGCAGATTCCGATCACCGCGAGCCGCGAAAAAATCTATTCGCACGACCGCAATATCTGGCACCTCTCGCACGAAGGCGGCATTCTCGAAGACCCCGCCAACGAACCCGACGAAGCTATGTTCGAATTGAGCGTCTCGCCCGAAGCCGCGCCCGACAAGGCTGAATACGTCGAAATCGGTTTTGAAAGCGGCACGCCCATCTCGGTCAATGGCGAACATCTCGACCCGATTCCGCTGCTCGAAAAGCTCAACGAAATTGGCGGTCGTCACGGCGTAGGTCGCATTGACCTCGTCGAAAATCGTCTCGTCGGCATGAAATCACGCGGTGTTTATGAAACCCCCGGCGGTACGCAATTGCTCGTTGCGCTGCGCGAACTCGAATCGCTCTGCCTCGACCGCGAGTCGGCGCATTACAAAGAGATCATCGCGCACAAATACGCCGAGATGGTTTATTTCGGCCAATGGTTCACGCCGCTGCGCGAAGCGATGGATGCCTTTGTGAACACGCTGGTGAAACCGGTGAGCGGCTCGTGCAAACTGAAACTCTATAAAGGCAACATCATCGTCGCTGGACGCACTTCGCCGAACACTTTGTATCGCCCCGACTTGGCTTCGTTCACGATGGGCGCGAGCTACGATCAAAAGGACGCGGCAGGCTTCATCAATATCTTTGGGTTGCCGATGCGAGTGCAGGCGTTGGCGCAGAAAAAGTAAACAATCAAATCGAATGCATCTCCTGCCAGTTAAGCCATTCTCTTTGACGGACGCGCGCGCGAAGCCATGCTTATCGCGCGCGCGTCGAAGACTACCACGAGCTTTATGTTGCCTTCAGCAGCACGTTGCCCGCCAATCCAATGGATTTCACCGAAGCTCAATTGCACACGCGCTGGCGACAATTAGAAAAGCTGGCACGCGCTGGGCGCTTTCAAAACTTGCTGCCACTCAACATACGCCGCGCCGTCGTCATCGCCTCCTTCGGCGTAGCTTCATTCATCAATGCCTTTCACGGACGCAAGCTGGCACTCGGCCAATAAGGCCAATAACAAATTAACGCCGTCCCTTTAATCTACAACGCTATCGACCCGCTTCGCTCGACGCACAGTTAGAAGAATCGCTCAACCATCCGCCAATGACGGCACGCTCGTATTGACAGCCTCCTACTTCGCTCCTACGCTACGGCGGCAACGTTCAATTCCGCACCCTTGCTTCATCGGGTGTCACTTTGTAACCGGATTGCCTTTCCCAGGGAAACCTGAATCAGGAGAAACTCATGAAACTAAATGCCCCGACACAGGTAGTGTGGGTGATCGCTGTCATCTTTGGTGTGCTTGGCCTGCTGAGCCATTTCGCTCGCATTGCCACCATTTCGGCCTATTTCTTTGAGTTATTGGCGGCTGGGTTTGTCGTGTTGGTGATCGCCACGCTGTATAAAGGCGCTTAACGCGGCTTTCACGTTTTTGTACGATTCCGGCAAAACGCCGTGCCTGCCGTGGGCGACAAGCTCTAAGCTCGTCCAACACGGCAGGAAATTTTTGTCGCCGACTCATCCATTCGAAAGGGTTCCTCGTTAAACGTCAACTTCCAAGCCTGCCTGCGAGGACGCTGGCGCACCAACTACTGACCACACGGCTTTATGGAAGCGGTTTCAACCAACGCGAGATCATTGGGCTGTGACCAGCGATTGAACCGAGCAGGAAACCCCTATGCCCCTAAACGCCAACACCCGGCTTGACCATTACGAAATCATCGCGCCGCTCGGAGCGGGCGGGATGGGCGAAGTCTATCGCGCGCGCGACACGCGGCTTGACCGCGAAGTCGCCATCAAAGTCTTGCCCGCCGACTTTGCGCAAGATGCCGAGCGGTTGAAACGCTTTGAACAGGAAGCGCGCGCTACGTCGACGTTGAATCATCCGAACATTTTGACGGTGCATGATTTCGGCCTGCACGAAGGTGCGCCTTACCTCGTCGCGGAATTGCTCGCGGGCGAAGAGTTGCGCGCGCAACTGAACGCAGGCGCACTCACGCCGAAGCGAGCGATTGATTACGCGCAACAAGTCGCCGCTGGCCTTGCCGCCGCGCACGAACGCGGCGTCGTCCATCGTGATCTCAAGCCAGAGAATTTGTTCGTCACTCATGATGGCCGCGTGAAGATTCTCGATTTCGGTTTGGCGAAATTGAAGCCGCAGAAAATCGCAGGCGGTGTGGATTCAGAAGCGGAAACGATGAAGCCGCTGACGAATCCGGGTGTGATTATGGGTACGGTTGGCTATATGTCGCCAGAGCAGGTACGCGGGCAAGAGACGGATCATCGGTCGGATATTTTTTCGTTCGGTCTCATCCTGCACGAAATGTTGTCAGGGCAGCGCACGTTCGCGGGCGATTCGCTGGTCGAATTGATGAATGCGATTTTGAAAGAAGAGCCAGCGGAGTTGAGCGAGACGAATGCGAAGATTTCGCCTGCGCTCGACAAGATCGTGCGGCGCTGTTTGGAGAAGAAGCCTGAACATCGCTTTCACTCGGCGCACGATCTGGGCTTTGCGCTCGGCACGCTGACGACACCCTCTGGCTCTCGCGTAGAAACGGCGATGGCATTGCCTGCGCTGACCGAGAGTTTGCCTGCCGCAGGCAAAGCAGGATGGTTCGGCAATGCGCGACTGTGGATGGCGGTGGCGGCGGCTACGACGCTGGGGCTGTTGCTGGCCTTGCCCTTCGCCGTGAAGTATCTGCGCCAAGCGCCGCCGGTCGAAGCCGTGGCCGGGCACTTTGTTATCCCCTCGCCTGAGCAGGCGACCGAGCTTCTGTTGCCGCTGCTTGCGCCGGATGGCCGCAACCTGGTTTTCAGGGCCAGAGTTGATGGTCGGTACAGTCTTTGGTTGCGACCGCTTGGTTCCCTGGCTGCGCAAAAGTTGCCAGGCACAGAGGATGTTTCCGCCGCGCATTTCTGGTCGCCGGACAGCCGCTCCATCGGTTTTGTCACCGAGGGTATACTCAAGCGGCTTGACCTGGCGGGCGGAGCGCCACAAACGCTCTGCCCTATGCCAGACCCTGATTTAGGGGAGAGGGCAGGCGGGGGCGGCACATGGAATCGCGATGGTGTCATTCTCTTTGTCTCAGGCGGAAATCTCTGGCGCGTCCCGGCAATGGGTGGCGAACCTGCACTGGTCTTAAAGAACACTCAGCCTAATCGTGAGGCAGGCTATCGCTTCCCGGATTTTTTACCCGACGGTCGCCACTTTCTTCTCGTCAGGCTGAATGAACAATCAGCGACTTCGGACATTTGTCTCGCTACGTTAGATGGCAGGGAACCAGTGCGATTGCTGACGGCTGATTCAAACGCGATTTATGCGCCCGCTGCCGCCGGGAGCGGTCAGTTGCTCTTCGCACGTACGGGGGCTTTGCTGGCCCAGCCCTTTGATGCGGAGAGTCTGAAACTGACAGGCGAGCCATTCAGAGTTGCAGAACAGGTGCAAGTCAGTCGCACGAGCCGCCGAGGATACTTTTCCGTGTCTGGCAACGGCAGCCTTGTTTATTCTTCATCCGGTGTGAATGTCAATCGGCAACTCACCTGGGTGGATCGTACGGGCAAGCTGCTCGAATCGGTCAGCACACCGGGAAACTTTGGACGAGCCAGCCTCTCACCCGACGGGAAGCGCGTGGCGGTGGCGCGGATGGATCCGCAAACCAAAACCCGCGATATTTATGTGACAGACCTTGCGCGCGGCGTCAGTTCGCGGCTGACCTTCGACCCTGCGAATGAAGACTTCCCGGTCTGGTCGCCTGATGGAAATCGCATCGCCTGGATGTTGAATCGGGAAAAGGGATATCCAATTTATCAAAAGCTGGCGAGCGGTGTGGGGCCGGAAGAGTTGCTGATCAAGTTAGACGAACGATCGAATCCGGACGACTGGTCGGCAGATGGCCGTTTCCTCCTTTACACGCGGGAAGATCAGAACACGAAAAATGATCTGTGGGTTTTGCCAATGGTGGGAGACCGCCAGCCCTCATTGTTTTTTCAGTCGCCCTTCCACGAAGGTTGGGGGCGCTTTTCACCAGACGGGCGCTGGGTTGCGTACCAGACGAACGATCAGAACCGACCGGAAGTGAATGTGCAGCCCTTTCCCGCGACGGGCGCGAAGTGGCAAATTTCGACCAATGGTGGCGCCCTGGTGCGATGGCGGCGCGACGGCAAAGAGATGTTCTACCAATCTGCCGATAATAAGCTGATGGCAGTAGAAGTGAAATCGGGCAGTAGTTTTGAGGCAGGCGTGCCGAAAGTGCTCTTTGATCTCACGCCGCTGCGGGTGGGTAGTACGCTCAATGGCAGCTATGACGTGTCGGCGGACGGCCAGCGCTTCCTCTTCGTCCCGACGCGGGAGGAGGCCGCGAGTCTGCAATTCACCGTCGTGGTGAACTGGGCGGCGGAGGCGAAACGGTGATTTGGAGTGCGGTCGGCTCGACGCCGCTTTTCGTTCGCAGTGCAAAACATCTGCTTTACCTTGAATCGTGGCGGCTCGAATTTTCTGCTTTGACTTGAACGGGTTCGATAACGAAAGCAAAAGCGGCGTCGAGCCGACCGCACTCCATAGGTTGGTCGTGCTGAACGGGATGGCGGAGGTGAAGAAGTGAGCGGCAAGCAAAAGGAACGACGATGAAACATTTCAACACCACCGGGCCATGCAACCCGGAAGACCATTACATACTGCCTGCGTTGCCACGGTTGCCTGAGATGCGCGGGCTGATTGACCAGAAGCTCTATTTTGTCCTGCACGCGGCGCGGCAATCGGGCAAGACGACTTCGATGCTGGCGCTGGCGCACGCGCTGACGGAAGAAGGGCGATATGCGGCGATTGTTCTGTCGGTGCAGACCGCTGCCGTTTTCAGTCATGACATTGATGCGGCGGAACGCATGCTGTTAAGCAACTGGCGCAATGTGGCGGAAGACGAATTGCCGCTGGAATTGCGTCCACCTGTTTGGTCGCCTGCCGAAACAGGGCAACGCTTCAAGTCGGCCTTCCGTGATTGGGCGCGAGCCATCCCGCGTCCGCTGGTCGTGTTCCTGGATGAAATTGATTCGCTGAAAGACGACCTGCTGCTCTCCATCCTGCATCAGTTGCGCGACGGATTCACTTATCGTCCCAAGAGTTTTCCGTGGTCGCTGGCACTGATCGGTATGCGCGACGTGCGTGATTACAAAATCAAATCAGGTGGCAGTGATCGTCTAAACACTTCCAGCCCGTTTAATATCAAAGCGCGCTCGTTGACGATGGATAACTTTTCGGCGGCGGATGTCGCTACGCTTTATCGTCAGCATACGACGGAGACCGGACAAGTCTTCACCGACGAAGCCGTGGCGCGCGCGTATGAACTGACGCAGGGGCAGCCCTATATGGTCAATGTCCTGGCAAATGTCTCTGTGCAGGAACTGCAAACCGATCCGGCGCAGCCTATTACGATCAGTGAAATTGAGCAGGCGAAGGAAATTCTGATTCAGCGGCAGGAAACCCATCTGGATTCGCTGGCGGAACGATTGCGCGAAGAGCGGGTGCGGCACGTGATCGAACCCATTCTGGTGGGCGATACGCTGGTGGAAATCCCCGATGATGACCGCCGCTTTGTGTTAGACCTCGGCCTGGTTAGCAAAGTGAACGGCGGACACCTGCAAATCGCCAACCCGATTTACCTCGAAGTCATTCCCCGCGTCCTGACCGCTTCCGCGCAAAACACGATCAATCAGGATAGCAAATGGTACGCGCTGCCCGATGGACGGCTGGACATGGACAAATTGCTGATCGCCTTTCAGCAATTCTTTCGCGAAAACTCGGAACACTGGGTCGAACGGTTTGATTACAAAGAAGCCGGGCCACAGTTATTGCTGCAAGCCTTTCTGCAACGCGTCATTAACGGCGGCGGACGGATCGAGCGTGAATACGGCTTGGGGCGTGGCCGCACCGACTTGCTCGTACTCTGGCCTTATCCAGAGGGCGTACAACGCATCGTGTTGGAGTTGAAGGTGCTGCGCAAAGCATTGGGAAAAACGATCACGGAAGGACTGGCGCAAACCCTTGAATACGGCGAACGCTGCAACGCGGACGAAATGCACTTCGTCGTGTTCGACCGTTCGAAGAAGCCGTGGTCAAAGAAGATTTTTCACCGCACGCGCAAGCTACGCAGTGCGACGATCAAAGTTTGGGGAATGTGAAATGGCAATCACCGCAGGCACGCAATTCGATCATTACGAAATCATCGAAATCTATTGCCGCTCGACGTACGCCGCGCCGTCGTCACCGCCTCATTCGACGTACCGTCATTCATCAACACCTTTCACGGACGCACGCTGGCGCACGGTCAAGCCGAGCCAATCGCCGAGCAAAACATGGATTGACGCCGCCTTTTCAATCAACAAAACTATCGCCCGTCATTCGTTTTGCACAAGAGGCGTTGAGGGTATGAACGTGAATCAAGCCGATTACGACAGTCCGTGGAAAGAAATCTTAGACCTCTTTTTTGAGGCCGCATTCGAATTCTTTTTCCCGGCGGCGCACGTCCAGATTGATTGGTCGCGCGGCTATGAGTTTCTCGACAAGGAACTGCAAAAGATCACGGTGGACGCTGCGTTGGGCCGCCGCGTCGTAGACAAGCTCGCCAAAGTCTGGCTCAAGAACGGCACCGAACTGTGGGTCTTGGTTCATGTCGAAGTGCAAGGCCAGCGCGAGACCAATTTCGCCGAGCGGATTTATGTTTATCATTCGCGGCTCTTCAACCGCTTCAACGCGCCGGTAGCGACCTTCGTCATCTTCACTGACGAAGAAGACAACTGGCGGCCTGCGGTTTATGAAACGGAATTGCTGGGTACGGAACTGCGACTCAAGTTCGTCACCGCCAAGCTGACCGATTACCGCCAGCGGCTGAATGAACTCGAACAAAGCGCGAATCCCTTCGCCGTCGTCGCGCAAGCACACCTGATTGCGCAACAGACGCGCGACGACGCTCGCACCCGCATGCAACTGCGGCTGGCAATGACCAAACGGCTTTATCAACGCGGATTCAGCAAGCAACAGATCATCGGACTGTTTCGCTTTCTGGATTGGGTGCTGTTGCTGCCAGAGGAATTGTCCGATGAATTCGATGAACAACTAACCGTAATCGAGGAGGAACAGAAAATGGAATACATCACATCTACTGAATGGCGTGGGATCAAAAAGGGGACGATCGGCACTGCGCTCCGGCTCTTGCAACGTCGCTTTGGTTTGCTGGATGAAACGACGCAATCACACATCCGCGCGCTGCCGCTGGAACAAGCTGAAGAACTTACTGACGCCTTGCTTGATTTCAGTTCATTGGTAGATTTGAAAGTGTGGTTGCAACAACATCCGTTGCCCGTTGCAGCCACCGTTTAGCTCGCTTCGTTCCACGGCACGCTGAAGGAGTTTGAGGGGAAGCGAAAATGGAATACATCACATCTACTGAAAGACGCGGTATGAAAAAAGAAGCGATAAGCATCGCCGTCCGGCTCTTGCAACGTCGCTTTGGTCTGCTGGATGAAGCTACGCAATCACACATCCGCGCGCTGCGGCTGGAACAAGCAGAAGAACTTACCGACGCCTTGCTTGATTTCAGTTCATTGGCAGATTTGACAGCGTGGCTGCAACAACATCCGTTGCCCGTCGCAGCCACTGTTTAATTCGCTTCGTTTCACGGCACGCTGAAGGAGTTTAAGGGGGAAGCGAAAATGGAGGATGTGACATCCACGGAACGGCGCGGCATCCAAAAAGGGCTGCCATCAGGCATCAGGACAGGTACGTTGCAATTCATCATACAGCGATTGCAGAAGCGTTTCGGCAGGTTGAATGAGGCGACACTGACACAGATTTGCGCATTGCCGTTAGAACAGCTTCAGGCACTGTGCGATGACTTGCTCGATTTCGAAGCCTTGGCAGATTTGACGGCGTGGTTGCAACAGCATGATTCGCTCGCCGAAGAACACCTGAACTTGCCGGACAACGGCTGTTCACTGGATAAAATAGCCCGCTACCGCCAAATCATTCAGCACGTATTTGAAGGCTACGCACGCGCGACGTGGCGCAATGATGATGCGCAACTTCTGCCCGTGTTCGACATTGCCAATGACCAATATCTGCTTGTTTCACTCGGCGAGAGCCATAAACGACCAGAAAACATCTTCGTCTTTTATGTAGACTTACGCATGGGCAAGTTACTGTTGGAAGGCGACCACACAGAAGCAGGGATCAGGAATGATCTGATACAAGCTGGCATTGCGGCAGAGGATATTCGGCTGATGCGGGCTGACGAAGATTGTTATTCAGAGCAACCAATGATTCTCGCTGCTTGATTGGCAAGATAGTATTGAGAAGGCGCAGCCCTTTCTCACAACACTGTAGCATCGGCAAACGCTGTGGCTGATATAAACAGCTTGCCTTGCAACGCCCTTCTTTTGAGGTGATGTCCACTATGCGAATTGTTCATTTAGAAGTCCGAAACTTTAGAGGAATTAAAGAGTTAAATTGGGCACCATCTCCTACAATGAATTGTCTCATCGGCCCTGGCGATTCAACAAAGACAACGGTATTGGATGCTATTGAATTAGTCCTCAATCCGAAGTCTTACTTTATAGCGGATGACTCAGACTTTTTTGATTTGAATGTTGATACTCCGATAAAGATCACCGCCACTTTGGTTGACCTTCCCAACGAATTCAAATCCGATGATCGCTATGGAATGCACTTACGTGGATGGCGTAAAGATACTTCAAAAGTTGAAGATGAACCGGGCGAAGGCCTGGAAGATGCGCTTTCTATTCGTGTCACGATTGACAAGTCACTTGAGGCGAGGTGGTCTGTTTTTAACAATCGCATAGGTGATGAAGACAGTGACCCGCCGAGTATTCGATACAAAGATACAAAACATTTTGCCACTACTCGGCTTGGACCATATGCAGAACGACACTTGAGTTGGGGGCGACAGTCGGTACTTACCCGAATCGGGGAAAAAGCAGATAGCATAACTTTCCAACTGGCACAGGCTAGCAGAGCAGCGCGAGAAGCCTTTCGTGAAAATAACAAGAATGTTTTTGAGGAAGCTGTTACGCGAGCGGAAACGCTTGGAAAGCATTTTTCGGTGCCAGTTCGCGAAAAATATGCTGCGGAGCTTGATGTCGAAGGGGCCAGTTTTACTGCCGGGGGTATCGCGCTTCACGACGGGAAATTACCCCTGAGACGGCTAGGGACGGGTTCCTCAAGGTTGATTGTCTCTGCACTACAGCACGATGCGGGCAGTTCGCACATTGCTTTGATAGATGAAGTCGAACATGGGCTTGAACCGCATCGAATTGCGAGGCTATTAAAGTATCTGAAATCTCCGACAGCTTCGAAGGAACAAGAATCTTCCCAAATATTTATGACGACCCATTCTCTTGTTGTCATACGAGAATTGAGCGCCTCTGAAATACTGGCCGTTCGCTCTGATGCTGGCCTTACAACGATTCGACCTGTCGCAATGCCCGGAACAAACGTTAAGACGGTTCAAGGGCTAATACGAAGCTCACCAGATGCATTTCTCGCCCCACGAGTTTTGATTGGTGAAGGAAAAACTGAACACGGGCTTTTGCGCGGACTTGATGCTTATTGGAGCCAACAGGGCCAAGACTCCTTCGCCTTAAAAGGCACAATCGCTATTGATGGCGGCGGTAACTCGCAAGCCCCAGTATTTGCGGAGCATTTACTTGATCTTGGCTACAGCGTTTTTCTCCTTCTTGACACTGACGAGAAAGCCCCCGCAGACAAAGTTGCAGGCGTAAAACAGAAAGGCGGGTCAGTCATTGAATTACCAGATGACTGCGCGATGGAGGAACGAATATTTCTGGACGTTCCGTGGACAGTAGTTCAAGCACTTGTAGGTCTTGCAGAAGAGTATGTAGGGACTGAAAGTGTGAGAACGAATATAAACAACCGTTGCAAGGAGCAAAGCTTGGCGTTGCTTACAGACCTCTCACTGCCAACTTCTCTGGATGACCCTGTTTTTCGCCGTGTTATTGGGAAAGTCGCGAAGAGTAAAAATAATCCTTGGTTCAAAGACGTTACTAAAGGAGAGCGATTGGCTGAAGTGATTGCGCCTTGTCTTAACCAAATACCTGACAAACCACTAGCGAAAACAATAGCCATCATTCGAGGCTGGATTGATGGCTAACACCGATAATTCAGAAATAGGCATTGCTCAACTTGCCGCGTCTTTAATGCGTGGCTCTGTGATCGCAGCAGCGGGTTGCGGAAAGACTGAGCAGATCGCGCGAGCGACGAAAATAGCACAAGGCCGTAGGCTTATCCTTACGCACACTCATGCTGGCGTAGATGTTCTTCGCGCGCGCTTAAAGAGCCATGAAATTTCAAGCGACAGATACCACGTTGATACCATTGCCAGTTGGTGTTTGCGCTATGTGGCCTCGTTTCCAAAACAGTCTCAGTACGTGTGTGATAAGGCAAATCCTGATACTGAATGGGATGCGATTTATGAAGCTACAGCCAAGCTTATCCAAAGTGGAGCAGTCAACGGCATTTTGAAAGCATCTTATTCCGGTGTTTTCGTGGATGAATACCAAGACTGCACAAGCCTTCAGCACAATGTCATTAAGGGGATAGCTATTCACATTCCTGTATGCGTATTTGGCGACCCGCTTCAAGCTATTTTCGATTTCAAAAATCAAAACCCTGTTAGCTGGGACACAGAAGTTTTTCCAGTATTTAGCAAAGTTGGAGAATTGACCGTTCCATGGCGATGGAAAAAAGTGGGTAACGATGCCTTAGCTAACTGGTTGACTCTCATTCGCCAAACTCTTGATTGCCAAGGAACCCTTAATCTGACAAGTCGCCCAAGTTGCGTGAGATGGGAAAGGCTTCCGAATGAGCCAGAGTTTCGGCAACGCAAGATTATTGGAACTTGTCAGTCAGTATTAGGGGCATCGAATAACGAAACAATCGTAGTCATTGGTGACAGCGCAAATATCAATGCGCGAGCCGCGCTGGCTAAAGGGCTTGCAAGCATAGGTTTTTCGAATATTGAACCTTTAAGTTGTAAACCACTATTCGAGTACGCGCAGCGGTTGGAATCCTCTACAGGATACGCGAGGTTTGAATACGTGCTGGATTTTATTGGCGCTTGCATGACTGGCACTGAGAAATCCGAATATATCAAGGCCATCAAATCACATCTCAGTGGCGGTAAGGCTGGCACCGCAAAATTTGGCTCGTTGATTGGGAAAGGAATAGCCATCGTTAATGGTGGTGCGGATGAGGCGTTAATTGAATTGATGGCTGCGTTTCAGGCAAGAAGCAATACTCATCTATTTCGGAGAGAGATGTTTTTTGCTATGCAATCTGCGCTGAGAATAAAAACCACAACCCCACACAATTCTCTACAAGACGCTGTTGCGGAGGTACAACATCGAATTCGTCATACAGGGCGTAGGATCGGAAAGCGCAGTATTGGAAGCACTCTGCTTGTGAAAGGACTGGAGTTTGAACACGTTGTGATTATTCATTCGAATAACATGAGTATTAAGGATTGGTATGTCGCACTTACGCGCGCAACCCAAAGCATAACAATTCTTTCCCCCTCAGAGAGTTTTACTTTTTCTTAGTAAGCAATGGGCCGTAGTAATAGGGAACGCTGGCAGACTCAGATATGAGAGGCTTGCTGACGCGCCCGCGCAGGCTTTGTGTTTGAGCCGCGTCAATGGCTCGTTCAGCTTTTCGTTGTATGGCACTCACGCTCGACACACCGTTAATCGAATTACATCACCACGGCTTGCCGCGCGTAGGGCCGAAGACTGCGCAATCGTTGGCGCGCGAGATGGCGGCGCTGACGGCGAAGGCCGATGTGCGCGAAGCCGTCGTTGATGACCTGTTGCATTACCTGCCGATGCGTTACGAAGACCGTTCGAATCTGGCGCGCGTGGCGGGGTTGAATGACGGCGATTACGCTTCGGTCGAAGTCGCGGTGCGCGTGGGCGGCATCGTTCCGCTCAAGGGCGGCAAGCTCAAAATGTATGAGTTCGTCGGCACGGACGGCGAAGCGCAGGTGCGCGCCTTTTGGTGGAATCAGGTTTTTCTCGACAAGGTCTTTCAACGCGGCACGCGCGTCGTTCTTTACGGACAGTGGAAGAAGAATAAATACAAAGGCTATTTCGAGGTCGAGAATCCTGATTACGAATTGATGCAAGATGAGGATGGCGACACTGAGGCGAGCGCGATTCATACGGCGCGGCGCGTGCCGGTTTATCGCAAGCTGGGCGACTTTCGTACGCGGCAGTTGCGTTCGATCTTTCATCACGTCGTCAGCAAGGTTGAATTCGACAGCGATGATCCGCTGCCGGTTGAAATGGCTACGCGGCATCACTTGATTGCGCGTGGCGAAGCGTTGCGGTTGATTCATTTTCCCGGCGACGACGTACCGCTCGAACATTATCATCAGGCCAAATCGCCTGCGCATCGGCGGCTGATCTTTGAGGAATTCTTTTGGCTGGCGATTGCGCTTGGCTTGCGGCGCGGCGCGCGGCAGAGCGAACCTAAAGGCTTGCAAGTCGAAATCAATGATCGCGTGCGGGCGGCGGTGCGCGCGATTTTGCCGTTCACGCCGACCAATGCGCAGAAACGCGCGTTGAAAGAAATCGTGGACGATATGACTTCTGACCAGCCGATGAACCGCCTCTTGCAAGGCGACGTAGGCAGCGGCAAAACCATCGTCGCCGTGCAAGCGATGGTCATCGCGGTTGAGAACGGCTATCAAACGGTGTTGATGGCTCCGACTGAAATTCTGGCCGAACAGCACGCGCGCAATATAAAGCACTGGCTTGCAGGCAAATATCGCGTAGAGCTTTTGACCGGCAGCCTCAAAGCCAAAGAGAAACGTGAATTGCACGCGGCCATCGCCAGCGGCGAAGTGGATGTCGTGATCGGTACGCATGCGGTGATTCAAGAGGCGGTGCAATTTCACAAGCTGGGCTTCGCGGTGATTGATGAACAGCATCGCTTCGGCGTGATGCAACGCGCAGCGCTGCGGCGGATGGGTGTGAATCCCGATGTGCCCGATGTATTGGTAATGACGGCGACGCCGATTCCGCGCAGCTTGGCGATGACGGTTTACGGCGATTTAGAAGTTTCGGTCATTGACGAAATGCCGCCGGGGCGTACGCCGATCAAAACCTTTTTGCGTTGGGATACCGAAGAAAAGCGCGACAAAATTTATGCTTTCGTGCGCCAACAGATTCAGGCCGGGCATCAGGCTTACGTCGTGTTGCCGCTGATCGAAGAATCGGAAAAGCTCGACCTGCGCAACGCGACCGAGATGCACGAAACCCTCAGCACCGAAGTCTTTCCTGACTTCACGGTCGGCCTGTTGCACGGCAAGATGAAACCCGCTGAAAAGGAACTCGTGATGCGTTCGTTCAGCGCGAACGAAACGCAAATTCTGGTTGCCACCACCGTCGTCGAAGTCGGCGTTGATGTGCCGAACGCTTCGGTGATGTTGATCGAACACGCCGAACGTTTCGGCCTTTCGCAACTGCATCAACTGCGCGGGCGCGTAGGCCGTGGCGCGGCGGAAAGCTATTGCATCCTACTGGCGCAATACGCCAAGTCGAAAGAGGCCGAAGAGCGATTGAAAGTGATGGAAGAAACTACCGATGGATTCAAAATCGCCGAGAAAGATTTAGAGATTCGCGGGCCGGGCGAAGTGTTGGGTACGCGGCAATCGGGCTTGCCTGAGTTTCGCATCGCCAACTTGGTGCGCGATCAAAAGATTCTCGAAGTCGCACGGCGCGAAGCTGAGTTTATGCTCAACGAACGCGCCCGCACGCGTGAGACTGATAAGCTGATTCAGTTTGTTAAACAGCAACCGCGCTTTGGGTTGGCGAGAGTGGGATAGCGAACAGCAGATGCAAGTGGCTGTAACGAGCAACGGGAATTATTCATTATCCATTTTCAATTGTTAGCAAGAAGTGACTGTGACGCCACATACCTTTTGCCAGTAATTGAAAATGGAGAATGGATAATTCCCGTTGCTGATTGATTACGCGTTGATCGAGATGCGTGCGCCGCAATTTTCTAACTTTGTTTCTTCAGCGCAATCTCGGCCTTAGCCGTTTCGCCCGCTTTTACTTCGATGACGTGTTTGTGCGCCTGATAGCCGGGCGCATTGACTAACAGCGTATAACGTCCCGGCGGCAAATCAGTGAATTCAAACTGGCCGTGTTCATTGGTTGTCGGAGCCATTTCGTTAAGCTCGCCTTGCGCCGTTGTTTCAGCGATTCCCAAAATAGCGTCAACAATCGGGTGTTTGGCCTCGTCAGTTACGAGGCCGATGATGCGACCTTTGTGTTTGGCTTGCGTGAGTGCTTGCGCGGCCAAACAACTCAACGTGATGAAGCATACGGCTAATACTGCTGGTTTCATATTCGTTCCTCCTTCTTGCTTGCATGCATGAGCAATGCGCCCTGCGTCGCTAAGAACGCAGGGCGCATTGGTTGTTGCGAATTTTGTCGCAGTTGGTGTTTAGAAGCCCGTCGCAATCCAGTCTTGAATGCGATCAAAGCGCGAAGAGTTGATGCGGGTCGCTTTGTTCAGATTGTCGCCGTTCGTGCCGTAAGCGTGAACGCCCATTATGTAGCGGCTGCCGTTGATGATGCGGTAAACGCCGCTGCCGCTTTGACCGTTAAAGGTGTCAATTTGATAAAACAACCGTTTGTCGTTCGTGTCGAGAATCGGATCGGCGTCGTAGTACATTTCACGACCGCCGCCCAAGTCGCCCGGATAACCAGCGAGGTTGCCCGTGATGCCTTCGAGATTCGACCACGTGCCGTAACCGAACCACCCGACCGTGTTGCCGATGTGACGATCTAACGTAATCAGCCCGTAATCAGCATCGGCGTTTTGGTCTTGCGTCCAGGCGGTCACCGAGCGGAAGTAAGAAGCGAACGCTGAACCGTAGGGGCGATAAGTGCCATCCAAACCGGGGACGACTTCGACCGAAGAAGCCCAGCCGCCGCGCGCTTCGTTGTGAATGCAATGACCCGCCGTCAACACATAACGCGAAGCCACCATCGTGCCTGAGCAACCGCCCGTCTGACCGTTCGGCCAGCGAATCAGCAGCTTGGTAATCGCGCGCCACGGATAAACCGTCGTGTTCGAGATGTTGGTACGATTGTCAGCGCCGATCACTGAATTAATCAGATTGCCGTCGGCGTCTTTTTGCGGTTCGCCGTTTTTGTCCTGATCACCCAAGCGAGCGTCAGAACCAACGTTGCTGGTCGTCACGTCTAACTCGCCTCTCACTTGCACGCGGCGGCGCAAGTTCAGCGCGCCATTCGGAGCTTCTTCCTGCTTGGTCACCACGTTGAAGGTGACTTCTGCTGCGGCTTCTTCCGTGATCGAAAAACCTTTTTGCGCGGGCTGAACTTCTTCGACCACGTTCAGCCATTCAGGGGCGAGTTGCGCCTTGGGGTCGTTCTTGTCGTAAGGCTTGAGCGGCACGGGTTGCAGCCGGTCAATCTGCTGTACGGTTTGCGGCGTGATGCGGCGTTGGGGGGCGGATTGTGCATCAGCGTTGAAATTGATTACGCCGCTAAAAGCGATGCCAGCCATCAGGCCAATACCTAAACCGAAAGTTGCGATTTTGTTTTTCATAACTACTGTCCTCTCACGTTTGTCTTCGTCTTGCTGCGCCTTTGTGCGCAGCGTCGTTATTGTTGTTTTGCGTCTGGCGGTTTTGTTTTTTTACCGACGCTCTTTCCTTCTCGTTACGCACAGCACTACTTCAACCGCTGTGCCACGGCGCTGAACGAAAGCGCGAGAGGCGCGCAAGTCACTTAAAACAAAAGGATTTTTCTGAATTTGAGGCTTGCTGCGAGGTGTGATGAAAGGTTGAAGCTGAACTGAAGCAAACGGTACGGGTAGCAACTCACTACCGGATTGGTTTGTCGAAAAAGCAAAAGGGAGAAACGATGTGGGCAATCATCGCTTCTCCCTTTTTATACACCCGCCGCGACTCGAACGCGGGACCTTTAACTTCGGAGGCTAACGCTCTATCCATCTGAGCTACGGGTGCAAAGAACGGGCAGACAATACTCCACGCCGTAAAGCATGGTCAATTTGCCTGCGCGAAATGAGCGGCGTCAATCCGTAATAGGTTCGGCTTGACCGTGCGTCAGTTGGCGTCCGCGAAAGGCGTTGGTGAATGGGGTAACGTTGAATGAGGTGGTGACGACGGCGCGACGTACGTCGAGCGGCAGCAAGTTTTGAAAGCGTCCGAGCGCTTACGTCGAGCAGCACCGCGATACCTGCGTAACCCGCCTGTCATCACTCAACCAATCGAAACGCCGCCGCCTGCTGCCGACTCATTGCTCGAACGGCTGCAAGCCTGGCGCGCATCCGCGACATTCGCTCGTCTGAAAAAATGTTTTGGCGCAAGGTGCTCGACATTTACGCCACCAGCATTGATTACGACCCCAGGGCCGAAGCCTCGCAAACGTTTTTCGCTACGGTGCAAAACAAAATGCACTGGGCGGCGCACGGCCACACCGCCGCCGAAATCGTTTAAAAATTGCCGTCACTCAAACCCAAACGAAAGAAGTAATGGCGACGCAATGCTGTCAGCGCGTTAGATCATCAAGAAATTCAGAAGCCGATCCAGCGCTCGTTACCAGCAAGTAATCCCGCGCGCGCGTGCAAGCCACATAAAGCAAGTGGCGTTCGGTGTCGTAAACCTCTTCTAAATCCGCTTCGTCGGCTACGGCGGCAATGCGCGCGGGCGAGGGAATGACGGCATCGTCGCAAGCCATCACCACGACCGCGCGAAATTCCAAGCCCTTCGCCAGATGCATCGTGCTGAGTGAGACGAAGCCGCCAGCCGTCTCAACCTGTTCATCGAGTATCTTGTATTGCAACCCGGCGGCTTCCACCGCCGCTTGCGCGCGCGCCAGTTCGGCTCGAGCGCGAACGAAGACGCCGCATTCCTCTGGCCGCACACCGTCATTGCTTCGTTCAGCGAGCCATTGGCTAACGGCTTGGATTTCTTCCGCTTCGTTTT
>JAYSVR010000607.1:0-9548 GCA_043718445.1 Acidobacteriota bacterium | reverse complement strand
ATGAAGATCGTCATTTTATGCGGTGGTTACGGCACGCGGCTGGCCGGAGCCGGAAGCGATTTGCCCAAGCCGATGACGCCCATCGGCGGGCGTCCGATTGTGTGGCACATCATGCGCGGCTTTGCGCATTGGGGCTTCAAAGATTTCGTACTCTGCCTCGGCTATCGGTCGGATATTTTCAAACAGTACTTTTTGAATTTGCTGACGATGGTCGGCGACGTAACGCTCGACCCGACGGCGGGCGTGTCGTTGCATACGACCGAACAGCTTGATGAAAAGGACTGGAAAGTTACGCTGGCCGAAACTGGTTTAGACAGCATGACCGGCCATCGCGTTAAACGCATCGCCGCGCACCTGCCTGCCGAAGACGACCTCTTCGCCGTGACCTATGGCGATGGTGTAACTGATTTGGACTTTCGTAAAGTCGTCGAATTTCATCGCGCGCACGGCAAGCTCGCCACCGTCACAGGCGTACGTCCTCCCGCGCGCTTTGGCGAACTGACGATGGATGCGAACGGTCAAGTGCATGAGTTCAACGAGAAGTTGCAAGCGACGGGCGGTTGGATCAGTGGCGGCTATTTCATCTTTTCGCGCGGCGTATTTGATTACTTATCAGATGACCCGGCGCTCGTATTAGAACGCGACCCGTTGCAACGATTGGCGCATGACGGTCAATTGATGGCTTATCAATACGACGGGTTTTGGTATTGCATGGATAACCCGCGTGATTACCAACACCTGCAATGGCTGTGGAGCCAGCAACAGGCTCCGTGGCAAGTGTGGAAAGCCTGACTACCAGCTATGTCTGAGGGCGCGCATTTGTTACCAGAAAGAATTAGTGCATATAATCTTGCCGTCTTTCGCCAGTGTCTTTACGTTTTAAGCCGTAAATTTTATTGATCGTTCAGCTTGATAGTTGCCTTTTTTAGTCGAAGCGTGGGAAAGCAGCGAACGCCTGATTCGCTGAAAGTGGTAAACGTCCTTTGCCGGAGTTAAGCCGTATGCCGAGAAATAATCCTTTCGTGAAGAATGCCTTCATCATTCGCCCGTTCGGGAAAAAGCCCGTAGACCTGTTGAATCACAAGGGCGAGAAAAAAGTCGGAGCCTTTTATGATTTCGATGCCGTAGAAAAAAACCTGCTCGACCCGGCGCTCTCAGCCCTGGGCATCAGCGGACGTACGACGATTGACTTGATGCGGGCGGGCAACATCCGCGAAGACATGTTTCATCGTTTGCTGACCGCCGATTTGGTGTTGGTTGACCTCTCGATTCACAACGCGAATGTGTATTACGAACTGGGCTTGCGCCATGCGTTTCGTGACAAACATACGTTTATGATGCGTTGCGAAGGCTTCAGCCATTATCCGTTCGATCTGCAAACGGATCGTTATTTCACCTACGACCAGAAAGACCCGGCGAAAAGTTTGGCGAAACTGATTGCGGCGCTCGAAGAAACGATTATGTCGGAACGCGCCGACAGTCCGGTTTATCAACTGCTGCCGAATTTGCAGGCCAATGATCGTTCGCGCTTTTTGCTGCCGCCGCGCGAATTCACCGAAGCCGTCGAACGCGCCAAGAAAGTCGAAAGCCCCGGCGATTTGCGCTTGCTCGCCGTTGAAGCGGAAGGTTTCATCTGGGAAATCGAAGGCTTGCGCGAAGTTGGACGCGCGCAATTCGAGTTGAATTTTCATTGGGGCGCGCGGCGTACGTGGGAGATGTTGCGCCGCCATTATCCCAACGACATCGAAGCCAATCTAGTGCTGACGCGCATCTATCAACGTTTGTTTGAACACAGCGAAGCCGCCGAGATGCAGGCCAATTCGAGTCAGGCGCTTGATCGTTTGCGCGGTCAGCGCGAAGTCGCACGCATTCATCGGTCAGAGTTGCTGGGCTTGCTCGGTCGCCAATATCGCATTGAATGGATCGGCAGTTGGGATCAATTACCGCACCACGAAGTGCGCGCTCAGGCCTTGAGTTCGCCGCTATTGCCGCAGGCTTATGAAGCCTATGCCGAAGCGTTTTATGAAGACCTGAATAATTACAACGCGGGACTCAACGCGCTGGCCTTGCTGATGATGCAACACGAACTCGCGCGCGCGTTGCCAGACATCTGGCGCGACTTGCACGAAGTGCCTGAAGCCAAACTCGATTCGTTGTCGCGTCAGGTGGTGAAACTGAAAGAAGCGGTCGCGCTTTCGCTCGAATCAGAACGTCCGCGCTTGGCCCGCGAACGCCAGGGCAAGCGCGATTTCTGGCTCGAATTGCACGAGGCCAGTTTTTATTGCCTGACCTCGACGCAACGCTTGCGCGTGCGGCAGGAATTCGACGAAGCCTTTCGCCTCGCCCCGCCCGCGTGGATCGAAGCCTTGCAGGAAATTCTGAACGTATACGTCAAGCTCGAAGTCTTCACTGAAAACGTAGCCATCGCGCTGGATCAATTGCAACGCGCGCGGCAACGCCAACGCCAGCGGCTCACGGTGCCGAAACCCAGCAAGGCCGTGAAAAAACGCATCATCCTGTTCGCCGGCCATCGCGTAGATGAGCTGACCCCAACCAATCAACTCAGACAAATGCGCAAGACGCCGCCGAGCTTTCCGTCAGGCGAGGCGAGCAAGTGCAAGGCCTATGAAGCGATTCGTGACGCGCTGAAACAGCAAGGCGATCCGGCGAACATTTTGTTCGGCATGGCGGGCGGAGCCAACGGCGGCGAGATTCTCTTTCACGAAGCCTGTCACGAACTCGGCATCAAGACGCGCCTTTATCTGGCCGGGCCGCGCGATGAGTTCGTCGGCCAATTCGTCTCGCTCTCGCAAACCGCCGAAGACTGGTACGAACGATTCGACGCGCTTTATCACAGCGAGAAAGTCGAAGAACACGTGCAACTCGGCGATACGTTGGAACTGCCGCGCTGGCTGCAACTCAAACCGAATTACGACATTCGCCGCCGCGCCGGGCTGTGGATGTTGCAGCACGCGCTGGTCAATCGCGTTTTGTATAACGCCGAAGTCGTGCTGTTGGCGTTATGGAACGGTGAAGAACTCGAAACCCCCGGCTCGCTCGACGACCTGATGAAACGCGCCATCGAAAAAGGCATAAAACTCGTCACGCTCAAATCGGAAGACGTATTCGCCGAGAGAGCGCCTAATCTCAAACCAATTTCAAACTAACGCTGGAGCATCCCCATGACTGACTCAATTCGCACCATTCAATTTCACGGCAAGCTCGCCACTGAACCTGTCGAATCGCACGAGAATATCTTCAAGCGCGGACTGAAAGCCGAACAGGCTTATGACATTCAGGCCAGCGCGCGCGGCGGTGACACGCAAGCGCAAACGCTGAAGGCCAAAGACGTGGATGGCAAACTCGTCGTGCTGGAATTTGAGGACGGCAAGAAGTTGTGGGTCAGAGGCGAACGCTTGCTCGAACGATTGAGCGTTGAACAGTCTCGCCAGAGCCGTAGCGCAGGCAGTCTGCCAACTGGTCAGGTTTCGTTGCCGGTGATGTGGCAAACGGCGAGCGCCGCGCGCGGCGATGTGCGCAAGCTGTTGCTCACCGGTTTGCGCCTTTTTGGGTTTGAGGTGAATTCGCCCGTGGCTAAAGGGCTGAGAGACGGCGGCGTGAAGTATTTAGAAAACCAACTGGTCAAAGGAACGGTGGGCGAAGGCGTTGATACAAAAGGTACGGGCTGGCTGTTTCCGGTCGAAAAAGATTGGAAGCTCGACCCGACACGCCAGATCAAACAGGCGAGTGAATTGTCGGCCAACGAACCTTACCTGTTGTTTTTGCACGGCACGGCTTCGAGCAGCAGCGGCAGTTTCGGCAAGCTGGCGGGCAAGGATGAATGGGAGGCGCTGCAAGCCGCTTATCGCAATCGCATACTCGCGTTTGAGCATCGTTCGCTCAGTGCCAGTCCGGTGCAAAACGTATTGGACTTGATTCAACTGTTGCCCGACGGTGCGCGGCTGCATCTGGTTTCGCACTCGCGCGGCGGCTTGCTGGGCGAGTTGCTGTGTTTGAGTCAGGCGAAATTCAGCGACGACACGAAGCTCGAAGAATGGCTCGCGGCTTTTGAACAAGACACTAACGACGGCGCTGATAAGCAAACGCGCGCCGCCGAAAAAAAACGGCTGGGCGAGTTGTGGAGCCTGCTCGCCAAAAAGCGTTTGCGGGTTGAACGGTTTGTGCGCGTCGCTTGCCCGGCGCGCGGTACGACGTGGCTGGCCGATAACGTAGCCGGTCGCGTTGACGATTTGCTGGCGGCGTTGTTGTTCAGCATGCAATTCGTAGACGGTTTGATAGACGACCTGACCGCCGACTTTATTGAGGCACTGTTAGCCGCGCCGCTTGAATTTCGCCAAAAGTTACCCGGCCTCGAAGCGATGATTCCGTCGTCGCCGTTGATTCGCTGTCTGAATCACCCCAGCCTCGCCACCGACGCCGCGCTCACCGTCATCAAGGGCGACAGCAACGTAGGGCTTTCGCTATGGTCGCTCGGAACCTTGCTTGCCAATACCGCATTGCGCGAACCCAGCGATTTGATTGTGAATACGGGGGCGATGGCGGGCGGCCTGAAACGTGCGAACCCTGTGTGGCAATTTTTAGACGAAGGCAGCGACGTGACGCATTTCAGCTATTTCGCTAACGCCGACACGCGCAGCCGTTTATTCACCGCGCTCACAGCGAGTACGAGTGAACCGCTCAAAGGCTTTCCGCCACTAATGGCCCGCGCCGCGCGTGGTGCGTCGGTCGCTCGCACCAAAGTGAAACCGAGCGAGGCGCGCGGCACGGTGTTTGTGATACCGGGCGTGATGGGCAGCGAGTTGCAAGTGGGCGACAAAGAAATCTGGCTGAACTATTTCGCCTTGTGGCGCGGCGGCATGGCCGACCTCAAGCTCACCGACGCGCCGCGCGAAGTGCAACCCAAGCGCGTGATGGCGAGCGAATACGAACAGTTGATCGAAGAGTTGGAGCGCACCTATCTCGTCGAACCTTTCCCTTATGACTGGCGGCTTTCGGTCGCGGCGGCGGGCGAACGGTTGGCTAAACAAGTGCAACTGGCGCTCAACGGTTCAGATAAGCCGGTGCATCTGTTGGCGCATTCGATGGGCGGATTGGTCGCGCGTTCGATGATGGCGGCGAACGCCAAACTCTGGCAGGACTTCTGCCAACGGCAAGGGCGATTGGTGATGTTGGGTACGCCGAATCACGGAGCGCCTGCGATTGCGGCGATGTTGCTCGGCCATGAAAAACTGGTCAGGCAACTGGCGCTGCTCGATTTCAAACACAGCCAAGCAGAACTGCTCGCCATCCTGCGCGACTTTCCCGGCGTGATGGATCTGCTGCCCGACGAATATCTTGAAGACGCAGGCTGGCAAGAGTTGCAGGAACTCGCACGCGCTCCGCTCGCCACCTTGCGGCAAGCCGCCGTGGCGCAGCGCAGCGCCTTGAAAAAAGCTGTTGATCCGGCGCGGATGATTTATGTCGCAGGCGCGGCTGATCGCACGCCGCTCAGATTGAGTCGCACGAATGGTGAAATCGAAATCACCGAAACCAATCAAGGCGACGGGCGCGTGCCTTATGCGAAATACGGCTTGCTCGCGGGCGTGCCCACTTATTACGCCAACGTCGTTCACGGCAGCATGGCGAACGAACCGATGATTTTCCCGGCTCTTCAAGACTTGCTCGAACACGGCAAAACTGACCGCCTGCCGCAACAACCGCGCACCGAACGCGGCGAACCAGCGCGCGAATTCATCACGCGGTCGAGCGAAATCGCAACCGTTTTTCCGACCGAAGCAGAATTGCACGAGAGCCTGATGGGCGGCGTGACGCCGCCGCTGCCGCTTAGTTCAGAACCGGCTTACACGTTGCAACTGTCAGTGATGCACGGGCACTTGCGTCACGCCAACTTTCCGCTCGCGGTGGGGCATTACGTTGGCGACAGCATCGTCAGTGCCGAAGCGCATCTTGATCGCGCGCTCGGCAAACCTTTGTCGGCGCGGCACGGCGTGGGGCTTTATCCCGGCCCGGTCGGTACGGCAGAGGTCGTTTATGTCAGCGAACAGAATATGCCGCCCGGCGCGCTGGTGATCGGCTTAGGTGACGTGGGCGAAGTGACCACTGACGCGGTGCGGCAAGGCATTGCGGCGGCGGCGTTGCGTTACGCCTTGTGGCTAGCCGACCGTCCGTTGCGGGCTGACGAAACCGGTTATCGTTCGGCGGCGTTCAGTTCGTTGCTGATCGGCACATATGCGGGACGCGCTTTGTCAGTCGTTGAAACGGTCGAAGCCATCGTCGCCGGAGCCATCACCGCCAATCGTCAATTGCAGGCGCAAGGCTTGTGGGAACGAGTGCGCGTTGACAAGGTTGAGATCGTCGAACTTTATGAAGACGTGGCGGTGCAAGCCATGCAAGCCATACATCGTTTGCGCCGCCAGCCGCTCAACGATTTCGGCGAACAGGTCAGCATCGAAGTCGTGCCGCGTTTGCTCAAAGCCGAAAACGGCGGACGTTATCATCGTCCGGTCAGTTTCAGCGGCAGCCAATGGTGGCGGCGTATTCAGATCGTCAACGTCAATCATGAACATGCGGCGAAAAACACGAGCCAGTCGTTCCCCGATGTCTTGCGGCATCTGAGCGCGCATCCGGCGTTGCGCGATACGCAACGGCAGATCGTCGCCCGACTGGTCGAAGATGCGGCCACGATACCCGCCCAGCGCGAATATCTAACTGAGCTTATCAATCATTTGCTCACGCGCGATCAGGTTGCGCCGACTGACGATTGGCTCGAATTCACGGTGCTGACCGAACGCGCGCGCGCCGAAGGCCAGCAACAAGTCAGCCAGCGTTTCTGGATTGATAAACTTATCGAAGAATCAGTCGCTGACACGAACTATCGTTCAGAGTTAGCCGCTACGTTGTTTGAGTTGCTGGTTCCCAACGACTTGAAACGGCAGGCCGAAGACGTGTTGCTGATCGTTGATCGCGCCGCCGCGCAATATCCGTGGGAGTTATTGGCTGATCGTTCGCAACCCGATAAACCGGTTGTCACGCAAATCGGAATGTTGCGGCAATTCAAGTCGCTCGACTTCCGCGTCAATCCGGTGCGCGCGCGCGGACGCAACGCCTTCATCGTGGGCGACAGTGCGGGCCATCTGTTTGGTGAGTTGCCCGGCGCGCAACTCGAAGCGCAACAAGTCGCTGCCGCCCTCGATACGGCGCAATATCAAACGACGCCGCTCATCAAAGAATCAGGGCTGAAAATCGTCACTGAGATGTTTGCGCGCGAATACCAGATTATGCACATCGCTGCGCACGGAACTTTCGATGTCGGCGATGCTAAACGGCAAGGCATAGTGCTGGGCGATAACCAATACCTCACGACGACTGAACTCGTGAAATTGCGCGCCGTGCCCGATTTGGTTTTCATCAACTGCTGCCATCTGGGCCAGCTTGATAAGCCTACGTTGGCAAATACGCATCCGCATCGCCTGGCAGCCAGCATTGCCGAAGAACTCATCAAGATCGGTGTCAAAGCCGTCATCGCGGCGGGCTGGGCCGTAGACGATCTGGCAGCGCTAACTTTTGCCAACGAATTTTACCGCGAGATGTTGAACGGCGAACGGTTCGGCGACGCTGTACGCAAAGCGCGTCAGCGTACGCATCAACGGCACAAAGACCGCAACACTTGGGGCGCTTATCAATGTTATGGCAGCACTGAATTCATTTTGCCCAACGTTGCTTCAGCTTCGTGGGGGAATGACGACGCGCAATTTTATTCGCGGCGCGAATTCCGCGACGAACTGAAAAGTATTGCCGAACAACCCGAAGCCAACGACCCGACCAGCAACGCGCGGCTGATTAAGCGCGTCGCCAAAATCGCTGCTACGTTGCCCGATGAATTGGCCGACGGCGAAATGCTCGCTGAACTCGCCAATGCCTGGGGCAAGCTCGGCGCTTTTGAGAAAGCCCGCGATGCTTATCAAAAAGCCATCAGCAACAAAGATGGACGCGCCGCGCTGCGCAGCCTTGAGCAATCGGTCAATATGGTTTGCCGCGTGATTGATAAAGCGTGGTACGACGCCGAAGCGACCGCCAGCAGCGCGTTGCCGGTGAATCAGGAACACGCGCAAGCACTCAAGGACGCGCTCGCCGCGTTAGAGCGCTTGCAGCAAATCGGCGGCTTAACAGATGAACGCCAATCGTTGTTTGCGCGAATTTATAAAAGCCAGGCGCTCCTCGCTCGTAACCAGACAGCGTGTCGCAAGGCGTTGCAAAAAGCCTGCGACTTATACCGCGCAGCCAGCGAGCAGAGCGCGCAGACCGGCAGAAAACGGCGCGATAATTACCCCACTTATAACTGGCTGGCTTGTGAATACTTGCTGGGTGTGGCGGTTAAGCCTGCGAGTAAAGCCGCAAAAACTGTTAAAGCAAAAAGCGCAGTTGATTTTGAGCGATTGCTCAAAGCCTGTGAAAAGGTGGCGCAAGACAAGCTCAAAGAAAAAGAAGACTTCTGGGTGCGGATCGCGTTGCCCGACGCAGAACTCTTGCGGGCGCTCTTGCAAGGCACGCTGGTAAACAAAAAAGAAATGCTGGTCGCCACTTATCAGGAAGCTTTTCGCACCGGCGCGCGTCCGCACGAAGTGGATTCCGCGCTTGTCCAAATTGATTTTCTGCGCGTGATGATCGAACGCCTCATGGAACAGCCAAACGTAGTGCGTGCCTTACGCGAAATCAGGGAAACGCTGACGAAAGGATTGTCATAGCCCGCGCGGTTGACGCCATTGGTGACAAGCGGGTAGCTTCGCTTCCGTGCAATCTGAAGCAAACCGACTCATCGAATTTTTGACGGAACTCAATCGCCTCAAGGCTTTGCCGCGTACCGGCTGGCTGTTGCGCGGCGTACGCGATGTCGAATCTGTCGCCGAACATCTTTATGGCGTGACCTTCATTGCGATGCTGTTGGCTGATCGCGCGCGTGCGCAAGGCCACGCAGTCAACGTCGAAAAGGTAATGCGGATGGCGCTCTTGCACGACCTGACCGAAGCGCGTACCGGCGATTTGCCTGCCACGATCAAACCTTATTTTGAAGCCAGTGCCTTGAAATCCGCCGACGAACGCATCGCACGCGAGATGTTCGAACCGCTAGGATCAAGCGGTGTGGGCTATCTGGCGTTGTGGCATGAATACGAAGCGCGGGTTTCGCTCGAAGCGCGCATCGTCAAGGCCGCCGATAAGCTCGACCTGTTGTTGCAGGCGTATGAATACGAACGCGGCGGCGCACTGGCCATGAACGAGTTTTGGGAAAACGCCGATTTCGCCAGTTTGGGATTGGACGATTTGATCGGCGACGTAGTGATGGCTTTGCAGCAAAGGCGAGGCGTATGAAGATCAATTACGATAAGCGCACTTTTCGTTCGATCACCAATTCCGCCAATGGCGAAGTGAGTGCGGCGACGGTGTTTCATTATCATCAACAGGGCGACATCGTGTGGGCGACTTATAGCGGTGGCGCGATCAGGTTCGGCACGCTGGTCGCCAAAGTAGAC
>JAYSVR010000606.1:0-9562 GCA_043718445.1 Acidobacteriota bacterium | reverse complement strand
TTTTCGGCCTGAAAGAAGGCTACGGTTTGGTCAATCATTTCGTCGAGGCCGCCTTCCATAATCAAATCGAGTTGATGCAGCGTGAGGCCGATGCGGTGGTCGGTGACGCGGTTCTCTTTGAAATTATAGGTGCGAATTTTTTCGGAACGGTCGCCGCTGCCCACCATCGAACGGCGTTCGGCGGCGATGGCTTCGTGCTGCTTTGATTGCTCTTGTTCATAGAGGCGCGAGCGCAGCACGCGCATGGCTTTTTCGCGGTTTTTGATTTGGGACTTTTCGTCCTGCATCGAAACGACCAACCCCGAAGGCAAGTGCGTCAATCGCACCGCCGAATAAGTCGTGTTGACTGATTGTCCGCCAGGGCCGCTGGAACAAAACGTGTCGGTGCGAATGTCTTTCGCTTCAATTTTTACGTCTACTTCTTCGGCTTCGGGCAAGACGGCGACGGTGACGGCGGAGGTGTGAATGCGTCCGCTGGTTTCGGTTTGCGGGACGCGCTGCACGCGATGTACGCCGGACTCGTGCTTGAGTTTTGAATAGACGCGCTCGCCTTCGATCAAGGCTTCGGCCTTTTGAATGCCGCCGAGTCCGGTTTCTGAAATGTCGGTGATTTGCAGCTTCCAGCCGTGGCGCTCGGCGTAGCGCGTATACATCCGCAAAATTTCAAAAGCGAACAGGCAGGCTTCTTCGCCGCCCGTGCCCGCGCGTACTTCGAAGATGACGTTCTTTTCGTCGTTGGGGTCTTTGGGTAGCAGCAGCACTTTGAGGTCTGTTTCGCCTTGCGCGAATTTGGTTTCGTTTTCGGCGAGTTCGAGTTCGGCGAGTTCGCGCATTTCGGCATCGTCGCTTTCGGCGATCAATTCGCGCGCGCCTGCGATGTCGTTTTGCAGCTTTCTGAGTTCGCGGTATTTCTCGACAAGCGGTTCGAGTTCGCGGCGCTGTTTGGCGACTTTCGTATAACGTGACTGGTCAGAGATGATCTCGTTGTCGGTCATCTGGTTCGTCAGTTCTTCGTAGGTTTTTTCGATGGCTTCGAGTTTATCTAGCATGGTTGTCGGTAGTCGGTTGTCAGTTGTCGGTTCGGGAAAACGTGATTAGTCGGCAAGTCGTGAAGTCGGGTTGTTAAGAACCGGCAACCGACAACTGATTACCGGCAACTGGCTCCAACTTGTGTGATTCGTTGAGCGCGTGAATGGCGACTTCGAGTTGCAAGTTGTCGGGTTCCTGGGTGGTCAGGTTTTGCAACCAGAGGCCGGGGCGCGTGATGAACGAGAAAAACGCGCCTGCTTCTTTCTTGCCCGCTGCGCGAATGATTTCGTATGAGATGCCTGCGATGACCGGCATCAACGCAATGCGGATGAGCATATTCATCAGCAATGAATCGAATTTCACGACCGAAAACAGGATGATCGAAACGAGTACGACCAACATCAGGAAGCTCGTGCCGCAGCGCGGATGCTGGCGGCGATAACGTTGCGCGTTGTCAGGCGTGAGCGCGTCGCCCGCTTCCCAGGCGTGAACGGTTTTGTGTTCGGCTCCGTGGTATTCAAATACGCGGCGGATGTCCTTCATCTTAGAGAAGCTGTAAATCATCACGAGGAAGAAAAACATGCGAATCACGCCGTCCACTAGGTTGAACTCAATCGAAGGTCGCACCGGTTTCATGTAAGCCTGCAACGTCGCCCACGCAGTTTGATACCACGCGCCGTCGGCGATGGAGGCTGTCACGGTTTGGGCATTCGTCCAGCCGAAAAAGTTGAACAGCGCGTTGGTCAGCAACAACGGCAATACGACAAAGAGCAGAAGGTTGAACGTCAACGCGAAGACCAACGAACCAACTGCTGCGGCTTTTGCTTGCGCCGAGCCTTTCGTTTCAGTTGCCGGAAGCGATTCGCCGGACGATTCACTTTCGGTCGTCACAGAAAAGTTCAGCGCGTTGACCGGAATCATAAGCGTATGCGTCAACGTGTGAAGCATGGTGGTTGCCACGCTGGCGCGTCCGCGTTCCTCTTCTTCTTCCATCATCACGTTGGCCGAAAAGTTCAGCGCCTTGACACCGAGCATCATCGAATGAATCAGCACTGCGCCGCCGCGCACGACGGGGATTTTGGCCCAGGCGTATTTATCAGACAGTTTCGGCAGCGGCTCTGATTGCGAGACCAGCGTGCCGTCCTGACGGCGCACGGTGACGGCATAAGCATTAGGCGTACGCATCATTACGCCTTCGAGTACGGCCTGTCCGCCGACGATGATTTCCTTCTCTGATGGTTTCATTGCGACCTCCAAAAGTTGTTGTGAAAGGGTGGCGCAAACGACGAAAGCCACAGCGAAGAACCTGCCGTTCGTGATTGATAACAATTGCGAACGTAAACGCAGGGACGCGCTGTGGCTTTGCGAGAGTTGATGGCTAAAGGTGTACGCACACTTTGACCGTTTGCCGCGCAGCGACCGACAGGCCAATGAAATTGATCGTATACCTTTGCATGTTACTCAGTTTTTTTAGCGTATTTCTTGTTAAAGCGTTCGACGCGGCCTGCCGTGTCTACGAGCTTTTGCTTGCCGGTGAAAAACGGATGAGAAAAGCTCGAAATTTCTACGATAACGAGCGGATATTCGTTGCCGTCTTCCCACTTGATGGTCTTTTCACCTTTCATGGTCGAGCGCGTCAAAAACTTGTCGCCAGTCGAAGTGTCTTGAAACACGACCGGGTGATATTTAGGATGAATGCCTTCTTTCATAATGTCTCCTTAGTTGGTCTGGGTTGCAGCAGGGAAGTTTTGGTTAGTTATGAGCTTCAAACTGTTGCAGCATGACGGGTTGATGATTGCGAAATGAGTCGGGAAAGTAGCGGAAGCCTGTTCAGCCTGTCAAGCACGGGGTTTGGGCGAAAAAGTTTGCGGGGCAACGTTCGCTCCATTGAGAGCCTCGTCGGGCAAGTGTAATTCGCCTGTGTTGTCCTCAGCAAAAAAAAATCACTGAACCGTCTGTAACAAATGGGGGAAAAGTTGCATACCAATATGAACCGTCGCCAGCGGTACCGTGAAGGTTCAAACCACAATAACTTTTAGTTTGCTGTGACGCTGACTCAGTAAAACCTGTCAGCGAGTCGTTTTTCTATTTCGCAAAGGTCGTACGTCGCATTTCATAGCCACGTTCGGCCTGTGCTTCCAGCTAATCAGGCGCTTGTCGCCGAGCCAGAAAAGGATTTTCCCCCATGCTTTACCAACCAACCCATCTTTCTTTATCGGGAAAATGACGAGCATGGCCTTTGCTGCTGATGACATTATTGATAGCTACCGTGACGCGCCGGACGCTGAAAAGAAAGACAGGCTAGCAAACAAGATTCGGTTGTATCGGCCAGAAATCACCGCGATTTCAGAGTTCTTCCTAGATGAAAAAAATCAGGCGTTAGCGGGTGCCATCAGTGCGAAGATTTTTTTGTGGATCGGGAATCTTTGCAAGGGGCAGTCGCACAATACAAAGCCAATCTTGAATTAGCCTTTAACGCTCAGACCACCGAACCGGCGAGAGGCGCCGCGATGCTGGATTTGCTGGAGCGCACGAAATTGGTCAACAAAAACTTCGAAGCGTTGAAACAAGACGTCAGCAAGCAATTTCCAGAGGCGTTAAGAAACCGTACTGATCCCAACCCCGACAACGACAGGCTCATTCGTCGTCAAGCTTATGCTCAATATGGAGAAAGGTTAGCGATGACCACTATTGATGAGCTCAAAAAACTGATTGCCGACGGCAGCATTTCACTGACTGCCGCTGCGGCGAAAGATGGCGACTTGCTTACGCTCTCCATTGAAGCGCGCGGAGCGGGTGGCGACACCGTTGGCATCCCCGCCGTCTTTGAAATTGACATCAAACAATTCGGCCCCAAGCAAGTACTCACAGACTCGTTTCTTTTCGTCAAACGCCTGGGCTTAACCGACAACGATATTCGTGCAGCTAATGCCACTCCGCCGGGACGCGGGCTGAAAAATATCAATTTTGCGCCTGCGCCGGGCGTAACCTTTGGTATCAGTTATTTCAAACGCGGCGATGACGCGGGGTCGAAATTCTTACGCGCGTTAGCTCCCGGCGCAGGAATCAACGTCTCATTTATGAACTATAACGACCCCGCCTTTGATCTAGCCACCGGCAGATTTATCAATACGACCGGCAGTAACGTTCAAGTCGGCGCGGGCGTGGTGGGAATGTTGTTCAATAATAAACTTCAGTTGAGTTACGGCTACAACCTCAACGCTGATCAAAAGCGCCGCTACTTTGGGGTCGGATTCAGTTTCCTTGATATTGCGAAAACCTTGAGTGGTAGGCTCAAACCATAACTCTTTTTATTGAGTTCAATGCTGGGCGGCAAGTTTGGCAGAAACGCTTCTGCGGCCTGTTTCCTGACCATAGTTTACCAGCGAGAGCCTGCCCTATCTGTGTTGGCTGGTCGCGCTGTTTTTCGATCTGGTCTTTGTCTGGCATCGCTATATCCGTACCTCGCTTTTTCATCAGCTTAAGCGAGCGAGGTCAACCAAAACATAAAGGAGATTGATATGCGTATATTGAAAGCAGGACTCTCAGGCGCGGACGTGAAGCGTTGGGAAATCTTTTTAGTCGGACAAGGCTTCGATCCGGGGCCGGTGGATGGTGTGTTCGACGGCAAGACCGAAACGGCGACGCGCGACTTTCAAACCAAACATCGGCTCGGCATTGACGGCAAGGTCGGCAATGAAACATTCGGCAAAGCGATGATGTTGGGCTTCGAGATGGTACGCGATGAAGACACTGATCGTTTCAGTGCGAACTTTCCCCCGCCGCCCGCTTTTTCGCCATTGAGCGGAACCGTCGCGCGGCAACGAGTCTTCGGCAAGTTCGAGTTCGTGCATAAGCCGAAACCCACCAACCGCGAAAACATCGAAATTCTCGGCACCTGGGAGCGCGACAACATTGTGCGCGTAGCTCTTCCGCAACTCGTGGGCGTCAAGGGCGCTCCGGCGGATGGGGGCATGCGGTTTCACCGGTTGGCCGCGAAGCAATTGCTGGCGCTGTTCAAAGCCTGGGAGAAAGCCAAGCTGCTTGATCGCATCGTCACGTACGACGGAGCTTTCGTTCCGCGCTTCATACGCGGCAGTACGACAGTGTTGAGCAATCACGCCTTCGGTTCGGCTTTCGATTTGAATGCGGCGTTGAATCCGTTGGGCGCGCAGCCTGCACTCGTAGGGCAAAAGGGTTCGTTGCGTGAACTGGTGAAACTCGCCAACGATCACGGATTTTATTGGGGTGGACATTTCAAAAGCCGCCGCGACGGCATGCACTTTGAAGTCGCGGAACTGAAATAAATGACGTACAGCTAAACGCTTCGGGTAAGCGAGGAGAAACACGATGTCGAAAAATATCATTCTTTTGTCAGACGGCACGGGGAACAGCGCCAGCAACCTTTTCAAATCTAATGTCTGGCGGCTTTATCAGGCGCTTGATTTACGCGAGCGCGACCCCAAAGACCCGCGTCAGCCCAAGCAGATTGCTTATCACGATGACGGCGTGGGTACGGCATCATTAAAGCCGCTGGCGTTGATTGGCGGAGCTTTTGGCTGGGGACTGCAACGCAATGTGCTTGACCTGTATTGCTTCCTTTGCCGCCATCACCGCCCGGGCGACCGCATTTTTGCTTTTGGCTTTAGTCGCGGGGCTTTTACCATTCGCGTGTTAGCGGGACTCATTCTCAGCCAGGGATTAGTGCAGACCGTGCCGGGTGACGACGGTCAGCCGCGGCTCGTGACAGAAAGCGAGCGGCGACGGCTGGCGAAGGATGCCTATCGCCGCTTCCGCGATGAGCATTTCAAACGGAAGCTGCTTTCGGTAATTCGTCCGGTACGGGATTGGTTTTACGGCGTGAAAGATTGGTTGCAAGGCCGACAGCCTTATCAAGACAAGCACAACACGAAAGGGGTTGAAATTGAGTTTCTCGGTTTGTGGGACACGGTGGCAGCTTACGGCTTGCCGTTTGATGAACTCACGCGCGCCTGGGATTTCATCTTTCCGCTGGCCTTTCCTGACCGTGACTTGAGCAAAGGGGTCAAACGGGCTTGTCACGCGCTGGCGCTGGACGATGAGCGGTTATCTTTTCATCCTGAGTTATGGAATGAAGAGAAAGAGGAAGAGCAAGAGGTTTGCAAGTTCGAAGACGAGCAGCTCACGGTCAGCAACATCAAGGACGAGCGCATTTCGCAGGTCTGGTTTGCCGGCATGCATTCGAACGTCGGCGGCAGTTACCCGGATGACGGCATGTCTTTTGTCCCGTTTAACTGGATCATTGAGCAGGCGGGAGCGAAGGGATTGAAGTTTGAAGAAAGCGAGAGTAACAAAATCAAAGCGGCGGCCAACCCTTACGGGAAGTTGTATGACTCGCGCCGGGGCTTCGGCGGCTTTTATCGTTACAAGCCGCGCAAGCTGGCCGAATTGGCGAATGACGACCGTGGCGGCCAAGACCATGTGAAAATTGCGTTGCCGAAAATTCACGAAAGCGTTTTTCATCGCATCAAGCACAACGTGGACGGTTACGCGCCCATCGGGTTGCCGGATAAATACGCGGTGGTCACCGCGAAAGGCGAAATCGTGCCGCTGGCGCAAGCAGCGGATGCGGCGAACCCTCATCACGTCGAAGGCGTGCAACAAGCCGACGGACGGCGCAAACGGCAGGAACAGTTTTTGAATTTGGTGTGGTGCAAACGTCAGGTTTATTTATTGACTGTGGCAATGGCGTTGCTGTTGGCGCTTATGCCGTATTACCGCTTGCCGTTGAACTGGGAGTGGGCCAGGTCTTTTATCGAACCCCTCATCGCTTTCGTCGTGCCGCCTTTGCTGTATGTCGTCAGCAAATTCACGCCCAGTATGTTCAGCGCATGGATCGAGGCTTTTCAGGCGCATCCGAATTACTTCAGTTTTTTTACCGCCCTGTTCTTGTTGACGATGGCGTGGGGAGACCGGCTGCAACATCGCATTTTCGACGGCATGCGTTCTTTGTGGGAGGCGGTTTTTGCACGACCGGGAGCCGAAGCGATCCCAACGCCCGAACCAACGGATTGGCTTTATCGCTATCGTTCGAATAGCGCCATTCAGGGTGGAATTCGCTGGGTGAAGGAAACATTGATTCCGTTGCTTTTGCTTCCGCTGTTGTTATGGCTGGGTTATGTCTTGTGCCATCGCGTGGCCTATCTGTTTGAGAATTCGGCGGGTTATGTTTGCCGCCCGTCGTCACACACGCAACCGGAACTGGAAGCAGGAATTTTCGACAATAAGAATCTTTGTTGGGCGAGCGGGGTCAAAGTTAAAAAAGGGCTTCGTTATCGGCTCACGATGACGGTGAAGGAAAACAAGACTCCAAACCAGGACGACGATTGGATGGACTCTTCCATTCCGACGGGCATTCAGGGTTTCAAGGTTGAGGGCAACGTGAAATCCTGGTACGCGAAACTGTTTATGTATGCCACTCAGTCTTTGCGCCGTCTGCCCGAAGAAAACTGGTTCAAACCGATTGCCCGCATCGGCAGCGTGCGCGGAGAAGAAATTCCGCTCAATCCGGTAAATGGCACGACTGATCTGTCCGGTCGCGCGCTGACGGCGGAATTTACGGCCACGAGAGACGACGAGCTTTTTCTTTTCGTCAACGACCTCGTAACTCCGATTCCCAAGTGGCAGCCCACTTATAACAACAATTGCGGCGAGGCCGAAGTTACCATCAAATACCATCAAACAACTCAAGCAGGGCAAGCCAAGTAAAGGCTTTCCAAAAATCGTTAAGGCCTCACCATTCACTTGAAATGAACTGCTTCCCGTCGCGGCGGGAAGCCGTTTTTTATCTAACTACTAATTTCTTAATTGACAGCTTCGCGGAACAGGCGTACTCTAATTACGAATTCTTTAGTAGCTAATTCAATCGCTCACAAATTACCAAAAGAGGTGTTACGTCATGGCGCGTAGAAAGTCAGAGACGCTGACCGAAGTCGAACTCGAATTGATGGACGTGCTGTGGGACAAGGGCGCGGCTTCGGTGACGGAGATTGTCGAAGCCTTGCCGGAAGAGCGGCTGGCTTACAGTTCCGTACTCACGATGATGCGCATTCTGGAACAGAAGGGTTACGTAACCCATGAGAAAGAAGGCCGCGCGTTCATCTATCGCCCGCTCGTCAATCGGCGCGAAGCACAACAATCGGTGATCGGCTATCTGTTGCGGCGCTTTTTCGATAACTCGCCGGAACAGTTGGTCGTCAATCTTTTAGAACATGAAGAAGTCGGGCCGCGCGAAGTAAAACGGCTCAAGAAAATGATCAGTGACTCGGAATAACCTGACAGGAGGAAACCGACATGGCTGCTGCATTTGATCTAATAGACGCCGTTGCGCGCGTCGCCGTCGAAGCGTTGTTGAATAGCCTGTGGCAAGGCTTGTTGATCGTTGCGTTGGTGTGGCTGTTGTTACGCGTGAGTCGCGGCGCGAGCGCCACTACGCGACATGCGATTTGGCTGGTGAGTTTGCTCGCCCTCACTTTGTTGCCGCTGTTCACAGGAGCGCGCGCGTGGCGTAAAGGCGCGGCGGCGGCTTCACCGGTTACGCCAGCCGTGAACCTGCCACCTGCCGCGACCATCACGTCATTGCCGTTGATTGCCTATCAAACGTACGTTCCATCATTCACCAAACCTAAACCGCCAGCCCCAATTGCTGCGTTGCAGCCTGCGCCTGACATGGCGGCGACGGTTGCGGCTGTTCCAACTCAGACCGTCAACGCCGTTGTTGCGCCGCGTGCCGCCAGGCAATGGATGAGCGGACGCTTGCCGTTGGTATTAGCTGCGTTGTGGTTGATCGGCAGCACGTTGATGTTAGTGCGCTTCGTGGCGAGTTATGCCGCATTGCGGAAGCTGCGCCGCGAGTTAAGCGAAGTGGCTGGCACCATCACCGCCCGCATGGAAAATCTTGCCGTCGTCTTCGGCATTCGTCGCAGCCTGCGCGTTTGCGCTTCGACCGAGGCGCAGATGCCGATGACCATTGGCTGGCGCAAGCCGCTCATCATTTTGCCGCAGGACTTGGCGCGGACTCTGACGCCCGCCGAATGCGACAGCGTGTTGGCGCACGAACTGGCACACATTCAACGGCACGATTACGCGATCAACTTTGCGATGCGGTTTGTGCAATGCGTTTTCTTTTTTCATCCGGCGGTCTGGTTAATTGGTCAGCAACTCGTCGTCGAACGCGAACTGGCTTGCGACGATTGGGCTGTGAAACTGACCGGCGAGCCGCGCCGTTACGCGGGTTGTCTGACGCGACTCGTTGAACTGTTGAGCGAGAGCAAACCGTTGCTCGCCGCCACAGGAATTTTATTCGGTAAACACATCATCACACGGAGGGTAGAAATGATTTTGAATCGTGATCGCAACGCTACGACTTTTGTCTCAAAACCGGCGCTCGCTTACGCCATCGCGCTGGCGACGTTTTGTATCGCCATTTGCAGTACGCTTTCACCCGTGATTGCCGTACCGCTCGTGCAAAGGCCGCAAGCGCCTGCGCCGAAAC
>JAYSVR010000605.1:0-9572 GCA_043718445.1 Acidobacteriota bacterium | reverse complement strand
TCATGCAGCGTGGCTGATTCATATATTTGCCTCACGCCCAATCAAACCGCAGCCTTTCTCGCGTCGGATATTGATCCGGGTACGACTGGTTACGTCGTAGCCGTGGCAACAGATCGCAACGGCTGCCCGATCAATTTCAACTATTTGATTGGTGACGAATACGTGAAGTTCGCATCAGGGCATCAGGCGAATCTCGCGGCGGAATCCATCGCGGCGCTGGCAGGCGGATTGACGACGTGTAATGCGAACGTTGAGAGCGTTCAGTTGAATTTCAACGGGACGAGTTACAACGCCTTGCCGCGCGTATTGGCCGCGTCGAACTTACCGAGCCGTGCGGACGGCAACGATACGCTGTTGATCGTCAATCGCATCGGCGGCAATTTGGGTACGGGCGCGGCTACGCTAGGCACGCTGTTCGGCTTGCTGTATGACGATGCCGAGAAGACCTACAGCTTCTCGTTGCCAGCGGCTACGTGCCAGTCACGCGGCTCGCTGACGAATGATCGTCCGCGTGTGGTACCGCGTTACGATCAAGTGATTGGCGCAGGGCGTACCGGCTGGCTGAAGCTTTCAGGCAGCAGCGACATCGGAATTCTCGGCGCGCAAATCAACCGCAACGCGAACGCCGCATCGAATGCCGGCGCGTTCAATCAAGGACACAACCTGCACAAGCTGACACTGACTACGACGGCGAGCGTGACGATGCCGGTGTTCCCGCCGACTTGTTAGGCAAGCAACGCATTACCAAAACGAAAGCCGGAGCCGGTCGCAAGATTGGCTCCGGCTTTTTATAACTGCTCAACCAAGCGGGGAAACGGCAAAGGAATGTTGGCAAAGGAATAAAAAAATTGTCAGCAAGCCACTTCCGGCAAGTTACTGACGCCTTTTCCCCCGATTGGTTTTATTCCTTTGCCGGTTATGCCTGAGGCCGAGTCGTGACTCAGCGCTTCGGTTTGCCCTGAGGTTTTTCTGCCGACGGAGCTTGATGATAGAGCTTGGCAACGAGGTGCGGCTGGCCTTCGATTTCATACACCGTCCCTGCGCCGCCCGCGCCGAGCTGGCGTCCGAGTTGAATGGCTTGTCCGGTCGAAGTAAACATTTGAGTGCGGAGTGCGGAGTGCGGAATACAGAATTCATAACTCCGCATTCCGCACTCCACACTCCGCACTTACAAGGTGGCCCAGCCGTCGGGCGTTGCGGGATTGGTCAGGGAGATTTCGTCGCTGGTGTGCGAACGCGAGACGGCGCTCAAACTCGCCGACAGCCAGCGGAACATTTCGCGGAACGAAAGTCCTTTGAGTTGCAACGGCTGGCGTACCGAAATTTGTTGCAGGATGTCGAACTTCGCGCCTTCGACGCCGATGGCGAAAAAGGCGAATTGCTTGTTTGTTTCGCCGAGGCGCACGAGTTCGGCGGCGCGCTGCCATTGGTCAGTCGGTTCGCCGTCGGTCACCAGAAAAATCCACGGGCGGTAATAAGAAATGCCGTTTTGTTTGTAAGCCGTCTTGCGCGCGTTGACCAGTTGCACGGCGCGTTCGATGGCCTGTCCTATCGGCGTGTCGCCCTCGGCGCGCAAGGCGGGCGGATGAAACAAATCGGGCGGTTGAAAGTCCGTCACCTGTTTGACCGGGCCGAACGTGACCAGCGAAAGCTCTATGCGTTTGACGGCTAAATCGTCGGCGAGCAGTTCGGTGCGGAATTGCGAGAGTCCCGCGTTGAGTTCGTCAATCGGGCGCACCTTGCGCGTGAGCGACAACGTGTCTTGCATCAGGCGTTGAATCGGCGAGAGCGCGACGACGGGCGTGATCTGGCGCTCTTCTTTCATCGAACCGGACGTGTCGAGCAGCAGCACGCACGGGCAGCGCGGTTCAGGGTTGTCTACGAATTCGGGTTCGGGAAAAGGTATCTGGTCGAGGTGTTGCGTCACAGTGAAATTCTCCTGCCAAACATAAGAACGGTTGTTGGGGCTGCGCGGCGGATTATGCTTCGATTCGCAGCGTTTGAAAATCGCGGCGTTAAGAAATACGTTTCATCTTGCGAGTTAAAAACGTGATGCTAATGGAACAGTGCTTGCGACGCGGTCACTCTTAACGCCGCCCTTTAACGCGATAGGCGCGGAAAAGTTCGCAACCCTGGGTCATCTTACTCAACGAATGTTCTTACGCCGTAGCAAATTGTGGATTCTTACCATCGCCGCGCTGCTGTGCTTCAGTGTGCGCTTTGCCCATACGCAACAAAGTGATACGGCGCATCCGGCGATTCAATACGAACAAGCGCCCGTCACCGATGCCGTATGGCAATTGCAACAACGCCTCGCGCGCGGAGAGGTCAAGCTGGGTTATGACAAACAATTCGGCTGGCTGCCTGCGTTGTTGCGCGCGTTGGATATTCCTGTCACGAGCCAGATTCTGACTTTCGGCAAAACCAGTTTTCAGGCGCGACTGATTTCGCCGCAACGACCGCGCGCGATTTATTTCAACGATCACGTATCCATCGGATTTATCCCGCACGCCGAACTGCTCGAACTTGCTGCCGTAGACCCGCGCCAAGGCGTCGTCTTTTATACGCTGTCGCAAGATCAGAAGATTACGCCGCGCGTGCTACGCGACAACTCGTGTTTGCAATGCCACGAAAACACCGCGACGCAACGCTTACCCGGTTTGGTTATTCGTTCGATTTATCCTGAACCCGACGGACAGCCGATCTTTCGCGCGGGCGGATTCATCAGCGACCATCGCAGCCCGCTCGCCCAACGTTGGGGCGGTTGGTATGTCACCGGCACGCACGGCGCGCAACGGCATATGGGCAACGCCTTCGCGCGCGATGTGCGCAATCCTGAACTGCTCGACAGCGAACGTGCGTTCAATGTGGCTTCGCTTGAGAAACGATTTAACACGACCGAATACCTCACGCCTTACAGCGACATCGCCGCGCTGATGGTCATCGAACACCAAACCCGCGTGACGAATCTCATCGCGCGTGCCGGTTGGGATACGCGCCGCGCTTTGCACGACCGTGACGTAATGATCGAAGCCCTCGGCGAACTCACCGAGACGACGGCGGCTTCAACGAAACGACGCATCAAGTCGGCTTGCGAACCATTGGTTGAAGCCTTGCTGCTGGCCGATGAAACCGTACTCACAGAACCCTTGCGCGGTACGTCGGGCTTTGCCGAAGCCTTTGCGCAACGCGGTCCGCGCGACACGCAAGGACGTTCGCTCTATCAACTCGATCTCACCAAACGTATGTTTCGTTATCCGTGCAGCTTTCTGATTTATTCGGCGGCTTTCGACGCGCTGCCGCCTGAGATGCTGGCTTGTGTCTATCGGCAATTGTGGGATGTGTTGAACGGACAAAATGCTTCGCCGCGTTTCGCCCGCTTGAGCGCGAATGACCGGCTGGCAATCAAAGAGATTTTATTGGCTACGAAAAAAGGCTTGCCGGGTTATTGGCAGACAACGGCTCGGCCTTGAGCCGGTTTGGTAGCCGTAGCGGTGTTGTGTTAAACCATTTTCGCGCTCCGGCTTTAGCCAGCATCAGCGGTATTGCGGTATTAGGGTTAATGTCTTGGTCGCATCTTTACTCACCTCAAATTTCGGGACACGTCTCTCAGGCTATGCGCAAAGATCGCACGCTGACGGCATCCGCTTTCGAGAATTTTCTGCAACAGCTCAACCCGCACCGCGAAACGGCGGGGCGGGAATACTCGTCATTGCACGCCAAACTCGTGCTTTGGTTTGAGCGCCGTCATTGCAGCAACGCGCCGGAACTGGCTTCGCTTACGCTGGAAACCGTCGCCGACAAAATGGCTGATAAAATGTTGGGCGACGCGCCGTGGCAACCCGATGACCTGATGGCTTATTGCCTGGGCGTAGCCAAAAATCACTTGCTCCATCACAACCGCGAACTTGTTTTAAGACAAGCGCCTTTTGACGAAGTGCCGCTACACTTTGAGGCACGACGAGCGCGAGCAGCGCAGCGAGACGTGATGGAAAAACAGGCTCAGGAAAAACGCGAGAAATGCTTACGGCGTTGCTGGCAACGGCTTTCGTCCGATGAGCAGTGCCTGTTGGAAGAGTATTATCACGAAGACTGGGGAACTCAGGTGCGCCAGCGTCGCCAACTGGCGGCGCGTTTGCGGCTCACCGAAATCGCTTTGCGTTCGCGCGCTCACCGCTTGCGCGCCGCGCTCAAGGACTGCATGAAACGTTGTCAGGAAAAGGTATGAATCACGTGCGCGCAGCTTATTCGGCTGCCGATCAGGAAACCATTCGTTATTTGCTGGGCGCGCTGGCCGAGGGCGAACAGGCTGCGTTTGAGGCGCGTTATTTTGCCGATGACGAACTGTTTGCGCGTGTCACCCAGATGCGCGAAGAGCTAGCTGACCGTTATGTGCGCCGCCAACTCAGCGCCGACGAACGCGCGCGTTACGAAAAGTATTTATTGACGACGCCCGCTCAACACGAAGAAATCGCGTTTGCCGAAACCTTGCGTCAGGTGTTGACTGAAACGGCAGTGCCCCAACGACAACGCTTTTCGCTGACACGGCCTGTGATGGTTCCTCGTTGGCAACTGGCCGCCGCTGCGGCTTTGTTGGTGAGTTTGTTGGGAGGGCTGTGGTGGCTATGGCGCGGACAGGAAAAGCTGCACACTGAAGTCATCGCTTTGCGTGCCGATCAAAACGCGCGCGCCGCCCGTGAGCGCGAATTGCAACAACAACTCGCGGCGTTGCAACCACCAGCGCCTTCGCCCGTGCCGCAAGTTAGTCCGCGCTTTCAGTCAGGCACTGGCTTAGATGAAAGTTATGTGGCGCTGCAATTGAGTGCGCCTACGCGTAGCAACGCTGCTGGAGCAGTGCCGAGCGCGCTGCTGCCCTTGAACGTGTATCGGCTAAAACTCCGCATCAATCTTGATTTCGCGCCGCGTGCCAACAGCTTGCGCGCCACGTTGCGCAGCGCCGACGGAAAAGCTCTCGTTAAGTCAGCGCGGTTACCGTTTCGTTGTAACGGCAATTGTTCAGCCATATTTGAAGCCACCCTCTCGACCCTTAAACCTGGTAACTATGAACTTATACTCAATGCGATTGACGACGAAGACCGTCAACCCGACGAAGTGAGTTATCTCTTTCAACTCACTGCGCCACAGTAGCCTGCGCTGTAATATATTTGCCCTCTCGTTGCCGAATGCTATCATCGCGCCTGGAGGTAAGATCATGAAAAAAAACAATGGAACGCCACTGAAACGCCCGCGTAAACCTGCTCCTTCAAGTGAAACCGAATGGCTTAGGGTGCGTGAATTCGAGCGCCGCTTGAGTGAGCTGCCCGCCGCCGAACAAGAAGTCTTCTTACAGCAATTGTCTTTTGAAGAAGTTTACGCGCTGTTTTGCGCCACAGTCGCCAAAAATGCAGAAGCGGGGCGTTATGCGGAGGCGCGATGAAACCGCACGACTATTTGCTCGATACCTCGGCTTTAATTAACTATCCCTTGCTCGCCTGGCGTCGGCAGCCCGTCTGGTTTTCGATGGTGGTTTTGCAGGAACTGCTGGCCGGTGCTGATGGTAAATCTTCCATCAAAGGTTACGAAACTTTGCGGGTCGGTTACGAAAGGCGCGGACGGCTGCTCGTGCCAGATGCCGATGCCTGGTGGCAGGCAGGCAAAGTTCTCAACCATTTGCTCAGCGATTTGAGCCGCAAACATCCGGGGCGCGCCCGCCCTCAACTCGATCATGCCCACAAACAAAGCATCATCCGTGACATTCTCATCGCCGTGAGCGCCAAACAACACCACCTAACCGTCATTTCTGACAATCAGGATTTCCCGTTGTTGCAAAATTACTACACGTTCAAATGGCGCAAGGCTTCCGCCTTTTTCGCGGCCTAACCTGATTGCGCGCACCTCGTTGCTTACTTCCGCACGCCCTCCAAATTCGCCCACTCGCCAATCGCAATAAACGCCGCCCAATAATATGGCGAAGCGTTTGCCTTGCTCTTGAGTAATTCCAACTGCACTTGCCGCAAGGCTTCGGCACGTCCAACCCCGACAGCCAGCTTGGCGTAATAACTTTGCATCAGCCTGCGCGTAACGCGGTCACTGACCTTCCACAAACTGGTGAGTTGCGTTTCGGCTCCGGCCAGTGCCAACGCGCGCCGCATGCCGTAAACGCCTTCGCCGTTGTGCAACTTGCCCAAGCCGGTTTCGCAGGCCGACAGCACGACGAGTTTCGTACCCCACAAATCCAGCGCCGCCGCTTCATACGCCGTCAGGATGCCGTCTTCGTCACCGCTCTTGCGTTGATTGGCTCCGGCCAGCGCCAGCCACGAACGCAGCAACGGATTTTCCCACGCGCGCGGCGCAACAGTGTCGCCAGCCGTGCGGCCCTGTTGGGCTTCCCATTGCTGATCTTCGAGAAACGCGCCGTGCGTGACGACGTGCAAAATGCGCGGACGATGCACCTGTTTTAACGCAGCCTCTGACGCCTGCTTGCCCAGATACAATTTGGCTTGCGGCAGTTGTTGTTGAATAGCGCGGGCCTCGGCTTCGGCGAATTGCAGCGGCTTCCATTTGCCCAACGCAGCGGCGCTGCGCGACTGACTCACGCGCCCGCGCCGTTCGTCTTTCATTGACGGAGCTGTTGCCTGATTCGAAACGTCGCTGCCGTCGTTGTAATCAGGCGCGGCAAAAACCAATACGTCATCGGCGCTTTGGTGTTTGACCTGCAAACGCAACAGGTCGCGTCCGCTGGTCAGGTAACTGAACAGATAATCGCGTACCAACTCGCGCCCGCTTGCGTCTACGAGCGCCGCGAAGGGAACCAGATTGAGGATGCCATCAGGAGCCAGCAATACGCGCCGCGTCGTGCCTAACTGCTTGCGGACAGGTTGCATGACCAGCGCGTCTAAGCGGCGAGCCAACCGACTGAGCGTGACGGCAGAAGTAGGTGTCGGAGCTTTTCCCAACGCTTCGAGCCAATCCCGCACGGCGGCTTCGATTTCCTCCGCCTTGCCCAACGGAGTCCAACGCAACGTGCCATCAGCTAGCAAAATATATGCGACGTATTGCTCGCCCAACGGCTCCTGCGTTTTCACGTCTTTCGGATTGAACCGCGCGAATTCGACCAGCGCAGCGTCGGCAGGCAAGGCTTGCTGTACGGCAGCCAAAGTCACGGGTTGAACCTGTACGCGAAAGCGCGCGTTGCGTTGGCTGAGCGTAACTTCTAATTGCTCGGTTTCCTGCTGAAGCTGTTTGAGACGTTGTTGATGTGGCGCGAGGTCTTTCTCTTCCGGTGCGCGCGTTTTGAGCAACGACACTTGGCTGTAATGGTCAATCAGTTGTTGCAACAACGCGGCGGATTCTTGGTCGGCAGAATTGCGAATGTGCGCCAGCGTCTTGTTCATTTCATCCAATGTGCGGCCTTTGCGTTGCAGCCAGATAGTGAAGGCCAATTCTAACGCCTCGACAGAATCAGGGGCATTCACTGTGTGTAGGGCCAGCGTTTCGTCGGTTTCGCTTTTATACAAAGTCATCAATTGCAACATCTCGTATTCAGAACCTTGCGCCAGCGACTGTTTCAGTTCGTTCTCAGAAATCGCAACAGCCTGCTTTTGTACAGCTACGGCCTCAGCTTCTCGACCAGTGAAAAGATTCAATCTCCGCCAGTCGCGTAACAAGGTCGCTAACTCTGGCGATTCACCGGTTTTGAGCAATGCCTGTTGTGCAATTTCAAATTGTTGTCTGGCTTCTTCATATTGGCCGCGATCCAACATGAAATTTCCTTTCAGGCGATAAGGTATTGCTTGAGCGCGGTGGTGCGATAATTTGTGAGTTTGATAAAAGGACTGCATCTCTTGCTGATAGGCGTCAGCTTGCTGGTAATCTCGTTTGCTTTGATAGAGTTCTGCCAAGGCTTGCAATGCAAAACCTTTGGTATCGTAATTTCCCTCCACAAAATCTTCTTTTGTTTTGTTCTCGTAGATTTTCAATACTCGTAACAAACTGGCTTCCGCCTCGTCCCATTGCTTTCGTTCAGCTTGTACAATTCCCAGGCTTGTCAGTTGACCAGTGATGGAATGATGCTCCGGTCCTTTGACCTTTTCTGTCATGCGTACCGACCGCTCATACATTTCGGCCGCACGCGCTTTATCACCGAGTTTCTCAATGCTATTTCCCCATTCGTTAAGTACAACAGCAACGAACTCATGCTCTTCTCCAACTGTTTGAACCAAAATCTCCATCATCCGTTGAAACCATTTTTGCGCGCGTGCCGGGTCGAGTACATCCACTAATCGGTCATAAATAATCGCCACGTTAATGTGGTTTGGCCCCCAGAAAGTAGCGCGATTCTGCGCGGTAAGCTCCCATAATTGCGCAATTCGTTGTTGGTCACGGTGATAATTACGCCGCTCATAACAACCGATCAATGCAATCGCCGTATTCCCCACATCTCCTTCTTCAGGTGCCTGTAATTTTTGAAAAACCATGAGTGCGGTTTCACTGAGGCTGATACCCTCATCAAATTTTTGTTCGACTGCGCAGAGATGCTCCGCGCGCTTCCAATCAATTTCCGCTTGCTGCAAGGCATGGTCGGATTCAGTAGCGCGCCGCAAAGCCGTTATTCTCAGTTGGTAAGGGCTGGGCGTTTTTTGCGGTTTGCGCGCGGTTGCTTCGAGCCGATAGTAGCCATCAATTTCCACTATACGTTTCAAAGTCTGCGAGAAACCTGACGAAATCTCTTTTGAGGAATGAAACTCCCGATAGTAAAAGACTCCCTTAGGATCGTATAAGGTCAATTGAGCGCCAGCCGAGTAATGCCCGGCAGGTAGTTCTTCCTTGTTGTTTTGCACAATCATTTCAAACGATACGAAATCACCTGCCGTTAGCTTCGCCACGAAACCCAAGGTTTGCCCAGGCAGTAATTCACCCTTAAGCGTCTCGCCGAATTTCAGTTCCCGTGCATCCTGTTTCGCTGAGTTATCGGCAGCTTTCGGCTGAGGTAACAAAGAAAGGCCGATAGCTGAAGCGGTGAGCTTTTCCTGAGTTACCCACACGCTCAACAAGCTGACGAAAAGAAATAACCACGCAGTTTTGGTTTTACGCTGAAGCATAGCTGTTTCTCCTAAAAAGATGATTGACGTTAGCTGCGGATTTCAATCCACGGCTCCGAGTTACGGCAGTGTGTGGAGTGCGGTCGGCTTGCCGCCGCTTTCCGTTCGCAGCCGAGGGCTTCTGGGCTGGCAACGCGCTTGAGCGGCGAAAGCCAAAGCTGCGTCAAAGCCGCAGCACTCCAAAACGTCACCAATTGACCTGGCTGCGCCGGAAAATTCATCTACAGCAAAATATTTCTGCAACACTCGCCGAGTTCAAGGAACTTCTTATGACAGGGCAAGAAAGGGCGGTACGGGGAGCAGAGCGACCTGAGCCTTGATGGTGCGTGCCTTCGGATCAATAGACGCTCTGCCGAGGTTCAGGTCGCTCATGCCATTAGTCACTACACAAGTCTGAAGTGAAAGCAGGGCTAATTTTTCTGACAGGATAAGTCCTTTAGAATCAGCCTGAGATAATAGCGAATCGTCAAA
>JAYSVR010000604.1:0-3168 GCA_043718445.1 Acidobacteriota bacterium | reverse complement strand
GCCGCTGTTGCTGGACGAACATTTGATCTACGCGCTGGTATAAAACCCGTAACAAATCGTCACCCGATAATTCTTTCGTCGTGTCATCTGCCATAACCGAACTCCTCGTTGTGAAGCAGAGTCTCTGCTGAAGTAATTTCAAGTCGTGCGCATTGCGCATGCGCTAACGAATCGGCAAGCTACAGAAGCGATAAATCAGTGTCAAGCAACGGTTAGCAAAGGCGCATCGGCACGCAAAATAAGTTCATAAGCGAACCGATGCGCCTTTGTTTATTTAGTGGTCTTCGCCGCCCGGCATTGCCATCGCAGGCTCAGGCAAATCGGTCAGCGTAGCCTCAGTCGTGAGCATCAAGCCCGCAATCGAAGCCGCATTTTGCAACGCGGTGCGTACGACTTTGGTCGGATCAATGATGCCCGCCTCGAACAGGTCTTCGATCACGAGCGTCGCCGCATTAAAGCCGACCGTTTTCTTTTCCCCACGCAACTTGCCGACGATCAGCGAACCGTCGTGTCCGGCGTTCTCGGCAATGCGGCGCGCGGGTTCTTCCAACGCGCGCTTGAGAATTTGCAGCCCCGTGCGTTGATCGCCGGTGAGTTCGGCTTCGAGCGCACCAACGACTTTGGCAGCGCGCAGTAACGCGACGCCTCCGCCGGGGACGATGCCTTCTTGCGCAGCGGCTTTGGTCGCGTGCAAGGCGTCTTCGACACGCATCTTCTTTTCTTTCATTTCCATCTCGGTCGCCGCACCGATCTTGATGACGGCGACGCCGCCCGCGAGTTTCGCCAAACGCTCTTGCAGCTTTTCGCGGTCATAATCACTCGTCGTGTCTTCGACCTGACGGCGAATCGCAGCCACACGGCCCGCGAGGTCAGCTTTCTTGCCTGCGCCTTCGACGATGGTCGTGTTGTCTTTATCAATCAAAACTTTTTTGGCTTGTCCGAGATCAGCCAGCGTAAGGGTTTCGAGCTTGATGCCGAGGTCTTCGCTGATGACGCGCCCGCCGGTCAGAATGGCTAAGTCTTCGAGCATCGCTTTGCGGCGATCACCAAAGGCCGGGGCCTTGACCGCCGCGACTTTTAGAATGCCGCGCATCTTGTTGACGACCAGCGTTGACAGGGCTTCGGCTTCTACGTCTTCGGCAATGATGAGAAACGGACGACCGCTTTCAGCAACCAATTGCAGGATCGGAAAGATTTCGTGCATCGAAGAAATCTTCTTTTCATTGAACAAAATATAAGGTTCTTCGAGCGTCGCGGTCAGGTTTTCATCGGTGGCGAAATACGGCGAGATATAACCGCGGTCGAATTGCATGCCTTCGACAATCTCAAGCGTAGTCTCGATGCTCTTGGCTTCTTCGACCGTCACGACGCCGTCTTTGCCAACGGCATCCATCGCTTCAGAAAGCAATTCGCCGATGAGCTTGTCGCCATTGGCAGCAACGGTTCCGACGGCGGCAAGATCAGCCTTGCCTTTGACTTTTTTCGACATGCTTTGCAGTTCTTCGACCGCACGCAACACGCCGAGGTCAATGCCGCGTTTCAAATCCATCGGATTCGCGCCCGCGACAACGTTCTTCAAACCTTCGCGAAAGATCGCCTGCGCCAACACGGTCGCAGTCGTCGTACCGTCACCGGCCAGATCGTTCGTCTTGCTGGCGACTTCACGCAGCATTTGCGCGCCGACGTTGGCGTATTTGTCTTTGAGTTCGATCTCTTTCGCCACCGTCACGCCGTCTTTGGTGATGAGCGGCGAGCCATATTTTTTATCAATGACTACGTTGCGGCCACGCGGGCCGAGCGTAACGCGCACGACATTGGCTAACACATTAACGCCCTCGAGCATGGCGCGTCGGGCTTCTTCTTTGAACTTGATTTCTTTAGGCACGGGTTTTCTTTCCTTCTAAAAGTTGTATGGCAAGCTGTTAGCTTGCCACAGTGTTTTGAATGCGAACTTCAGCGGCAACCTAACCGATTGCCATACAAAAACTAACTGCTTGCACGGCCTACGCGCACGCGCGCGGGACGCAATAACTTTTCGCCATATTTGTAACCGGGTTGAAACTCGGCGACGACGTGATTGTCTTGTTCGGGCGGTACGGCGACGATTTCGACCGCTTCGTGAAATTCGGGATTGAACTCCTGCCCTTCGGCGGGCATCGGTACGAGGCCGTGTTCGCGCATGCGCGATTCAAACAAACCCATCGTAGCCTTGACGCCTTCGAGCAAACCTTTGACCGCCATTTCGGGGTTATCGGTTTTATCCGCCGACCACACAGCGCGGCGCATGTTGTCGAGCGAATCGAGCAAACTGGCGATGACTTCGCCTTTGGCCGTGTCGAATTTTTGCTCGAAGTTGCGGTTCAACCGCTGACGCTGCGCGTCGGTTTCGGCTTGTAGTGCTTTCTGGGCTTGGGTGAATTTGTCGGAATGTTCGCGCGAGGCGCGTTCGGCATCTTCGGCACGACGCTCGGCGATGGCGAGGCGTTCGCGCAACTCGACCAGCTCTCCCGCTTCGGAAATTTCGCCGTCATCGGTGAAGCGACGATTGTCTGTGACAGAGAATTCAGGCGATTCATAGGCTGCCTGTTCAGTCGCATTACTCATAACCTTTTCGATATACCGTCCTTAAATTGTTGCTTGGCACTTGTTTGCAGGTTTGGAAGTAAACCGGAATTTACCATCGTGAGTGTGCTTAGGCAATTGCGTTGTGAGACAGAGAGAATGAGAGACAGAGAGACGGAGAGACCACAAATCTCTCTGTCCCTCATTCTCTCTGTCTCTCCGTCTTATCCAGCCGCGCCTTTCGCCGCCTCGCCCTCAAACACCATCTTTCCGCTATCGCCTTTCACCACGACGACATCGCCCGGCTTGATTTCACCGCTCAACAATTTCATCGCCAGCGGATTTTGAATCAGCCCTTGAATCGCACGCTTCAACGGACGCGCGCCATACACGGGGTCATAACCTTCCTGCGCCAGCAACTCTTCCGCCGAAGCGTCGAGCGTCAAAGTAACTTTGCGTTCAGCCAGCAGCTTGCGCAGCGCTTCGAGTTGAATGCCGATGATGTGCTTGATCTGCTCGAAGCTCAGTTGGCGGAACAGAATCACTTCGTCAACGCGATTCAAAAATTCAGGTTTGAAATGTCCGCGCAACTGTTCCAGCACGCGG
>JAYSVR010000603.1:0-9612 GCA_043718445.1 Acidobacteriota bacterium | reverse complement strand
CTGCATTGCTTCATAAACCGGCAAGGCGAGCGGGGCTACGGCGGCGTGATTGAGATAGGTGCAATGTTGCGTGACGGGAAAGAGGCGGCGGATTTCTTGGTTCATAGTGTCGGTTGCCGGTTGCCGGTTGTCAGTTGTCAGTTGTCAGTTACTGGCTCTTTTCAGGATGAAACAAACCTGTACTTTTCCGACTTCGAGCTTTCGGTGGTTATAAATCGTCGTGCGCGCGTAAGACTCAAGCTGCCGATATTGCGGCTCGTCAATCACGCCGAGTTGGCACAGCGTTTCAATCACTACGGGGTCGCGCGCGCGTTTGATGTCGCCGTCTTCGACCTTGATGGCGATGCCGAGGCCGTGCGGATAACGCTCGCACGGCAGCACGCCCAGCAACTGCACGCCTTCGGCCCCGACTTTTGAAATGATTTGTCCGCGCGCGGCGCGCATCAAATCGGTATCGAGCCGATTGCGTGTGCCGCCGATCATTTCAGGATGTTCGATGAAGCTGTTGACCACGCGCGCAGCGGCTTCATTCATCATTTGATCTTCGGCTTGTCCGCTGACGAGTTGCGCGTAAGAGCGTGCCATCGCTTTGATCGAAGTAATGAACACGGGCGCGGAGCATCCGTCCACGGCGACGCCGATGTTGTTGTAGGCTACGTCGGCAAAGCGCGCGAGCGTGACGCGCATCATTCGCTGAATCGGATGTTCAGGGTCGAGATAGTTTTCAATCGGATGCCTGAGATAGGTCGCCAGCCCCAGCATTCCCGCGTGTTTGCCTGAACAGTTGTTGTGCAATACGTGCGGCGCTTGGCCTGACGCTCGCAATTGTTTGGCCGTTACGTCATCGAAAGGCATGTGCGCGCCGCATTGCAGCGCGTCCGATGAAAGTCCGATCTTGTCGAGAATGGATTGCACGACCGCGACGTGTTCGGCTTCGCCGCTATGCGAACCGTTGATGACGGCGAGTTGTTGCGCCGTGAAACCAAAGTAATGCGCTGCGCCGCTCGTGATGAGAGGAATCGCCTGAAACGGTTTCGCGGCAGAACGGTAAGGCGCGACGGTCTTGAGGTTGCCGAGTTGCGCGACGACGTGGCCCGACGGGTCAACGGCGACGATATGTCCGCGATGGCGCGACTCGACGAACGCGCCGCGCGTGACTTCGATTAAGGTTGCTGCGTTCATGGCCGGGGATGATACGTGAGGAAGTTGCCAGATGCGAAGACCGCTAACGGTTAAACCGGGCGACAAAAGCGTGGACATGAAAGAGTGCCAGCATAGCCTTCCTCCCGCCCGGTTTCGTTTAATGCGCTGCTTCGATATTCGCGTAAAAGCGATAACTGCCGCCTTGCACAATCCCCAGCCGGAATTGCACGTTCACTTTCGCGCCTGCTGCCAAGGGCGCAGCCAGCGTGATCGAGCCTGAACTCAAGGTTGAATTCAACCCTCCGCCTGTCGGTTGCGCCGGAATCGTTTCGAGCGTGAGGCCGCTGACGGTTTGCCCGTTGATCGTGATGTCGCTCGCATTCAACGCACGCAAGATTGCCGTATTCACGCCGCCGTTGCTGATCTCAGTGATGCGAAAGCGCAACCGCGTCACCGGCTTACTCGTGTTGTTCGTCAACGTCCGCCGCAAATACAGCGAGCGTGGATAAGTCGCAGTACCCATCGTCACGGCTACGTTTTCGACGAAGGTATTCGGCGCGCTGTTCGCGCTGTTCGCAGGATTGAGCAGCGCGACGGGCACTCCGGCATTGTTCACTAAGGGTGACGTACTGTTTTGAGGCCCCGGCGCGCCGGGCTGCGGCGTTACGCCGTTGATGGACGTTGCCGTCGGGGCCACGAGCATAAAATCCGCCGCGTTGTTGTTCGTATCTATCGGCAGGCCGGTGTTGCTGAACTTGCGCACCAAAGCATGTTCCAGCAACGTGTTCGTCAGCGCAGGCAAGGCGTTCCCTTCGATGAAATACTGCCACGCGGCACCCGGAGCGAAACCTTGCGCGCCTGCTGAATCAATCCGGTTGGCGGGGTGCGCCGCGTTACGGAATAGGGCTACGCCGCCGAGGCTGGGCAGCGCGACGAAAAGAGGCCGCGATTGATCGGCAGCCGCAGCCATCCCTAGGCTGTACTGCGGGCCTGTGATCAGGAAATACCCTTTGGCCGGAATCGTGCGATCAGGCGTTAAAGTGACGCTCTCGGCCAGTTGTCCGGTCGCATCGGCGAAGCCCAGCACGAGGCCATTCGTACTCAAAGGCGCATCGGTTTGGTTATAAAGCTCGACGTACCAATCGCTCGCGCCACCTGGGCCTGAGAAACGCAATTCGGTGAACAGCACCGGGGCGCTGGTGCCGTTCACCGTCAAGCTGGCGGCGGACGATGTGAGTGTGGTGCAAGCATTGGCGACGACGACATCATAAGAACCCGCGTCAGTCGCCAGCGCCGGATTGAGTGTCAGCGTGGCCGCAATCGCGCCGCTTACGTTCCAACCGTTGGTGAGGACAATGCCATTGCGCCGCCATTGATAGCTGAGATTGCTGCCGTTGGCCGTGACGCTGAAACTGACTGATTGATTGGCGTTGATAGTGCGGGCGACGGGTTGCTGAACCAGGCTCACGGGTATCGCCGCCGTAACCGTCACGTTCAACGTGGCGCTCGCGCTCGCTCCCGTACTGTCTGTCACCTTGAGAATGAAGGAAGCGTTCGACGCATTGCAGGCCGTGGCTACGTTGGCGGTGACGAGTCCCGCCGCATCAATCGTCAACCCAGAAACCGTCACGCCGTTGATGGAGGCGTTTGCGCCGTTGTTGATCGTTGCCGTCAATGTATTCGCGGCTTGTTCAGAATCGCTGACTTGCGCGATGGACGCGACGGCAGCAGGCGAACCTGCCACGCGCGTGAGGCTGCTGGCGGTGATAGTCGGCGGAGCGTTCAAGCCGTTGCCGGTTAGAGCAATATCGAAAGTGCCTTCGTCTGTGTCATTGCTCACGATGCGCAGCGTTGCATTACGCGCTCCGACTGCGCCAGGCTTGAAGCTGACAGTGAACGTTGTGCTGACGCTTGCAGGAAAACTGTTGAGCATGCCACTGGTATTGACGATGAAATCAGCCGCTTGTGGACCAATCACACTCACGCTGCTGACGGTGAGCAAGCCAGGGCTAATGTTCCTGATCGTGAAGGTCTGGGCTGGGCTGGTAACTCCAACCGGCTGATTGCCAAAGTGCGCGTGGGCTTCAGTCAGTGCCATAAAATGCCAAAACCCAGCCGCTATCGCTGTTGCACCAGTCAGTCCAGCGGGGACGAACCGCTGACCGTATTCTCCCCATTGAACAATGCTTCCGTCGTTTTTCAGCGCCATGACGGAATACAGCCCCAAGGCAATGGCTTGCACGTCCGTCAATCCGGCGGGGACGTTGTTTTGACCAAAGTAGTTAGCCCCCCAAACGATGACACTGCCATCGTTTTTCAGGGCGGCGGTGTTACGATCGGTCGCCGCGATGGCTTTCACGCTGGGCAATCCGGTGGGAATGCTCGTTTGACCGAAAGCGTTATCGCCCCAGGCGATGACGCTGCCGTCGCTTTTCAGAGCGACGGTGTGTGTGTTGCCCGCTGCAATGCCAACCACGTTTTTCAATCCGGCAGGGATGCTGGCTTGCCCTTTCGCGTTATCTCCCCAAGCCACCAAGCTGCCATCGCTTTTCAAGGCCAGCGTGTGGTTCCAACCCGCAGCGATTGCGGTTACTCCAGTTAAGCCTGCGGGTATATTTGCCTGACCCAAACTGTTATCACCCCAGACCACTACGCTGCCGTTGCTTTTCAGGGCGACGGAGTGGTTTCTGCCTGCCGCGACAGCCGTCACACCTGTGAGTCCGACGGGCACACTGGTCTTGCCTTTTGCACTATCACCCCACGCCACAACACTGCCGTCGCGCTTCACCACTACGGTGTGAAGGTTCCCCAACGCAATCGCCGTCACGGAAGGCAATCCGGCGGGTACAGTCCTTTGACCGTAGGCGTTCTCTCCCCAGGCAATGACACTGCCCAGTGCATTACCCGCAGACGGTTCAATCGCCAGTGAGATCGGCGCAACTGTCAGCGCGTAACTGCGCGTGCCGGTGCAGCCCAGAACATCCGTCGCTTTTATCGTCAGGTTGAAAGTTCCGAGTTGCGTCGGCGTACCGCTCAACACGCCACTCGTCGCCAAGGTCAATCCGGTGGGCAACACACCCGCTAGCAAGGAATAGGCAATCGTTCCTACGCCGCCTGTTTGCGTGAAACTCTGATTGAAAGGCTCGCTGACTGCCACTTTCGTAACACTCGGAACCGTCACAGTGATGGTGGGGCAACTCACCGTCAGCACGAAATTCGCAGCACCTGCGCAACCAAAAGCATCCGCCGCCTGAAACGTCAGATTGAAAGTTCCCAGTTGTGTCGGCGTACCGCTCAACAGTCCTGCCGTCGTGAAGGTCAGGCCACCCGGCAGGCTGCCACTGCTGAGGCTGAAACCATAAGGCGGTAGGCCTTCGTTCGCTGATAAAGCCTGTGAATAGCTTTGCCCCAACCATGCCGCAGCTAGCACTGTCGGCGTGATCGTCAGCGGACAAATCACGCGCAACGTATAGGTTTGAAAGCGAACGAAGCCATTGGAATCAGTTATGCTGACTGTCACGCTGGTTGAGCCCAGCGCCGTGGGCGTACCGCTCAACGCACCGTTGGCAGTCAAATTTAAGCCGTTGGGCCAGCTTCCGCTGGTCGCTGAAAAAAGATACGGAGCTGTACCGCCGCTCACGGGCAAGACTTGATCGTAAACAACATTGATTGGCGCGTTCGGCAAAGCCACTGCGCCAAAAACAGCTTGCGTCTCAAAGGCTCCGATATCCACCGTGCCTTGCACCGGACGGGCGACCCCGCGTTGATCGCCGGCGGGCGCACCGGCATTCACGCCGGCATTGATGGCTGGGCTGTCGCTTGCCAGCGCATGCGTTTGGGTCGTGCCGCCGTTATGTGCCAGCGGCATTAGCCGCGCATCTATGTTTTGCAGGTCAGAGGCGAGCAAGCCTGTTACGCCCAAGGCGTTGCCAATCAGGTTGCGGCCTTGCACCAAGCTGACGCCACCCCTTATGTCAGGTTGGGTGACCCCTGTGTTACCAGCCACCAGCGTATTCAACAAATTCAGTGTGCCGTTGTTGTTGAAGATTCCGCCGCCACCAAAGGCCCCGCCCGCGTTATTGGTGATGGTGCAGTTGGTCAATTGCGCGCTGGCCTGAGTGAGATAAACCCCGTTGCCCACATTGCCTGAGATCGTGCAATTGGTCAGGCTGGCCGCGCTTTGCTGAGCGGTCAGGCCACCGCCCACCAAGCCGCCGTTGTTTCCGGTAATCGTGGAATTGGAAAAACTCGCGCTACCTCCTTGCAGGTGTACGCCGCCGCTTAGGTCTGTGCCCATGTTATTCGCAACGGTCACGCGGTTGCAGGTGAGCAAGCCCGCATCGCTGTAAATCGCTCCGCCCGTTCTCGCCTTGTTATTGGTGATGACGCAATCGTTCAGCGTCAGGTTGCCGCGGTTATAAATCGCTCCGCCATAACCGAGCGGATCACCTAAGACCTCTGCGTTGCGGTGCCCGGCTTTGAGGGTCAGGCCGGAAATCGTCACGTCAACGCCGCTGGCAATCTCGAAAAGGCGGTAACTGTTTTCGCCGCTCAGAGCGATTTTGCCTCCGCCTGGCCCGCTGAGATTGAATTGACTGCCCACGAATAACTGACCGCTGGTGAATGCGATAACGCCCGTCAGTGCCGGGTCAAAGACGTGCGGCTCGGGCCAAAAGCCGTTTTGAATGGCTTGGCGCAACGATCCCGACCCGCTGTCATTGAGGTTGGTGATAATGAGCGGCGTGCGCCATTCGCATGCGCCGATGTCCACTGTGCCAAAACTTTGGCGTGGCGCACCGCGCTGATCGGTGGTCAGGCTGTCAGGCGCGCTCAAAACAGCGTTGTCGCCCGCGTCGCGGGCCGGGCTGTTTTCGAGCAAAGGCGCAGTGGGAGTCGTGCCGCCGTGCATACCCAACGAGCCCAGCCGGGGGTTGATGCCAATCAAATCAGTCGCGTGAAAACCCGCTCCGCCATTCGCCGTACCGAAAATGTTATGTCCGAGCGAGGTAATCCCGCCCACTATATCTGACGGCTCGCCATCACTGAACGCATTGCCAGCCACGATGGTATTGCGCAACACGAGTTCGCCATCGAATACGTTCAGCCCGCCCGCTGTTGGGCCGAAAACGCCTCTGGATGAAAGATTTTTTGTGACAGTGCAATTAATCAATGTCGTACTCGCAGAGAAAGTAGAGATGGCTCCGTTCCCTCGCCCAGGTCCCGTAGCTCGGTTGCCATAAAGCGTACTATTCGTCAGTCGGAGCCTGCCCTGATAATTCAATATCCCGCCGCCATTGCCAACGGCCTGATTGTCGCGGATCGTGAGATTGTTGCCATTGACTTGGCCGTACCAGAGAAAGATCGCAGACCCGCCATAAAGCTCGTGGTTCGTATACCCATTGGCCAGTGTCAGATTGGCAAGATTAAGCGTGGTTGGGTTAGGGACAAAAAAGATGTGGTGTGTGTGATTGCCGGTGAAAGTGATCGAACCAACGTTGGGGCCGCGAATCGTGAGGTTTACGTCAACGATGATTGGCCCGCCGTAATCAATCGTGCCGTTCAAGCCTTCTGCAAAAATCACCGTATCCCCGCCCTGCGATTGCTGAAAAGCCTCTTTGAATGAGCCAGGGCCAGCGGCATACAGATTCGTCACCGTTCGCGTCACCGCTGCGGTTGGCGCCGCCGCTGTCATGGTGTTTCGGCTTGCCAGCACACGTTGTTGCATCAGTGCCGATACTGCGAGCAAAAGCGCAGCCATTATCGTTATCCCACAACTCACTTGCCACCTTTTCATAGCCATTCACCTTATCCGTGCGCCAACCTTGTCTTATGCCAAGTCTTGGGCGGCGCACATCCGTTCACTGCGTTAAACCTTTTATGAAAACTTGAGCCACCGAGAATGAGAAAGGCGAGGATGCCAGTCAGTTGAGATGTCTCGGTTGCGGTTCAGGCGAATGCCATTGGGATGCGGGCATTCGTGCTTCGTGGGCATTAGGGATTATGGCGAAAGCTGTAAGCGCATACATCGGTGAGGCTACCTATTTTCCGTAGGTAAAAACTACGTAGGCCGAACACTGACAACTCACAACTGCGCTTGATGCTTGAGCGCGAATTGCAGCAGCGCGTTGCCGCCTTTGAGGTCGAGTTTGTTGGCGATGTGGGCGCGATGGTGTTCGACGGTGCGGGCGCTGATGCCGAGTTCATCGGCGATTTGTTTGCTCGTCATACCTTCGGCGACGTGTTTGAGTACGCGGCGCTCGGCAGCGGTCAGCAAGCTGAGTCCCGGCGCGAGTGTCAGCAGTTCGCTCAGGCGCGAAGCCCGTTTGTGCAAGAGCTTCGTCAACGATTGGCTGTAAAAACTCTCGCCCGCCGCGACGGCTTTGATGGCGCGAATGACTTCGGTCGGCGCGCTGTCTTTGACCAGATAGCCCTTGATGCCGAGGTCGAGCGCGGCGTTAAAAAACTGTTCATCGCGGTACATTGTCAGGAAGATCAACTCGATGGGCAACGCCTGCGCCTGTAACTCGCGCGCGAGTGCGAAGCCGTCTTTATGCGGCATCTCGACATCCAGCACGGCGATGCGCGGTTTGAATTTGCGTAGTTGCGTCAACGCCGCCGCACCGTCATCGGCTTCGGCGACGACGTGCAGCGCACTGTCCGCCGTGATGATCTGGCGCAAGCCCTGCCGATAAATCGGATGATCGTCAGCGATTAAAATGGTGATGGGTTCGGTTCTCAAAGATGTCACTCCTCTCAAGCGGCGGCGTATTCGGTGTGCGGCCTGACGTGCGGCGGATGAATGCCTAAGACAATTTCGTTTTTGCCGATGCCTGCGCGTTCGAGATCGCGTGCAATGGCAAGATCGGTGTTGTCGGCTTGCAGCCAGATTTTCCCGTTGATGATTTCGAGCAGAATGACAACGTCGAGAATGCGCGCGGGCAGTTCCCAGCCGACGGCGATCATGGCATAGCGATCATGCGCCCGATCAAACAGCGCCTGATATTGCACTTCCTCGGTGGAAGGCGTGATGCGCAATACGTCATTGATGACGTTCTGGATGATCTGTCGGTATTGAGTTATTCGATCCATTGTTTGATCTCCTGTTTTAGGTCATGAAAGACAATCAGCCTGGCTTGCGCGCGTTGGCGCAAAGCCTCGCCCTCTTCGCCAGTGAACAGGCTGTGATAAACCGATTCACGAACGGCGAGATAAAGCGTGCGCTCCGGCTCCGATTGAGCTAACGCTGTGTCGTAAAGAAAGAACTGACCGAGCGCGTCATACAAATCTTCCAGCGACGAAGGGCTGAGGAAACTCTTGATCTCAACCGCAATTTTTCGCGCCCCTTTGCGCGCGGCCAACAAGTCTTCCCGTTGCGCGCCCAAATCAATGTAAATCGGGCGCTTCTTCCACTTGAGTTTCAGCGGATCATCGGTAATTTCCCAGCCGTCGTTGATGAGCGCGGTTTTGACGTGTTCGTGATAGAAATCTTTCGCTGGCATTCGCTTTTACTCCTTTCGACTTTTCGCTGCCATTCTAAAAGGACACGACGTACTGGCTCAATCTGACGCCACCGGAATCTGCAACGTCACAATCGTGCCTTGTCCCGGTGCCGTTTGAATATGATGCGTGCCGCCCAACAATCGCACGCGTTCAGTGAAGCCCGTCAACCCCAAGCCGTTTGTCACACCCTCAGCATCGAAGCCCTGTCCGTCGTCGTGAATGCTTACGTCAAGGCGCGCCGTGTGACGCGCAATCGTCACCCGCGCCGTTCGCGCGCTTGAGTGCCGCACCAGATTGTTGAGCGATTCCTGTACGAGGCGAAATAGATTCATGGCGGCTTCGGGCGTGAAAAGATCGTCGAGCGGCGCGATGTCGTGTTTGATTTCGATGCCTGAGCTTTCGCTGAGCTGTTCGATCATCGCATTCAACGTGGCCGTCAACCCCAGGCGTTCGAGGTGCAACGGACGCAAGTTGTAAGCAATCGCGCGCACTTCGTCGAGCGACTGTTGCACCGTCGCCCTGATGCCCGTGAAGATGTCGGCGAAGCGGGTTTGCGCGGCATCAGTCGTTTGCTCAGCCTGCCCCATCACCGCGTAGTTTTGAATCACCAACAGGTTTTGCGCCAAGCCGTCGTGCAATTCCGACGCGATGCGTTTGCGTTCGCTTTCCTGCGAAGCAATCAGTTTGCGCGCAAAGGCGGCCTGCGCGGCGGCCTGCGCGACAGATTGTTTTTCAAGCTGCGTCACGCGCCAGCGATAAGCCAGCCACGCCAACCCACTCAAGCCCAACGCGACCAACCCGGTGAACCACCACGTTCGATAAAACGGCGCGCGTACGATGACGCGCATTATTGCGCTGCTCGCCTGCCATACGCCGTCGCTGTTGGCCGCCGTGACGCGGAACTCATAAGCGCCCGGGCGCAGGTAAGAGTAATAAGCCGTGCGCCGCGCGCCCGCCGCGACCCAGTCT
>JAYSVR010000602.1:0-3173 GCA_043718445.1 Acidobacteriota bacterium | reverse complement strand
CTCCGCTTTTCTGAAGCGGTAGGGCAGGTTAAGAACCTACCCTACGCCCGCAAACGCAATTGCAACAACGCGCTTAAAACCCCGCTAAACAGTTTTTGCTTTTTTATCTGATTTCACGAATGGCGTCGGAACGGTCGAAGTGTGTCTGAACGCCCAATTTTTTCTGAGGAGACCAACTTGAAAGATCAAGCTGCTGTGACCGAACCGAATAAACTTGACGATAAACTCAATGGGCATACGCCGACGTTGCTCGCGTGTTTTTTGCAATTCGATTTGAGTTTCATGCTGTGGGTATTGCTGGGCGCGTTGGGCATTTTCATCGCCGAAAGCCTGAAACTCGACGCGGCGCAAAAAGGCTTACTGGTCGCCATACCGATCTTGAGCGGTTCGTTGTTGCGCGTACCGTTGGGTTTGTTGAGCGACCGTATCGGCGGCAAGCGCGTAGCCACAGGCATTCTGGTCTTTCTGTTTTTGCCGTTGGCGCTCGGCTGGCTGGGCGGCGACAACCTGCCCGTGCTGTTGTCAGTCGGCTTGATGCTGGGCGTAGCTGGCGCTTCATTCGCCGTGGCCTTGCCGTTGGCGAGTCGCTGGTATCCGCCCGAACGCCAGGGCTTGGCGATGGGCATCGCGGCGGCGGGCAATAGCGGAACCATCATCACCAATCTGGCTGCGCCGCAGTTGGCCGCGATGTATGGATGGCACAACGTATTCGCGCTGGCGATGTTGCCGCTGGTGTTGGTGCTGATTGCCTTTGTGCTGTTGGCGAAAGAGAGTCCGCGGCGTGGCGCACCGCAATCGTTGAGCGGCTATCTGAAAATTTTGCGCACCGGCGATCTGTGGTGGTTTTGCCTTTTATACAGCGTGACCTTTGGCGGCTTTGTCGGACTCGGCAGTTTTTTGCCGCTGTTCTTCCGCGATCAATATCACGTCACACCGATCAACGCGGGTTACCTGACCGCGCTCGTAGCCTTTGTCGGCAGCGGCATTCGTCCCATCGGCGGTTGGCTCGCCGATAAAGTGGGCGGCGTACGTTTGCTGTCAATCGTGTTATTCGGCGTGAGCCTGACTTATTTCCTCGCGGCTGGTTTGCCGGCGCTGACGCCAATGACCATAACGCTGATGTTCGGCATGGCCTGTTTGGGCATCGGCAACGGGGCCATCTTTCAATTGGTGCCGCAACGGTTCCGCGATGAGATCGGCATCGCCACCGGCATGGTCGGTGCCATCGGCGGACTCGGCGGATTCTTTTTGCCGACCTTGCTCGGCAGTTTGAAACAGGCTTACGGCTCATTCGCTACGGGATTTATCGCGCTGGCGGTTATCGCGCTGTGCGCGGCGGTTGCGCTGCGCGTGCTGGTGGCAATTCAAGCGGGCTGGAAGTTTTCGTGGCAAATGCCGCAAGCTAATCAAGCCTTTGGTCAGGCTCTCGACGAAGCCTGAGCCTAAAATCACGGCACGACAATTGAACTGGCTACCTTCCTGCATTCGTTAAACGACGAGTGCGGGAAGGTTGCACAATCATTGCGGCATTTTGCTTAACCCACAGCGCAAAATTCCACACAGGCCGTGAGCAGGAGAGCTTTTATGAATCGTCATTCGTCCCTTGTTTTATCCATCGCCAGAAAAGTTACGCTGGCGTGGTTGGCGTTGCTGTTCCTCGCCTCGCTGACACAGGCACAATCGCCCACGCCTTCGCCCAGCGGAACCGCACCGATCAAACTGGGCAGCTTGACCATCACGGGCAGCGTTCGCGCGCGCGCTGAAAACTGGGGTTGGTTCGAGACTGATCGAGCCGATCCGTCTTATACGTTTGGCGCAGTGCAAATTCGTTTGGGCATCGGGCAAAACAAAGAAGGCTATGAATGGCTGGTCGAAGGCGAAGCGCCAATTTTATTTGGCTTGCCGAACAACGCCATCGCGCCCGCGCCGCAAGGCCAATTGGGTTTGGGGGCGACTTATTTCGCAGGCAGCGGAACCAAAAACGCGACGCTGATTTTCAAGCAGGGCTTCGTGCGTTTCAAAGAATTATTTGGCGATAAGGCGAGTTCCTTAAAACTTGGACGCTTTGAATTCAATGACGGATTGGAAGTCGTACCTGCTGATGCACAACTCGCCACCATCAAGCGCGACCACATTTCGCAACGGTTGATCGGCACGTTCGGTTTCACGCACGTAGGCCGCAGCTTCGATGGCGCGCAATTCGCGCACAATTTCAAAGCGGGCAACTTCACCTTCTTCGGCGCGCGCCCGACCGAAGGCGTTTTTCAACTCAATGGCAATCGCCAGCTTGACTTGGACGTTTGGTATTCAGCTTTCACTCGTCCTCAAAAATACAAAACGGCAACGACTGAATGGCGCGCGTTCGTCACGCATTACCACGACGGACGCCGCGTGCTGAAAACCGATAACCGCACGGCGGTCTTGCGCGCAGCGGATTTGGGAAACATTCGCATCACGTCCATCGGCGGCCATCACATCGGCGTCTATCAGGCGGGCAAAGGCAAAGTGGATACGCTGGCTTGGGGCGCAGGGCAGTTCGGCACGTTCGGCAATTTAGATCAACGCGCGGCGGCGATTGCGGTTGAGGCGGGCTATACGTTTGGCGGCAACAAGTTTGCCGACAAGGTGAAGCCGTGGGTACGCGGTGGATATTTCCGCAGCACGGGCGACGGCAACGCAACGGATGGCAAACACACGACGTTCTTTCAAATGCTGCCTACGCCGCGCATTTACGCCCGCACGCCTTATTTCAACGCGATGAATAACGAAGACGTGTTCGGCCAGTTGCGCATCAAGCCGCACGCGAAAGTCGCGGCGCGCTTCGATGCGCATCACCTGCGCTTGAGCAACAAAAACGATTTGTGGTATCTGGGCGGCGGAGCCTTTCAGAAAAACACTTTCGGTTTCGTAGGCCGTCCCAGCCAAAGCCAGCAAAGCCTGGGCTGGCTGATTGACGCAAGCGCCGACATCACGATCAGCGCGCGCACAGCCGTCACGCTTTATTACGGCGGCATGCGCGGCGGCAATATCCAGTCAGCGATTTATCCGTTGGGTGGTAAAAGTCCGTTCGGGCACTTTTTGTATTTTGAGTTGATGCAAAAGTTCTAAACGTTGTCAGTGTCAGTAGCCCGCGCGTAAGCAAGGGCTGCATTGAGGTAGCGCCTATCGAATCA
>JAYSVR010000601.1:0-3175 GCA_043718445.1 Acidobacteriota bacterium | reverse complement strand
GAAAAAATAGCAGTGAAGATGCGTATATTCGATTCAGTTCTGTTCTATTTTCCGGGGCGGGCGTTCCGACGCAGCGCCTTGCCTGCGTTAAGGGAACTGGCTTCTTCAGCGGTAGCCGAACGCATTTGGAGCAAGACGTTAGAACAGCAGAAAAGCCTCGCGCAGAAGCGTCGGCGTTATTCGCTCGGCACGAATCTTATGCTGCGTTATATGGAATGGGATTGCGCGCTCTATCGCGCCGCCCTGGCAGAAGGCGTGACGGAAGCCAGTGCGAAACAACTCATCGAGCAAATCAATTGGGCGGCTTTTGGCCCGATGACGATGACTTCGTTTCAACTCTCGCGTTTGCGCAGCAGTCACTTGCTGGCGCGCGCTCAGTGGGTTTTTGACTTAATGTTCCTGCTCATCTTCACATCACCGTTTCAGCGCAAGACTTACGCGCGTGCTGATGAGGTAGCTTTTGACGTGGTCGTCTGCCCGCTCGCAAAGTACTTCAAAGATCAGGGCGTTCCCGAACTGACGCAGGCGGCGGCTTGCACGCTTGATTACCGCATGGCGAGTGCGTGGGGATTGACGCTCAACCGCGCTCAAACTATTGCCGCAGGCAATGCGCTTTGCGATTTTCGGTTTCGCGTCAAGCCGATAAAGCAACTGACATCGCACCTGAAGGCAGTGAAAGAATGATGAGGCAGGCTCACTGAAATAGACGTAGAGGACAAGGCTATGTCAATCAACTTCGTTGCGCTGATGGTGGACGAAAGCAAATGGCTGACGGCTTCGATGGGTTTTGCCCTACTGGCCGTTGCGATTCTGCTTTACCACCAGCGCCATTCAGGTTTCCCCGTACGACGCCGCGTGTTGGCGGCAATGAATCTGTTTTGTGGGATGACCATCGGAACTATGGCGTTTGGTCATCTTTTGGCTGTGACCGTCAAGTTCGCAATGGGAACGCTGGAAGGAGCGGTTCCGGTTTTTTACCTGATCGGCGTCGCTTTGGCCGCGCCCTCCTGGTGGCTCATTTATCACACGCGGACGTTGCTCGCCTCCGACAATAATCACGGGCGGATGACGCTGGCGCTCAACGGTTGGTTGGCGCTTACGCTGCTGGCGTTGGGGATTCACAACCTGCCGCTTGCCGCGCCGGCTTTCTTCAACATCGGGTATCAACTGCATTCCCGCCAAGTGGTGGGTTGGGCGATTGTCAGTCTGGCGGTCGTCGTCAATATCGGGCTGTTCATCGGGTCGTTGATCTTTCTGGCAAGCGGCCAGAGTTTCGAACAATTCAAAGGCATCAAGTAAGCAGGAGTCACCAGCATTATGAAAATTCCGCTTTCCTACAACATTCGCAACTTATTCGCACGCCGCGCGACCACGCTGATGACGGCGCTGGGCATCGCCCTAACCGTGGCCGTGCTACTCAGTATTATGGCAATGGTCGAAGGGCTGCGCAGTTCGCTGGCGGCGACGGGTCATCCGCTGAATTTGCTGGTGATGCGCAAGGGAGCTACGGCGGAGCTGAATTCCAACGTGACGCAGGAACAGTTTCAGACCATTAAGGTCAAGCCCGGCATCGCGCGTTTGCCCAATGGCGAACCGGCGGTTTCGCTTGAAGTGATTACCATCATCATTCTTGAAAGCCCGGAAAATCCGGCGGGCATCAACATCAGTATGCGCGGCTTGACTGAAACGGGCTTTGCCATGCGCGACGGGATACGCATTGCCGAAGGCCGCATGTTCCAACCCGGACGCCGCGAGTTAGTCGTAGGCAAGGGCTTGGCGAAGCGTTACCCGAAAGCGCGGCTCGGCGAGAAACTCAGTCTGGGGCGCGGCGATTGGGAAATCGTAGGCGTGATGGACGCCGGACGTTCTGCCGCGAATAGCGAAGTGTTTTGCGATCTGGCGCAACTCGCCGCCGATCAAAACCGCGAGACGGCGTTGAGTTCGATTCTCGTGCGCGCGACTGACGCCGTGGCGATGCAGGCGCTGACGAACGACCTGAAAGAAGACCGCCGCATGAACGTCGAAGCGAAATCGGAAACGGCTTATTACCAGGAGCAGATGAGTTCCGCCGCGCCGATTCAATTTTTGGGCACCTTCGTAGCGATCATCATGGCAATTGGTTCTAGCTTTGCGGCGATGAATACGATGTATGCGGCGGTGGCGCGGCGCTCGGCTGAAATCGGTACGTTGCGCGTGCTGGGCTTTTCGAAACCGGGCATCCTGTTGAGCTTTTTGATCGAAGCCCTGTTGTTGAGTTTGCTGGGCGGCATCATCGGCTGTTTGCTGGTGCTGCCGCTCAACGATTTCACGACGGGCATTGGCAGCTTTGTGACGTTTAGCGAGTTCACGTTCAACTTTCGGATTACGCCGGGGATTATGCTCACCGGCATCGCGTTCGCCGTCGTGCTAGGCATCATCGGCGGATTGTTTCCGGCGGGTGCGGCGGCGCGGAAAGAGATATTGACGGCGTTGAAGCAATCGTAATCAAAATGTAGTGACGACTTCAGTCGTTCCGTGTTGGGACGACTGAAGTCGTCACTACGTGCAATAAAATATGCAACCAGACCTGAATAGCCTCCGCATAGACAAGTCGCTGAAAAACAGCGCGCAAGGTTCCGGCGTTTCCCGCTGGGCCAAGTGGTGGATTGTCGGCGGCGTGTTGCTGTTCGCCCTGTTGGGCGCAGCGCGTTTTCTATACAACAAAATGAACGCCGCGCTTGAAGTCGAAGTGGCGCGCGCTACGAAAACGACGAATAGCAGCGCGCCTACTGGCAGTATCGTCTTGAGTGCGACGGGTTACATCGTGGCGCATCACAAGATTCAAGTGGCCTCGAAAGTCGTAGGCAAAGTCGCGTGGATCGGCGTCGAGAAAGGTGATCGCGTCACGCAAGGCCAGACTATCGCGCGGCTCGAAGACGACGAATATCGCGCGCAGTTGCAACAGGCCCAAGGCCGCTTGAGTTCGCTCGAAGCGCGTTTGCTCGAATTGCAAAACGGTTCGCGTCCCGAAGAAGTCGCCGTCGCCGACGCCAACCTCGCGCGCGAGAAAGCCGATCTGGCAAACGCCAAAATCAGTCTCGACCGCACCGAACGCTTGCTGAAAGATCAGGTCATTTCGCAACAGGCGTTTGACGATGCGAAATCGCGTTATGACTCGCAAGCGGCGCGCGTGGCT
>JAYSVR010000061.1:0-2732 GCA_043718445.1 Acidobacteriota bacterium | reverse complement strand
GGTCTATCAACTCGAATTGCGGGACGGTTATGTTCGTTGTATAAGCCATTTCTCCATTCAATCTCGGTTTTCATTAAACTGCAAACAGGTTCTATAAGAGAAACGCCTCTCTCAAAGATTGAGAGTAAATTGACCCCGTGGTCTCTGGTGATACGCAAGCCGAAGTCTGCTAAAGTGAGCGCCATGCAGTATTTCGACGAACAATTCGATGTCATTGTGATTGGCGCAGGCCACGCGGGTTGCGAAGCCGCGCATGCTGCCGCGCAACTCGGCGCAAAGACGGCCATCGTAACTTTCAATCTCGATTTGATTGCGCAGATGTCCTGCAATCCCGCGATAGGCGGCATCGCCAAAGGCCATCTCGTGCGCGAACTCGATGCGCTGGGCGGATTGATGGGGCGCGTGATTGATGAAACGGGCATACAATTTCGCCTGCTCAATCGCAGCCGCGGCCCGGCGGTTCAGGCTCCGCGCGCACAAGCTGACCGTGCGCTCTATCGCCAGCAGATGCGCCGCGAACTCGAAGCCATCCCCAACCTGTTCTTGCGGCAGGGTGAAGTCATCCAGTTGATGGTCGAGAATGACCAAATTGTCGGTGTCGAGTTGATGGATGGCCGATACCTAAAAGCACAATCTGTTGTGGTCACGACCGGCACCTTCCTCAATGGGTTGATACATGTCGGTGATCGGCGCTATTCGGCAGGACGGCACGGGGAACTGCCTTCGATCAAGCTGGCTGAGAATTTGCGCGCGCTGGGCTTTCGCATTGCGCGGCTCAAAACCGGTACGCCGCCACGGCTGGACATGCGAACGATTGATTTCGGCGCGTTTGAGGAACAGCCGGGCGATGAGACGCCTACACCGTTTTCTTTCACGACGCGGGGCATTAAGCAATCACAGATTTCGTGCCACATCGGCTACACCAGCGAGCGCGTACACAAACTCATCCGCGACAATCTGAACCGTTCGCCTTTGTATAGCGGACAAATCAAAGGCATAGGCCCGCGCTATTGCCCGTCCATCGAAGACAAGGTCGTCAAGTTTCCCGACAAAGACCGCCACCAACTCTTTCTCGAACCCGAAGGCCGGAACACTTACGAACTTTACCTGAATGGATTTTCGACCAGCCTGCCCGCCGACTTGCAGCGCGAGTTGGTGCATTCGATTCCGGGTTTGGAAAACTCGGTGATGCTGCGACCCGGTTACGCGATTGAGTACGACATGATTGACCCAACGGAACTTTGGCCTTCGCTTGAAACCAAGCGCATTCGCGGATTGTTCAACGCGGGGCAGATTAACGGTACGACTGGTTATGAAGAAGCCGCCGCGCAGGGCATCGTCGCGGGCATCAACGCGGCGCGTACGGCGCAAGGTTTAGAAGCGGTCACGATGCGGCGCGAAGACAGTTACATAGGCATCCTCGTTGACGACCTCATCACACAAGGCGTAGACGAGCCTTACCGCATGTTCACCTCGCGCGCCGAAAACCGGCTGAAGCTGCGCATTGATAACGCCGACGAGCGGCTCTCCGGCTTAGGCTCTGAACTCGGATTGTTGAAGCAAGACCGTTACGAAAAGCACATAGCGAAAGAGGCGCGGAAGAAAGCCCTGAGAGATTTCTTCCGGCAAACGACGATCACGCCGCGCTCGGCGGGCTACACTAAATTTTCAGCGCAGACCGGCGTCACATTGGCTGAGGCTTCGGCGTTGACTCAACTCGCGCGCCGTCCTGAACTCACCGCCGAGAGCTTGCTGCCGCTCTTGCCTGATGCGCTACGCGAAAACCTTGAGATTGAAGAACTCGTCACCGTCGTGACTGATTTCAAATATGAAGGCTATTTAGACACGCAGGAGAATTTCGCCGCGCGGATGGCGAAAGCTGCAAGCCGGACGATTCCTACTACGTTGGAATTCGCTCAAATGTCTGGACTGTCGAACGAAATGGTCGAACGCCTTAACCGCATCCGTCCGCAAACCATCGGGCAAGCGATGCGCATTCCAGGCATCACTCCCGCAGCGATTTCGCTGCTCACTATTCACGTCGAGTTGCACGGACGCAAAGCAGCAAGCGCGTAAAAATGACACCAACCGAAAAATTCAAAACCATTTTACAGACCAGCGAATTATTCGCTGGTCAAATCTTTTCAGCCGACGAGCTTGCGCAATTCGCGCGCTATTACGAACTGACGTTGAAGTGGAACGCCAAAATCCCTTTGACCACGATTACCGAACCGGATGAATTCGCCGAACGTCACATTCTCGAAGCCGCTTTTTTGCGCCAACACCTTTCAGCGACAACGCAGGAAGTTTGGGATTTAGGCAGCGGCCTCGGCATCCCTGGATTCGTTTTGGCGATATTATGTCCTTTCCTACGGATAAAACTCGTAGAGGCTAATCGCAAGAAATGTATTTTCCTGGAAGAAGCAGCGTTTCAGCTTCGACTGGCTGCGGTCAAAGTCGTAAATCAGCGGATTGAGAATCTGGAACCGCCCGACGCTACGGTTTGCCTCACCGGACGCGCGATTGACGGAATGAACTCGCTGATGCCGCGCATTGTGAAACTTGGCGCTACGGCGGGGCAGACGCTGATTTTGGGTACGATTGAAACGGAAGCCGTGGTGCGGCTGCACTTAGGGGATGATCGCCAGTTGACGCGGCTTGCGCTGCCGAAACGCGATAAATCTTACCTGCTGTCTATCGAATAGTTAGTTTCACGTGAAACATAAACGCGC
>JAYSVR010000007.1:0-29080 GCA_043718445.1 Acidobacteriota bacterium | reverse complement strand
ACTTAACTTCATGGTGTACCTCCTAGACGCCATTTTCACATACTTCTACTCCGGTTGGCGGGGGCTACCGGCGTAGTCCCGCTTTTAATCGCACCCGTCTCGCGCTTTATCAAATCGGGCTTTATGCCGAAGCGGCGACACTTCACCGACAAGCGTTGGCGATTAGAGAGCAGCAGCTTGGCACTGAACACCTAGATACAGCGACCAGCCTGAGCAATTTAGCGGCTGTTTACGATTTGCAAGGCAAGTACGTAGAAGCCGAGCCACTCTTCAAACGCGCCCTCGCTATCTCGGTGAAGGTGCTTGGCCCTGACCATCCCGATACTGCCACATTCCTCAACAATCTAGCGGAGCTTTATCGTGCGCAAGGCAAGTACTCAGAAGCCGAGCCGCTTTTAGAATACGCCCTTGATATCACCGATAAGGCACTCGGTGATGACCCCAACACCGCCACGAGCCTCAATAACTTGGCACGACTTTATTTTGATCAAGGCAAGTACGTGGAAGCTGAGATGCTCTCGATGCGCGCGCGTACTATTACCGAGAGGGCGTACGGCGTTGACCATCCCGCCAACGTTACAAGTCTCGCCAACCTGGCACGAGTTTATCTAGTGCAAGGCCAAGATGCGAAAACTGAGATGCTTTCACAACGCAAATACTTGGCGGCCGAGCCTCTCTATCAACGCGCACTTGCTATCACTAAGAAAGCGTACGGCGCTGACCATCCCAACACTGCTATTAATCTCAATAATTTAGCGGGGCTTTATCGTGCGCAGGGCAAGTACACGGAAGCTGAATCGCTCTATCAACAGGCCTTATCAATCACTCAGAAGACACTCGGCGATGACCATCCATCCATCGCAATTCGCCTCAACAACTTGGCAGAGCTTCATCGCATGCAAGGAAAGTATAGGGAAGCTGAAACCCTCTTCCAACGTGCGCTGAAGATTGCTGAAGAACGGATTGGCTCGTACCACCTGAAGACTGCTGCCATTTTATTAAACCTTGCGTCACTTTATTACGCGCAAGAGAGGTATGCGGAATCTGAACCTTTGCATAAACGTGCGTTGGCAATCCGCGAGATAGAGTTAGAGGCTGAACACCCAGATAAGGCAATCAGCCTGAATAATTTGGCTGAGGTTTACTCTGCTCAAGAAAAATATGCTGAGGCGGAGCCGCTGCTAAAACGTGCGCTGACAATTTTTGAAAAGGCATTTGGTAAAGATCACCCCTATGTCGCCACGGCGCTAGACAACTATGCTGATGTCTTAAAAAAGCTAAACCGCGAAACTGAAGCGTCCAGTTTGGAAGCGCGCGCCAAAGAGATTCGCGCCAAAGCAGGCAAGCAATAAGCTGTTGCACCATCCACCAATTCAATCCGATATTTCCATGCCCATTACGACCCTTGATGAAGCCACCTCACCAGCCGTGAACGACTGGCCTAACCGCCCTGCGCGGTAAGCCCGTTGCAGGGCTGAAGAAATACGCGATGTGCGCGCGGTGATTGACGTATTGAGCCAAACGCCTCTCGTCTGAGAACTGTTCCGCTTCCGTGATATAGTAGCCTTCGCTTCGTCCTATACTTACAAAACCATTTGCTACGTTATGCAAAACACCCTAATCGGAACCGTCAAAGGCCCCGGCGAAAACCCGCACGAGTTCACCTTTATCACCACTGACAACATACGTACGCGCATCGGCGAGTTCGTGCATTACGAAGCCGAAGACAACGCGGCGCGCGTGCAAATCGTCGGCACGATCACTGAGCGCAGGTTAGTCCGCAATCTGCCCGACAGCTTTTTGGCTGATCCAGCAACGCCGCCTGCACTTGTTTCGAGCTTGATCGGACTGGGCGACGCGGGCGCGGAGCTTTATGAAATCACTGTGGCTACGGTGGGATATTTTCAACCGACGTTCGGCGATTTCGTCAATCCGCGCATTCCGCCGACACCGGGGCAGGAAGTTTTTGTCGCCTCAAACGCGATGCTGACCGCGATGCTTTCGCCCAAACAGCAAGGCGAAGCGGGCGGCGCGCATCTGGGTTCGTTGCTCACGCGCGAACGCGATGCCGTGCCCGTAGTGCTTTCGGTCAAAGACATGGTTTCGACGCATCTGGCGATTTTAGCCAGCACGGGCGCGGGCAAAAGCTACACGGCAGGCGTGCTGATCGAAGAGTTGCTCAAGCCGCACAACCGCGCCGCCGTCTTGATCGTAGACCCGCACGGCGAATACCACACGCTGCAAGCCTTGCACGCGCATCCGCAGTTCAAAGCCGCTGGCTATCAACCTGAAATAAAAATCTTCACGCCCGACCGCATCAAGGTGCGGATGTCGAGCCTGACCGAAGCCGACATCGTTTATCTGCTGCCCGAAATGACCGAGAAGATGCGGACGTTTCTGAGTCAGGCTTACAAGGCTTTGCTTAACACCAAGCGCGACGGGCAGTGGGGCTTTCACGATTTGCTGGATGAAGTGCTGCAACAGAAATACGGCGACGAAAAGTCGGGCGGCGGCAACGTGAGTACGATTGACGGATTGGAGTGGCGGCTGAAACGGCGCTTCGAGCAAAGCCGTATCTTCTCTGACCACGAACACATTCCGCTGCCTGAGATGTTCAAGCCCGGCCAATGCACTGTGTTGCAACTGTCTGACATCGAAGAAACCGAACAACAGGTCATCGTGGGTACGCTGCTGCGCCGCACGAACAAAGCGCGGATGGGTACGGTGCGCGGCACGCTCGCGGGCAGCGAAGAAGCGCTTCCCTATCCGGTTTTTGTCTTATTGGAAGAAGCGCATCGTTACGCTCCGCATGGCGCGCAGGTGGTTTCGACCAATATCCTCAAAACCATTTTGTCAGAAGGCCGCAAGTTCGGCGTCGGCATCGGCTTGATTACGCAACGACCGGGCAAGCTCGATCAAGACGTGCTTTCGCAATGCATGACGCAATTCATCATGCGCATCGTTAATCCGATAGATCAGCAAACGATTGCTTCATCAGTCGAAGGCGCAGGCCGCCGCCTGCTCGACGAATTGCCCGCACTCACCAAAGGCCAGGTCATCGTTTCAGGCGTCGCGATCAATACGCCGGTGCTGTGTCAGGTACGCCAACGGCTCACGCAACACGGCGGTGAAACGATTGACGCTCCGGCGGAATGGCAAAAGTATTTCAACGACTCCAACACGCGCGAACGTGAGCGCGAGAAAGCGATTTTGGTTAAACCCAAACCCAAGGGCGAATCGTATGGCGGCATAGACATCTGAAGATAACTCTGGGGGTAACTATGACAAATCACGAAGCGGCTGACATCACCATCACGGGTTGCAATCGCGGCAAGACCGGCCCGATGTTGACGACCGACTATAAATTGATTGCGTCGTTTTATTTCACGCTCTCTGGCCCGCCGAGCGAAGAGTGGATTCACGTTTTTGAGCAAGTGCGGCGCGCGCGACGGTTACGCGAAGATCGTCGCCTCGTGCCCGCGCGCATTGACGAACGCGGCATCGTCGTCAAATGCCGCCCCGATGAATTGCAAATCCATTTCGATGAATTGCTGAAAGATGTCGCGGTGGCCAATCAGGAATTCAAAATGCTGCTCAACGAGAAGGAACGCAGCGCGGCGCGCGGCACTACGTTGGAAAGGGAAATCGAAGACGCGCTGTTAAAACTCAATTTCAAAACAGACAGTTGATTGATCTCTAACCAATGAAAACCTGGAAACTCACGCTCGAATATGACGGGACGCGTTACAGCGGCTGGCAGGAACAGGCCAACGCTAAAACCATTGCGGGCGAAATCCGTAAAGCCGCCGAAGATTATTTTCAACGCGCCATCGAACTCGGCGGCGCAGGCCGCACCGATGCCGGCGTTCACGCGCTCGCGCAAGTCGCGCACCTGCGTCTCTCGCCGCGCGGAGGGCGTCCGAAACAATTTCCGCGTCCGCAAGAATTGGTTTACGCGCTCAATGATCGCTTGCCCTCAGACATCAACGTGATCGCCGTCGAAGAAGCCAGCGAACGCTTTCACGCGCGGCACGATGCGGCGAGCCGCAGCTATCTTTATCAAATTTCTACGCGACGAACGGCGTTCAACAAGAAACACGTTTGGTGGATCAAAGATCGTTTGAATCTCGCTGCAATGAATCAAGCCGCGAGTTTGCTGGTAGGCCGCCACGATTTCGCCGCGTTCTGTGAACACGACGCTAAGCGCGACGGGCAATCCACCATCGTCGTTATTAGCGAAGCCAACTTTGAGCAAGCCGATCACCTGATTTTATTTCACCTCACGGCTTCGCATTTTTTGTGGAAGATGGTGCGCCGCGTCGTAGGTTCGCTGGCTGAAATCGGACGCGGCAAAGTCACCGTGGCTGAGTTTGAAACCTTGCTGAAAAACCCCAAAGCCAAAACCTCGCTCGACCCGGCGCGCGTAACGGCTCCGCCGTCGGGGCTATTTTTAGAAAGAATCGTCTATTGAGCTAACGCACCGTTAGCTCAACGCGATAAGTTGAAGCTCTAACCAGCATTGCCGACAACATCACGGCAGGTGAAGTTTTTTTAAGGAAACGCAACGGTCATGCAGTCATCATCAAAAGCGGAACCGCAGGAATCGCCTGGGCAACTGAAAAAAAAATTGTGGCCTGCCATCAAAAAACTGGTTAAAGTGTTTTTGCCGTTTAGCGCGCAACAATGGTTGTGGCGCACCAAACGTCGTTATCTGCCTGCTTTCGGCGAATCAACAGCCCAGCGAAATCACTTGCGCGCCGGAGCCTGGGATGCCGAACCGCTGCCCGGCGCGCGTTTCGATGTCGTTTGCTTTTCGGTGATTGACTGGGATTTTCGCTTTCAGCGCCCGCAACAATTGATGACCAGTCTGGCCGAGGCAGGCCATCGTGTCTTTTATCTCAGCCAGCACTTTCGCGGTGCTGGCCAACCCTTTCAACTGAAAAAAATAAGAGAGAACCTCTATGAGGTTTCACTGCGTGGGCCAGCGATCAATCCCTACACGGGTAAGCTAAACCAAGCCGGATTGGCTAGATTGCAAAGCTCCCTGAATGCCTTGCGCCGTGAGTTGGGGTTGGGAGCAACATTGTCAGTGGTGCAACTACCGTTCTGGTGGCCGCTGGCCCAGGCTTTGCGCCAAGAGTGCGCGTGGCCGGTGCTTTATGATTGCATGGACTTTCACGCGGGCTTTTCCACCAATCGCAGCCGAATGCTTCAGATTGAAGAAGACCTGCTCAAAGGTGCCGATCACGTAGTCGTATCTTCGTTGTATTTGCAGGAGCAGGTGCGGCCTTTCAACGACCGGGTCAGCTTGATTCGCAACGCTTGCGATTACGAACATTTCGCGCAGGTCGAAGATAAAACGCCCGCACAACGTCCACCAACCCAACGTCCACAAATAGGTTATTACGGCGCGATTGCTGACTGGTTCGATTCCGATTTGATGGCCGACCTGGCGCAACGACGGCCTGACTGGGACTTCCTGCTGGTGGGCGCGACGGCGACGGCTGACCTTAAACGATTGAGCCGCTTGCCCAATGTTCAATTGCTGGGCGAACAACCTTACGCCAGCTTGCCCGATTGGTTGCGGCGCATGGATGTGTTGTTGATTCCCTTCAAACGCCTGCCGTTGACCGAAGCGACCAATCCCGTCAAAGCCTATGAAATACTCGCTGCCGGTAAGCCGCTGGTGTCAGTGCCGCTGCCCGAAATCGTAGCGTTAAATGAGTGGGGGAATGAGCGCGAGCCTCTGATTCAACTCGCCAGCACGGTGGATGAATTCGTGCGGGAAATCGAAACGGCTCTGGCTGACAACACGCCGCAATCAGCGGCCCGTCGTCGGACTTTTGCGCGAGCGCATACGTGGCAGGCGCGCTGCGATGAGTTGTTACCGACGGCGCGCGCGTGCTTCCCCCAAGCCTCGGTCGTGATCGTGACTTATCACAATCGCGAGTTGAACCGCGATTGCCTCAAGGCTTTATACGAACGCACGGAATGGCCTAATTTCGAAGTCTTCGTTGTGGATAACGCTTCGACTGACGGCACGCCGCAAATGTTGCGCGAGTTAGCCGAAAAATATCCAAAATATTCGGGCCTGACGATCATGCTTAACCAGCAGAATCTGGGTTTTGCTAAAGCGAATAATCAGGCGTTGCGTCAGGTGACCGGCGAATATCTGGTCTTGCTCAACAACGACACCGTTATAACGCGCGGGTGGCTATCGGGTTTGATTCGCCATCTGTCGGCGGATGAAAAGCTGGGACTGATCGGGCCGGTCACCAACGAAATCGGCAATGAAGCTAAAGTTCAGGTGAGCTATCAGAACCTCGCTGAACTGCCGCAATGGGCGCGACGTTTCGTGCGCGAACATGACAACGAAGTGCTGGACATTCCGATGCTCGCGATGTTTTGCGTGGCCCTTCGACGCTCAACCTTTTCGCTGATTGGCGAACTTGATGAACGCTTCGGCACTGGCATGTTCGAGGATGACGATTACACCCGGCGCGTTCGGCAGGCAGGCTTGAAAGTGCAGTGCGCGCAAGATGTCTTCATTCATCACCACGGACGCGCAGCCTTCAAAAAAATGCCAGCGGACGAATACCGCACCCTGTTTGAAACGAACCGCCGACTTTATGAAGAGAAGTGGGGCGAACCGTGGACGCCTCATCAGGCCCGCCGTTAGCGTGAAATGTAAGGCAAAGCCCTCTTACCAGATCGAAGGGTTTTCGCCACAAAAAAGCACAGAATTCACAAAGGTTACTGGAAAATTTCTCTTGCGGCTTTTGTGCGTTTTTGTGGCGAAAACCCTTCGATCTGGCAGGAAAAATTCAAACCGGTAATGGCTGTTTATCGCCGAAAATCTATGTCAAATCGTTCGGAAAACTCTCTCTTTTGGTTAGGGACGTTCGCAGGCGTCGCGCTCTATCTGTGGCTGGCGTCGGCACAATTGACGCTGCCCGGCATTCAGTATGATGAAACCATGCAGGCCACGCCCGCCGTTCCGCTGGCGACCGGAGTCTTAGAGGGAGATTACGCCATCACCTGGAGAATGAAACTGGGCTGGCGTTGGATTCCCATCATGAACATGGAATACATGGGAGCGTTGGAATCATGGCTGCTCGCTGTGGGATTCAAACTGTTCGGCGTCAAGGTCGAAGTGTTACGCGGTTTCAACTTGCTGTGCGCCGCCGCCGGATTATGGCTGGCCGCGATCTGGGCGCGACGCTGGTGGGGAGCCAGTGTTGCGGTCGCCGGGTTATGGTTGCTGGCGACCGATGCCAGCTTCATCTGGCTCACGCGGCAAAATCAAGGCCCGGTCGCCCTCGCCTTCTTTTTGCGGATGTTGACGCTGTGGGCGCTTGTGCGTTGGTGGCAAAGCGCAGGCGATCATCGCCAGTTCGGGCATCGCTGGTTCTGGTTGGCTTGCGGTGTCGCCGGATTGGGGCTTTTCGATAAGGTCAATTTTCTCTGGTTCATCGTGGCAGCGATTCCAGTGGGTTGGGCTTGCTGGTGGCAAGTGCGCGAACGCTTACCGCTGGACTGGCGCAAGGCGATGATCGGCATCGGCATCGGCTTTCTCACGAGCCTGCCGCTTTGGATTTTCAATTTTACGACGGGCTTTCTGACCTTTCGGATGGCGCAACTCCCCGGCGAAAAGATCACCCTAAGCGGCCTCTGGGCTTTAGTGCCCGCGCGCCTCGAAACTCTCAGCCAGATGTTGACGGGACGCGATTTGACGCTCTATTGGGTAGGGCGTCCGTTACCTGAGTTGCCGCTGGGAAAATACGGCTGGGGCTGGACTCTCACCATCATCGCCGTCATCGGTTTGTTGATTTTTACGTTCACTGAATATCGTTTGAACTGGCGGCGCTGGGCCTGGCTGACCATGCCGACGATGACGCTGTTGATCCTGCTGCAAATTTTTATGATACCGCGCCCGGTGTGGGTGCATCACTGGATTGGTATCTATCCCTTTCCGCAATTGATGATCGCATTGTTTTTCGTCGTCGTGTTGGGGCGTGCCTTACGTGAGCCGCGCCTGTTGACGTGGTTCGGTTCGTTGGTCATTGCCGCATCGGTTTTCGTGAACCTGACAATGCAAAGCGGATACCAGCAATTGCTGACCGAAACCGGCGGCACGCAAGGCTGGAGCGATGCTATTTACGCTTTGTCAGACCGGCTGCAAAGCGATTACGCCGACCGCGATATTCAATTGCTCGACTGGGGAATCGGTCATCAACTGATCTTTCTTTCGGGCGGGAAGTTACGCACGCGCGAACCGTTTTGGGCACAAATGAATGACACGGTTCCTCAACCCGCTTTGCTCGCAGCGATCCGCGACCGCAAAAACGTATTCGTTGCACACACCATGCCGCAGATGTTTTTTCCGAAAACGCGGCAGGCTTTAGACGCCGCCGCGCAACAAACCGGCTTGCACGTGAAAGTCCATCACGTCTTCAACGAACGCTCAGGCAAACCGCTCTTCGAGATACTCACATTGGAACCCTAACCGCCTCTCGCTTACGCAATACGATAATCTGATGAAACCAACGACGCCTGCGCCGCCCGTGCAATCGCATCGGTCGAAGCGAGAACGCATAAAAGCTGTTCAACTTTCTCGATCAACGAAAAGAAATTTGCCTGAACGCTGCGGGAATCGTCGTGTGGCTCATGACGTGAACGCTGGCTTTCACGGCTCCCGCCGGAGCCGTGAACTCATATTCGCTGCGCGTCCAATCCTGCGTACAGTCGAAAGTTTTGGCCTCCGCCGTGACGAAACGGCCCTGCGCATTCGCCCAATTGATTTGCATGCGAATCGGTGTGGGCGCTTGATGACAACGCGCTTCCAACGAATACAGGTAAAGCTCGCCTGCCACGACTGGTACTTCCTGAATCGCCGGACTCAACACGTGGCTAATCAACGCTCCGGCGGTCGCGTCATAGCGCGCCTCGCCCAGCAAAAGCCAGTGTTGTGCGCTGGTGGGTTGCGGGTTTTGAATCAACTCCTTGTTGCTCCGGCGATGTTCCGACTTCAACCGCAACACCGTGACGTGGCCTATCGTTCCCACGGTGTCGCAAACCTTTTTCAGCAACGAGCCGAACGGCAGAGTCGCAATGGGCGGCCAATCGTCATTGATGATCAGGTAAGTGATCTGGCGTTCCCGCAACAAACGCACGGCCTCGGCTTCGGTCTTGACCTCACGCCACGCGAGTTCAAAGGTGTAATTCGTCCAGTCGCCTTCCACCGCCGACGCCTTCAGCCCGGCGACGCGGTCGTCACCGAATACGGCCACCGGCGAGCGTCCTACGTTAAACTGATTGACCGCCTCGACCGCCAGTCGGACCGGCGCGCGAAAAGCCTGGTATTCCTGACGGTGCGTTTCACTCAACAACGTACGCCAGGGGAAATCGCCGTAAGGTGCCCCCGCATTCAAAAAATGCAGGTTGAGTGCGGCCACGAAAATTGCCAACGCCGCCACTCCATATTTGAACCAGCGGCTTTGTTGCTCGCTCCACGTCATCAACCAACCCAGTGACGCCGTCAACAAAGCCGTGGACGGATAGACGTACCGCAAATAAGCGGTCGAACGAAAGGCCAGCCAAACTGAAATAACGCTCACCCACAAAATCAACAAGCCGCGCTGGTGCCGTGTCACCAACACCAACACCGCCAGTGGCAGCAACAACAGCAACCATTGAAAACCCGCCGCGCCCGCCGAAGTTTCAGAATATCGCTCGGTATGAAATACGACCTGATACAAAAAATCCCAGGTGAGGCCTTTCCCGAAAGCGAAGGCTTCAAAATTTTCTGGGTACCAGAAGGGCGAGCGAAAGACCTTGTTGAAAAACGGGAAGACCGGATTTCCGGTCTTCCACCAGGCGGTGGCGTAAGGCACGCTGCCCAGCAAGATCATCGCCAAGCTGCCTTGCACGAGTGCGCACGCGCGCGCGCCTGACCACCAAGCGCGCCAGCGCCACAAAAAGACGACCGCGAGCGGCGGCAGCATCGTCATCGTGACGGCTTTGGCAGCCAGCGCACCCGCTAACAGCAGGCCTGCTATCACCAATTGGGAATCGCGGTGCCGGGCACTGAAACAAGCTCGACACAAGGCCAACGCACCGCTACAGATAAACACCGCCCAAGCCGGTTCGATAAACGACATCACCGTCGTCAAAAACGCCAACGGCGAAGTTAGAAAAAGCCACGCCGCCCAGCGCGCGCCCGTGCGGCTGCTGCCCACCCAGCGCGCCCATTGCCAGACCTGCGTGGTCAAAAGCAAAACCAGGCCGACATTGTGCAACCGCGCCGCGCGCTCTCCCGCCAGCATGTAACTAATCGAAAACAGCCAGTCTCCCATCAGCGGAATGGTGGCCCAGACATAAGAGGTAACATCGAAGCTCCACTTATGCAGCAGGGCGAGTTGCGAGGGGATAAACAAGTGCATCCACAGCGCATCGTTGCCTAGTTCCGGCATCAGCGCGACGGTGAAATAAAGCAGGGCCAAGGCCGCCAGTGCGAGTTTCAGCGCGTGCGAAATCGGATTTTCCGACGGTGACGGCTGCCTCCAATTTCGCCACGCCAGTCGCAACCAATGCGCTGCCACGCGCCGTCCGAACCACAGCGGCAACGCCAAACCAATCGCATAAAGCGCGGGGTAATTGACCGGCCAATGCGCCAACCACCCCACTACCGTTCCGTAAAGACAGGCCCCGGTCAAAAAATATACGTCCATCCGTCCGCCGCGCCAGCCTAACCGGCGCAAACACCAGCGCCCCGACAACGCAGCGGCAAGGGCAAACCAAATCACGACGATCAAAGGCCACACCGCGTTACTCACTAACGCCAAACCAAAGGCCCCCAGCGCACCAATCCAAAAAGGCGGCTTGCGCAACCAACGGCAACCCACCCAAACCAGTCCGCCCATCAAGGCCAGAAACATCAAATGAGTGGGCCGCATGAAAAAATTCAGGTGCTTGAGTCCCATGCTCGTCAGCACCACGCCGCACAGCAACGCGACCACGACAGCAATCGAAACCAGAGGATGCTCTTTCATGGGTTTATCGTTCACACAGAGACCAATCCATTTTTCGTTTAGAAATTGACGGGGCTTATTGAGCAGGGCTTGAAGCTAGGCGCTTAGAGATCAACCACGGTTAAATACGATTCGTCGTCTTCGGTGGGCTTTACGCGCTCCATTTTGACGCGGGCGACGCGACGGCGGACGACCGATTCAATCGTGAAGCGCAGGTTTTCATGTTCGATCACGTCTTGCGCAGCAAGCATGCGTCCCGCGCGCCATAACAAAAAGCCCGCCACCGTCGTGTAATCGCTCGCTTCGGGCAGATTCAAATCGAACTTCCGATTCGCTTCGTGTACGGGCAGACTGCCGTCAATTATGAAGACGCCGTCGCCGTGCTGGTTTAGCTGTTCAGTCAGCGCCTCGTCGTGTTCGTCCTCAATTTCGCCGACGAGTTCTTCCAGCAAATCTTCGAGCGTCAAGATGCCTTCGACGCCGCTATGTTCGTCAATCACGACGGCCAGATGCGTGCGGTCGCGTTTCATCTGTTGCAACACGTCGGCCAGTTTCATCGTGTCGGGAATGAACGCGGGCGGACGCATCGCTTTCGCCAACTCAAACGTATTCGCCAGTTTTTTGTCGAGCAGAAAAGGCATCACGTCTTTGCCGTGCAAAATGCCTACGATGTCATCAAAGCTCTCGTGGTAAATCGGCAGCCGCGAATAACCCGTAGACTTAAACTCATCCACCACTTCTTCCAAACTGGCTGTGTCTTCGAGCGTGGTGACTTCGGTGCGCGGAATCATGATTTGCCGCGCGGTGAGTTCTGAGAACTCGAACACGTTATAAATCATGTCTTTCTCTTCGCGTTGCAAATGGCCTGATTCGTGGCTGGTTTTGATGAGGTAACGAATCTCGTCTTCGGTGTAAGCCGCGTGATGGCCGGGGCGAAAGTTGACGCCGAACAGCCTGAGAAAACGGGTGCCTGAAACATTGATGAACCAGATGAAGGGCTTGAAAGTTTTATAAAAAATCTCCATCGAACGCGCCGTCGCCAGCGCAATCGCTTCGGCCTTTTCGATGGCAAAGGCTTTCGGCGCGTATTCGCCCAACACCAGATGCAAATAAGTGATGATCGAAAGCGAGATCGCGATGGCGATGGAATGAGCGATCCACGGCGCGGCGCTCGCGGGCATGACGCGCACGAACAGCGGTTCGAGCAAATGCCCCAGGGTGGATTCGCCCACCGCACCCAACGCCAAACTCGCAATCGTGATGCCGAATTGACTGGCCGAAAGCATCTCGTCGAGATGATCTAACGCACGCAACACCGAACGCGCTCCCATCTTCCCGTTCGCCGCCAGTGACTCAATGCGCGAACGCCGCACGCTGACCAGCGCGAATTCCACCGCGACGAAAAAGCCGTTCGCAATGACCAATAACAAAACCAGAAACAACTTAAAGACGACTTCAGTCATAAGTTTCAGCGCAAAATAATATTCACCGCGTCGAGCAAATTCGCTGCCGTGAATTCCGGCGGACGCGGCCATTCGTGGCGGAGCGCGAGTTCATTCGTGCCGTGTCCGGTGGCTAACAGCACGCCGCGCGCGCCGACAGCGTGACCAGCCGCGATGTCGCCGTAACGATCACCGACGATGTAACTCGCCGCGAGATCAATCGCCAACTCGCGCGCCGCGCGTTCGAGCAAGCCCGGTTGGGGTTTGCGGCATTCACACACGATGCGATAGCTCGCCAGCGCTTTGACGTATTCGTCCGGCGCGAACCGTTCCGGCATCAGGTGCGGGCAGTAATAAGCGCCGTCTAGTCGCGCGCCTTGCTGTTCGAGTTGCATCTGCATCGTCGCATGCACCTCGTGTAAAAAACTTTCGGGATACAGACCGCGCGCAATGCCTGCTTGATTGGTGACGACGACTGCCAGCCAACCAGCTTCGTTAATCAGCCGCACCGCTTCTGCCGCGTAAGGATACAAACTGAATTGCGACAACTCGGTGAGGTAACCGCGCTCTTCGTTCAGCGTGCCGTCGCGGTCGAGAAAGATGGCAGGACGCAAGGTCATGAGGCGTAACGCAACAGCGAATTGATTTGATAGCCATCCAGCTTTGCGCGTCCGGGCAAAAACTCAAGCTCAACCACAAACGACAATCCGACGACTTTGCCGCCAAGTTGTTCGACCAACTCGGTAACAGCTTTCGCCGTACCGCCGGTGGCAAGCAGGTCGTCCACAATCACTACGTTGTGGCCGGGCTGCACCGCATCACGATGAATCTCAAGCGTATCAGTGCCGTATTCCAGCGCGTAACTGATGCTCGCCTTTTCAGCAGGCAACTTCTTCGGCTTGCGCACCGGCACGAAGCCTGCGCCCAGTTGCGTGGCGAGATAAGGCGCGAAAATAAAGCCACGCGATTCAACGCCGATCACCGTGTCAATTTTTTGCTCGGGCTTTTGCCCGACGTAAGGCGTCGTCAGCGCGTTCAGCACTTTTTGCAAACCCGTCGCATCTTTCAGCAACGTCGTGATGTCATAAAAAAGAATGCCCGGCTTGGGAAAGTCCGGCACTTCGCGGATCAGGCTTTTCAGTTCTTGTTCGAGAGTGGCTTCAATTGCCATAAAAATTGAATGATTCCTTTTGAAGTTAATGATCTAAACGAAAGTCACGAAAGCGTCCGGTGACTTCGATGTCGGTTTCTTCTATGTCGCTCACTTCAGCCATCAGCGGCCCGGCGGCGAGTTCGTTTTTGAATTCATCTATCGCTTCGCGGTCGCCTTCGGCAATGACTTCGACACGGTCGTCAGGCAGGTTGCGTACCGTACCCATCACTTGATGGCGTGCGGCGGCCCGCAAAACGAAATAGCGATAGCCTACGCCTTGCACCAGGCCAGAGATAACGAATCGTCGCGCTACGGTCATAAGGGTTTTGTGATGAGTGAATGAGTGAAAAACTACGGCGCGGAGAGTAACAGCCTCACGCGCAGTTTGTCATCAGCCCGTCCCATACAAAAAACAACGGGCAGCCGCACCAACCGATGCGACTGCCCGTTGCATTTTTTATACGATCCATCAAGCCTTAGGCCTGCTTTAGAAATTCGGTACGGTGATCGAATAGCTATTCATCACGCCCAAAATGTGCAGGTTGTGTCCGCCGGTGAAAACCGGGCCACGGCTCAACATCGCGCCCATAATCGGACGGCTCGTCGTACTAAAACGTACCCAGCCGGTGCGTCCCGTCGGCACGACGGAATTCAACCCATTGATTACGCGCAGCGAAGACAGGTTGAAGGTGTTATAACAAACGACACGCACATTGGTTGAATAATCATGTTCGGCGTCGTCATAGACCAGCGTGAAAAGCGAGTTGCTACCGGGCGAATCGCCGTTAATCAAGTTGTTGCCCGGCGACAAGATATTCACCTGCGTGCTGTCAGTCGTCTGGCTGTTAAAACTATCCAGCGCCAGCACGTTCGGCAGGCGCTCATATTCAGTACCGTTAAAAGCCAAAATCGCGTTACCGTTCGCATCCAGCACCGAAGGAACATTGGAAATGCGGGCGACGGAGTAAGCGGGCAGGAACGCCGAGCGGCCATCCGATTCGCGCACGTATTCGCTGCCGATCAGAAAGTTGAATTGTGACGGACCATCGCCCCCCACCACCAACACAACCATGTAGCCGGTGATGCCCGGATCGAAATCGCTCACCAGAAAGCTGGCGGTTTGTTTGGGCGTCAAGCCGACGAACGAGTCAGCGACCGAACACGTGCTGCCATCCACGGCAAACAAGTGAAGCGAGACGCCGGTCGTGGCGCTCGTATTCGTGATATTGATTTGCGTATCGCCTGATTGAGGCGACGAAGGATTGCTCGTGTATTTCGGAAAAAACAGCACGCTGCCAGGCTTGATATCGCTCATCACGCTGTTGACCGGCGCGGGAAGTTGCGCCAGTGCAACCGTAGAAAAGAGTGTGAGGACAGCCAGCGCCGCAGCGAGGCGTAAATAGGTAAAGTGGGTCATAGTGTTTCCCTCCAAAGTAAGTCGAATTAAAAATCACCGAGCCGTTATGACGATAGAGCTTCCGTTGTGAGAAGCGGGGGCAAAACTTTCAAAAGGTCGGATTATCTTTCAAGCAAGCGGCGGCAAGCGACGGCAAGCGACGGGCGCAACAGTCTCACCTTTAGACAGTGAAGACATTAGCTCGCATGGGCTGTTGTTGCGCGTCCTGTGTGTAGTGTTGTCACGGGGACGAAGGCCTCAAATGCCGAACTTGGGCAAACCGGCACGGCAAACACGGGAGCATTTGCCTCGAAGCCTTGGTTGAATTGTTGGGGATTATCGAAAACTTTTTAGCACCGTTCGTTGACGACGCGGCGCATCTTAGCATCGGGTGCTAAGGCAGGCAATGAGTTTTCCTGGCTTTAATGTTGCGGTCACTCAACGTCGCCCGTTTGATTGAGATGCTTGATCGAGTTGCGCGAAGCTGAGATTCAAAATCGGATACTTCGGCCAGTCGCGGTAATTGAAATGCCACCATTCATTATCGTCAACGCGAAAGCCTTCAGCTTCCATCGCGCGGCGCAACAGGTCGCGCGCCTGCCGTTGTTCAACTGTTCCACCTTTGTAAGTCGGATAAGAACGCTCCGTCATCTCGTCATAAGCGCCGGGCATTGCGACTTCCCTGCCCGTCTTCAAATCGTAAAGGCTAAGGTCTACGGCACAGCCGCGATTGTGTTTCGAGCCTTTGGCGGGATTGGCGACGAAGTTGTGTTTCTCAGGCGGCGTGATGTCCCAAAACAGTTTCGTAATCGCCCACGGACGATAGCCATCAAAAATCAGTAAGCCGTAACCTTGAGCCTTGAGCTTGCGCTGCGCCCGCGCCAACGCCTCAGCCGCCGGACGTTGCAAGAAAGCCCGCGCCTCCTGATACACCGGCTTGCCGACGAAGTTATTCGCCGTGGCATAACGAATGTCGAGCTTGATCGTCGCGTCGAGTTGGATGAGTTCGACCAGATCGGGCTGGCGAAAGCGTCCAGCCTCTTTGGGCATGTCTTGCGCGTAAGCGAGCCCAGCAACGAGCAACACGCTGCTCAACCAACCCACTAATTGACTGAAAGTGAGCTTCATACCTATCCACGCAAAATCTGATAGTGCCGCAAGCCGACGAACACCTGATCGCCCGCGCGCAGCCGCAACTTATCGGCGTCCCACTTGCTACGCGTCACTTTCACGATAAAGTTTTGCGTAGCCCTTCCGTCCTGCGCCGCCAGCGTCAAGCCCGCTGTCGCGCGCGGCAATAATTTCACGAGCAAGGTTTCGGCGGCTCCGGTGAAAGTGACTTCCTGCACTTCGCCGCGCCCCAATGACAGAGGCGTTTCAGCGCCTAACACACTGGGTACGCTCGGATGCGCGAGGATGATGTCTTCGGGACGGAATACGACTTTGACGTCGGTGGTTTGCACGGGCGCGACGGCTTCTGGGCCGGGCAAGGTGCGGTCGTTGTCTAACTCGATCACGCGACCGCGCCAGCGACCGGGCACTACGTTGGCCGCGCCGAGAAAGGTAGCGACGAATTCAGTTTGCGGATGGTTGTAAATTTCGTGCGGCGTACCGATCTGTTCGAGCTTGCCCGCGTTGAGAATGGCAATGCGGTCGCCGAGTTCCATCGCCTCTTCCTGATCGTGCGTGATGAAAATGGCGGGAATGCGCAGCCGTTGCAGCAACGCACGAATCTCGCGCCGCAACGACACGCGCGTTTGCGGATCGAGCGCACTGAACGATTCGTCGAATAAAAGTAAGTCAGGTTGGTAAGCAACAGCGCGCGCGATGGCGATGCGCTGTTTCTGTCCGCCCGAAAGCTGTCCCGGATATTTGTCGCGGTGTTCGCTGAGGCCGACCATCGCCAGCAGTTCTTCGGCTTTGGCAAGACGCAGGCGCTTTTTGACGCGGCGAATTTTCAAACCGAACGCGATGTTGTCAATCACCGTCATACGCGGAAACAGCGCGTAATCCTGAAAGATCACGCCGATGTTGCGTTCGCGCGCGCGCAGGTGCGCGATGTGGCGTCCGTTCAAAAATATCTCGCCCGTGTCAGGCGTTTCGAGTCCGGCCAAGATGCGCAACGTAGTACTCTTGCCGCTGCCCGAAGGCCCCAACAAGACGAGGCTCTCGCCTTCGGCCAAACTAAAACTGATATTGTCGAGAATGCGTTGTTCGCCGAAATACTTGGTCAGATGCTCTACGCGCAACGCCGCACGGGCGGTTTGCGCTTGAGCTTCAGGCCGTTGAGATTCTGGAAAGAGGGAAACCTTCATCTCACTGGTCATGACAACCTCCTATTTGAGCGGCGAGTGGCTAGTTAAGAAACAACAAGCCACTCGCCACTAACTACTAGCCACTATTTCTCCAGCTTCTTCCGCGTGAGCAGAATCAGCGAAAAGACAATGATCGAAATGATCGCTAACACGGCGGCGATGGCGTTCGCACCTTCTACATCGCCGTCGTTGAATTTCGCGTAAATATAAAGCGGCGCGGTCTGTGTTTTCATCGCCAGATTGCCACTCACCATAATCGTCGAACCGAATTCGCCAATCGAACGCGCGAACGTCAGCAACGCGCCCGTAATAATGGCTCCGCGCAAACTGGGCAGAATGACAAAGCGAAACGCCTGCCAGCGCGACGCGCCTAACGTAGCCGCTGCGTCTTCCAAACTCGTATCCAGATTATCCAGCGCAGGCTTGATGACGCCGAACGCCAGCGGAAAGGTGACGAATACGTTAGCGAGAATGATCGCCGCCGTCGTGAACATCACCTGAAAGTCAGTTTGTTCAAGAAACTGCCCCAACAAGCCGTTGCGTCCCCACAGCAACAACAGCGCAAACCCTGCCACCGCCGTAGGAATCGCCGTCGGCAAACTAATCAAAATCATCAGCGCCGATTCGCCGCGAAAGCGGTACTTGCTCATCACGTAAGCCGCGAGCAAGCCGAACAACACGTTGCAAACAGTGGTCACCGAACTCGTCAGCAACGTCAGCCGCAACGAAAACAACGCGACCGGATTCATCAACGCCTGCCAGAAATGCACCGGCCCTTCTTTCAGGCTGTAAATAAAAATCGAAGCCAGCGGCAAAATCACCAACGGCAACATCGCCGTCACGATGAAACCAATGCCTAACGGACGACCAATGTCGAAAGGCTCGCGGCGCGGTTGCGTTGTAAGTCGGGCAGTTCCCATAGTGTTTATTGATATGCCTCTCGACGATGCCGAATCGCTACTACGTCAACGACTTTTCCTTCATCGTCAATCGTGTAAATCACTCGAAAATCACCCACGCGAATGCGCCACAAATCATTTTGCCCAACCAGTTTTTTACATCCGGCAGGACGCGGCTCTTCGGTCAACGCTTCGATCTTCGTGAAGACGCGACCGATTACGGCCTTGTCCAACGCCTCCAACTCTTTGCGAGCTGATCGGGCAAAAGTGATCGTGAACTCAGCCATCCAACTTTCCTTGCTTGAGCAATCGCTGCTTCACATCTTCCAGGCTTTCCCTGGGTTCGTCTTTGCGCACTTGCGCCAGCAAGCTGTCATAAAAGTCTTCCCAGAGTTCGCCGTATTTGCGCAGGTCAATCTGCACCGCAACTTTTTGTCCGTTGTGGTCAGACACAAATTGAATTCCTTTCATAACTCCTCCGTGAAAAGTTTATTTCGCGTTTTGCTGCACCCGCATCTTCCAACCGCGCTCGATGATTTCGGGATAAGCGTGTTCCCAGCCGCCAAAATCGCTCACGCGAAAGGTGCGCGTGAACTTGGCGAACTGCGGATGCGCTTCGTTCAGCTTTTCAAAATTGACCGAGCGAAAATGATTTTTCACCCAGGCTTTCTGCGACGCTTCGTCCCACAGCGAACGGATGAACAATTCGAGCAGCGCGTATTTCGCGGGCGTCAAACCGCGATCCAGCAAGACAACAGGATGTTCGCACATCACGGTCACAGGCGGCGCGATCATCTGAAACGGTTTCTTTTTATCCAGCAATTGCAACGCCTCGATTTCGTAAGTCACCAGCACATCGCCTTCGCCTTGTTCGAGCAACGCCCGCGCCGCACGGGCTGAATCGGGCGTCGAGACTACGTTGCGCCAAATCTTTTGCATCAAGTCCCAGGCGGCTTGCCAACCTTCTTGATCGTCGCGGTTGCCGGTGCGTTGCTGCGCTTTCAAAACCTCTGAACCGAAGATCGCCAGCAGCGACCATTGCCCGCCGCCCGAAAACGTAGGGTCAGCCAGAATCACTTTCACGCCCGGCTTCGCCAAGTCGGGAAAATCCCGAATGCCTTTCGGATTTTTATCGCGTACCAACATCACGATCGGCGTCAGGTTGACGATGCCGCCGTAAGGCAACTTGCGCCAATCACTGCGCGTAGTCTTAGTGTCGAACAAACGTTGCGCATTGCGTTCGATGGCGAGCAGTGCGACATCGGCTTCGACGCCTTGCACCAGTTGATTCGTCACCATTTCAGAACCGGCGAACGACGACGTGAAACTCAACGGTTGATTGGTCTTGCTCAACCAATCGGCTTGAAACGCGGGGAAGATGTCGCGTTCCATAGCGTCTTTCACGACACTGAAACCGTAAACCGTAATCGTCGCTTCTTTGGCGATGTCAGATTGGCGACGACAAGCTGTGTTGAGAAAGAACTGACCGCACAACAAAGCGGCGAGGCCGACAGGCAGCAGGCGTACCAACACAAATTGGGATAAACGTGGGGATGTCATAGCCCTGCTTACAGTGCTGCCGCTTCAGGGATTACTCCCCGAAAAATGTGATGGAGGAAAGCGTGAATGAATCTCGAAGGTGGTGTGTGATGACAGGGCGTCTGCGCGCAGCCCGCCCGGTGAGGAATAGACGATCTTTCGTCTGCATTTTTTTGTCAGCGTATAAAGCCTTCATGTCATCCCTGCCAGCCATTAGCACTCTGCTTGTTGATCGCTCTATCCGGCGATTCTATGTTTTCTGTCGGGGTTTCGAGAGTACGCGATTGTGTTCTGAATTTCTTGTAGGAGATGCCGCTAACAACGGTGCTTTTTATACACCTGACTTTTCTGAAGTGTCAATTGTCGGTTGTCGGTTGTCGGTTGTCGGTTGTCGGTTGTCGGTTGTCGGTTGTCGGTTGTCGGTTGTCGGTTGTCGGTTGTCGGTTGTCAGAAGCGAATTCGTTTCGGACACTCCGCACTCCGCACTCCGCACTCAAAGGTGCAGCCCGCACTCTTTCTTGCCCGAACCCGCCCAGCGTCCGTCGCGCTCGTGCTGCCCGGTTTGTGTAGGCTGTGTGCAAGGCTCGCAACCGATGCTCGTGTAGCCTTCGTCGTGCAAGAGGTTGTAAGGCAATTTGTGGTCGAGCAGATAAGCCCAGATTTGATTGCGCGTCCAATCGGCGAGCGGATTGATTTTGACCAGTCCGTGTTTGGCGTTCCATTCGATTTTGCGGATGTTGGCGCGCGTAGCCGATTGATCGCGGCGCAAAGCGACGAGCCAGCCTTCATAACCATGCAAGGCTTCGCGCAGCGGTTCGACTTTGCGAATCTGGCAGCACAAGTCGGGTTGCGTACGATAAAGCTGAGGGCCGTAAAGCGCCGCTTGCTGTTCGACCGACAAGGTCGCGCGCTGTTCGATGAGGTTCAGGTTGAACCGTTCGCGCAACTCGTCTTTGACCGCCGTCGTCGCGGCGAAATGAAAGCCCGTGTCGAGATAGATCACTGGAATGTCTGAAGCAATGCGCGACAGCAGGTCAATCAGCACAATGCCTTCGGGGCCGAAGCTCGAAGTCATCACCAGACGCGGCGCGAAACGTTCAACCGCCCACGCCAACAAGGCTTCGGCGCTTTGCGCTTCAAACTGTTCAGCGAGTGCGGCACATTTTTCCGCCGTGTATTGAGTTACAGGTTTCAGGCTGGTTGCGGTTGCGAGCATAGTCTTCTCCGATAATGTGTAGGGCAGCTTTCAAACCTGCCCTACGTTTTTACATTACGCTTTCGCCGCGTATGAAGCGGAAGCCAACAAGCCCAAGGCTTCGAGTTTCGCCACAATCAACGCAGCGCTTTGTTCGACCGATTGGTTGTCGCTGCTCACCTGCACTTCGGGGTTGAGCGGCGCTTCGTAAGGATCACTCACGCCGGTGAATTGCTTGATCTCGCCCGCGATGGCTTTTTTGTACAAGCCCTTCACATCGCGCGCGACCAGCGTATCCAAAGAAGCCTGCACATAGACCTCGACGAACTTCACGCCTTCGGCTTCGACTGCCGCGCGGACTTCGTCGCGGATTTCAGCGTAAGGCGAGATGGCCGCTGTGATTGACGCTACGCCGTTGCGCGCGAGCAGTCGCGCAACGTAACCGATGCGGCGAATGTTGGTGTCGCGGTCTTCTTTTGAGAATCCGAGACCTTTGCTGAGATTGGTGCGCACTTCGTCGCCGTCGAGTACTTCGACCTTGAGGCCGCGCGCTTTGAACACGGGTACTAACGCTTCGGTGAGCGTCGTTTTGCCCGCGCCTGACAATCCCGTAAACCAGAGAACAAATCCTTTTTGAGCCATGATGTTTGAATCCTTTTTTGTATGAAGTGGTGTAGGGCAGGTTACCAACCTGCCCTGCCAATTTAGTGATTAGTGCGCTGCCGCTTTGGCTTGCACGCGATAAGCGTCAATCAAAACCTGTGCGACTTCGGGCCGCGTAAATTCAATCGGCGGAATTTCGCCCGCCACCAACATTTCGCGTACGCGCGTGCCGCTCAAGCTGACGTGTTCCGCCGCATCGTGCGGGCAGGTCTTGAGCGAAGCCATCCCGTCGCAGCGTTTGCAATAAAACGTGTTGTCGAAAAACAGCGGCGTGATGCCGAGTTCTTCCGGCGTGAAATCGCGCAGCGCGTTTTGCGCGTCGTAAGTGCCGTAATAATTGCCTACGCCCGCGTGGTCGCGTCCAACGATGAAATGCGAGCAGCCATAATTTTTGCGAATCAGCGCGTGAAAGACGGCTTCGCGCGGCCCGGCATAACGCATCGCGGCAGGCAGCGCAGCGAGTTGCGTACGCGCAGCCGGATAATAATTCGAGAGAATCGCTTCATACGCTTTGATACGCACGTCCGCCGGAATGTCGTCGCCTTTGGTTTCGCCGACGATGGGATGCAGCAACAAAGCGTCTACGGTTTCGAGCGCGCACTTTTGAATGTATTCGTGCGCACGATGCACCGGGTTGCGCGTCTGAAAAGCGACGATGCGCGTCCAGTTGTTTTTCTCAAACAGTTCGCGCGTTTGCGTCGGCGTCAAACGATATTGCGCAAACGCCGTACTGACTTCGTTGACCAGACTGATCTTGCCACCAAGCAAAAACTCGCCTTGTGCATAAAGCGCGGCCACGCCCGGATGTTTGTCTTCGGTGGTTTTATAAACCTGCTCGGCTTCGACTTGCTTGTCGTAGCTATAAATTTCTTCGAGGTGCAACAACGCCAGCAAACGATTGTCGCGCGCGTAAAGCGCCACGTCTTGGCCTGTCGTCAACGTCTTGCGTTCTGCTTCAGTCACCGAAAGCGTCACCGGAATTGACCACACCAGACCATTCGCCAAGCGGCGTTCATCGCGTACTCGCTTGTAATCAGCTTCATTCAAAAAGCCTTCGAGCGGCGAGAACGCGCCGTTGGCTAACAATTCCAAATCGGCTTCGGCGCGCGCGTTGAGCGTGAGACGCGGCAAGCTTGCGGCTTGCCTAATCGCGGCGTCGCGCGCTGCTCCGGTTAATTGACGATTCACTAACTTGCCGCCGTGCGGCTTGATCAAACTCATTTCAGTAATCTCCTTTTGATTGCCTTATAAATTGCGAAACCGTATCGCAACCTGTCAGGTTGCGGAGTCTTCGCCTTGTTACAAATTGAAAAATCACGAAAGCCTCGCAACCTGACAGGTTGCGATACGACTCAAGCGCGACGACGGCGTATCCGTCGTCTTTCTGTCTCTCTTCCTCTTTGCCTGCTCACCGGCACAGGTGCGAACAACAACCCGCCCGGCGTAAAAACATCTGCCGCCTGCATCCATGATTCAAGTTTCACTTCACGGTATCTATTGCCTGATTTGGCAACTTGCTCAGGCGGCGTGAGGGTCATGCCTTGCCAATCGAGTTCGACGCGCCAGCCTTTCACGGTGAATTGTTTTTTCATTGGGCGACTCCTTGTGCCAGCGCGTTTGGTTGCAGGCTGTTCCATTGGTCGAGCGATTCGAGTTGTTTCACGTCATAACGTCCGACGAATTCATAAAACCGTTCGCCCGGCGCGTGCTGCGCGCGATAAACGTTGATGATGTTTTCGAGATAGGTTTTCGCGTCAGCCACCGGTACGCGCTTATTGAGCTTGCGTCCGAGCGCGGCGTCGCGGCCCAGATGTCCGCCGAGTTGAATCTGAAAGAACTCAGTTTCTTCGCCGTTGACCTGCCCTTTCACGCCGACCAAACCGATTTCGGCCACCTGGTATTGCGCGCAGGCGTTTGTGCATCCGGTCACGCTGACGCGTAGGTGATCGTTGAAATCAGGGATCGTGGTTTCGAGATGGCGGATGACTTCTTCGGCGCGCGCTTTGGTTTCGACGTGCGCGAGCTTGCAAAACTGGCGTCCGGTGCAACTGATCGTACCGCGCCGAAATTCCGAAGCGTGTACGTGCAAATCGTTCGCTGCGAGTTCGGCCACGAGTTCAGCGACGTTCGCCGTCGGCACGTCGAGAATCAAAAAGTTTTGCGCGTTCGTCAGCCGCACACGGCCTTGTCCGAACGTTTGCGCCAAAGCTGCGACCTTGCGCATTTGCGTACCGCTAAAGCGTCCGCGCAGCGTCGCCACGCCCACCGCATTCAAGCCCGGCTGGCGTTGCGGCGTAACGCCAGTGTGATCGCGGATGGATTCGTTCGTCGGGGATGCTTGAAATTCGGCGTGCGTCGCGCTGTCAATCGGGAAGCTGTCAGTCAGCTTGCGGCCTAAACGGCTTTCCAGTTCCTCACGGAATTTCACTGGCCCCCAATCGGCCATCAGAAATTTCAAGCGGGCTTTGCGGCGGTCGCTGCGATAGCCGTGATCGCGGAAGATGCCGACGATAGTCGTCGCTACCTCGACGGCTTCGGCTTCGGTGACGAATGCGCCGAGTCGCTTGGCGAGCATCGGACGCGCGCCGAGTCCGCCCGCTACCCAAAGATCGAAACCGAGTTCGCCATCGTGGTTCTTAATCGCTACGAAACCGATGTCGTTGATTTCGTGCTGCGCGCAAGCGTGGCGGCAACCCGTCACCGAAATCTTGAACTTGCGCGGCAAGTTGGAAAACGCCTTGTCATTCAGAAAGCGGTCTTTGATGCGTTGCGCCAACGGTTCGGCGTCAAACAGTTCATCGGCATCAATGCCCGCGAGCGGGCAACCGACCACGTTGCGTACGATGTCGCCGCACGCGCCTTGCGTAGTCAGTCCGACCGCGCCGAGTTGGTTGATGATGTTGCGTCCGTCTTCGATGCGGATGTAATGAACCTGAATCCCCTGCCGCGTCGTGATGTCGCCCGTGTCGCGTCCGAATTCCTGCGACAACCTTCCCAATGTATCGAGTTGCACGCTCGTCAACGCGCCGTTTGGCACTTTGGCGCGCAGCATGAAAAAGCCTTCTTCGGCTGGACGCTGCGTATAAAGCCCGTACCACTTGAAACGATCCATATCGTCGGCGTCTACGGCGGCGAAGCCTGCGGTTTCATAACGGACGATGTCAGCCCAGACATCGAGTCCATCTTTTTCGCGCTTCTGCCGTTCGGCCGTCGTTTCTTTAGTTGTTTCTTTTGGGTTCACGGTTTGCGACATAAATAAATATCCTCACATTGCGCACACCGAGCGAAGCGCAGCCAAATACGCCAAGTTACTTTTAGGTTAGCCAGCCATAGCTTGGCGACTAACATAAATAACTCAACGACAGGCCAACTCACCCGACGTGACGACAATGATAAAACTTGAAATTAGGTGATAAAGACGTAGTTGTTTGCTGTCACACCGACACGATAAGGCTCGACTCAAAGGCAAGTCAAAGCAACCTCATGCCGCAGCATTAGGGCTTACGCCTGTCGCAGGCTCTAGCGACAACAACAACAGCAACAACAGGAAATACGTTTGGAAATAGGGCTAATAGAAAGGCCGGAAAGGAAAGACATTTGGCTCGGCTGAAGAGAGGTAACTGACAAACCGCGCTCAACCGTCGGTGAACTGCCACTGGTGGCCCAACTGTTTGCATCGAAAACTAACATTTGGAAACTCGCTTTCTTGATGTTTGAAAATTGTGTAACTAATTTGCTGTGTTATTCACAACGTGAAAGTAAAGTGCAGCGAAAATACACCCGACTTAGTTACCTGTCAATTGCGAATTGACCTGGACAGCATTTTTAATAGCGCGATAAATGCGGGCACATTCAGGTGAAACCAACTTATCGCAAAGCCAGCTCAAGCGAACGCAGCTTTTCTTCTGCCACCTACTGCGTTATAGATGCCGTGTATTGATGCTTGCCGCGCCGTATGCGACACATCCGCCCATCAGAAAACCAAAACACAATCCAGAGAGGACACCGCAAATGAATCGAAGAAAATTCCTTGCTCAGAGTGCCGCCAGCGCCGTGCTCGTCACCAGCGTGACTGATCGCGCCACGTTGGCTGCCCCTTTAGTGACGACACCGGGTGCGCCAGTGCGTTCGTTCAAACTGAATTACGCGCCGCATTTCGGCATGTTCAAACACCACACCGGCCCTGACTTGGTGACGCAGTTGAAATTCTTCCGCGAACAGGGCTTCACCGCGCTCGAAGACAACGGAGCGCCGACGCGTCCACCTGCCGAACAGGAACTCATCGGCAAGACGTTGGCCGACTTGCAAATGATGATGGGCGTATTTGTCGCCAACAAAGATTTCGAGAATCCGACCTTTGCCGTTACCACGTGGCAAAAAGACAAACGCGAACCAATCTTGAAAGAGATGCGCGAAGCTGTCGAAATCGCCAAACGCATGAATGCCAAGTGGTGTACGGTCGTACCGGGCTGCCACGACGAACGGCTTGATTGGGATTACCAGACCGCCAGCGTCGTAGATATGTTCCGCCGCTGTGCTGAAATTTGCGAGAAAGCCGGACTCGTGATGGTGATGGAACCGCTCAATACGCGCAAAGACCATCCGAAACTTTTCCTGACCAAGATTTCACAGGCTTACGCGATTTGCCGCGCTTGCAACAGCCCTTCGGTGAAGATTCTTTACGATATGTATCACCAGCAAATCACCGAAGGAAACATCATCCCGAACATTGATCTCGCCTACGACGAAGTCGCTTACTTCCAGGCCGGCGACAACCCCGGACGCAAGGAACCAACGACGGGCGAGATGAATTACAAAAACATCTTCAAGCACATTCACAGCAAAGGCTTCAAAGGCGTGCTGGGCATGGAACACGGCGTATTCAACGCCGCCACCAAAGAAGGCGAAATGGCGTGCATCAACGCTTATGTCGCCTGCGATAGTTTTTAAGCTGAACTTCAGTGTGGCGCAGCCAACCGGCTGCGCCACGTCTCAACCGATTTCGTTTATGGCAACCGCAACTTTACAACGTCCCATCGCCGCCGTGCCGGAAGATTTAGTGATGCCTCTCAGCGTGACGCAATATCACGAAATGATCGAGCGCGGCATTCTCGATTCAGACTCGCCCGTCGAATTACTCGAAGGCTTCCTGATTAACAAAATGCCTAAGAATCCGCCTCATCGCATCACCACACGCCTCTTGCGCTTACTGCTTGATAGCTTGTTCGCCAACCACGGTTGCTATGTCGAAGTGCAGGAACCCATCACATTGCCTGACAGCGAACCGGAACCCGACCTGACTGTAGTGCGCGGCGACACGCGCTATTTTTTTGATCGGCATCCAGGCACTGCCGATATTCCTATCGTTATCGAAGTCGCCGACGCCACACTTTCCCGCGATCGGCGCACGAAAAAACGTATCTACGCGCGCGCAGGCATTCCCGAATACTGGATCATCAATCTGGTCGCGCAACAGGTCGAAGTCTATTCATCGCCGAACGAAACCAGCGGCGTTTGGACGTATCAAACACAGCAAAATTACCGGCGCGGCGAATCCATTCCCGTCATATTGGATGGCGTTGAAATCGGACAAGTCGCCGTCAACGAAGTCCTGCCCTAACTCTTTTGCTGAAGGAACAAAAAACCATGCGTTCTCAATCTGTCACGCGCTACGCTGTCTGGGCTAGCGCGTTTATTTTTATCGTCGCACTAACCACGCAAGCCACTTCGCAACAACGCAAGGCCAAGCCCACGAAACGCCGCGCAGCAACTGCGAAAGCGAAACCCGCTTATCCGGCGAGTTATCAAATGGCGCTCGATGCGATTTCAGAAGATTCGTTGAAAGGCCACCTGTCGTTCATCGCGTCAGACTTGCTGGAAGGACGCGATACGCCGTCGCGCGGCCTTGAGCTGGCGGCGGAATACATCGCGGCGCAGTTCCGGCGCGCAGGCATCGAACCCGCAGGCGACCCGGCAGATAGTCCGGCAGATAGTAAAGATGCGGCGGGGCAAAAAACTTACTTCCAAATTGCCGACGTACCGATGTCGCAACTCAGCCGGAATCGTCCCACGGCTACGCCCAACGAAATCGTCAAACTCAGAAACGTAGTTGCCATCCTGCGCGGCTCTGATCCGGTGTTGAAAGACACTTACGTGCTGGTCACGGCGCATTACGATCACATCGGGATGGCTGCGGCGAACGCTAACAACAGCAATGAAGACCGCATCAGAAACGGCGCGAACGATGACGGCAGCGGTACGGTATCCGTCATCGAACTGGCTTCAGCTTTGTCGAAACTGAAACAACGCCCCAAACGCAGCATCGTTTTCCTGTGCGTCTTCGGCGAAGAGAAGGGCATGGTCGGTTCGCGTTATTACGGCAAGCATCCGCTCTTCCCCATTGCCAAGACCGTCGCCGATGTGAACCTCGAACACGTAGGCCGCACCGACGATCAAGAAGGCGACAAGACGAATACGGCTACGCTGACCGGGTTCGATTACACCGACGTAGGCCCCATCTTCCAAAAAGCAGGCGAACTCACCGGCATCAAAGTTTATAAGCACGAACAAAACAGCGACGCCTTTTTCGGACGCAGCGACAACCAAGCCTTGGCCGATCAAGGCGTACCCGCGCATACGCTCTGCGTCGCCTTCATCTTTCCCGATTACCACCGCGTCGGCGACCACTGGGACAAAATCAATTATCCGAACCTCGCCAAAACCAACCGGATGATCGCGCTCGCACTGTTGATGATGGCTGACAATCCCAACGCGCCGAAATGGAATGAAGCCAATCCGAAGACGGCGAAATATGTCGAAGCGTGGAAAGCGCAAGCGGGCAAGTGAAGTATGGAGTGCTGCGACTCGTCGCAGCTTTTCGTTCGCTGGCGACGCAATAAGGGAAACCGAAAGCAGTTCGCGGCGAATGCCTTCGTTGGTCAACAAATAAGGAAAACCGAAAGCAGTTCGCGCAAGTGACAGGCGAACCGAAAGCTCTTCGCGGCGAACGAAAAGCTGCGTCAAGCCGCAGCACTCCACGCGGTTTGGCGAACCGTAAAGGCTCACTTACAATCCGGCTTCCTTCCTGACACCACTTCATCATCAATCAAATCAACCGGTAGTTTTAGAGGAGATACTCAATTCATGTCTGCTGGAAAAAAGCTGGCAATCATTGTCGGCGGCGGGCCTGCGCCCGGCATCAATGCCGTCATTTCGGCGGCGACGGTCAAAGCCCTTAACGAAGGCTTCGAGGTCGTAGGCATTCAAGACGGCTTTAAGCATCTGGTGCGGCGCGATCCGTCGTGCGCGCGCCCGTTGGCGATCAATGACGTATCGCGCATTCACTGGCTGGGCGGTTCGGTGCTGGGCACGGCGCGCGAAAACCCTACGCGGTCAGAAGAAACCATGACCGCCGTCATCGAAACCCTCAAAGGCGTAGGCGTCACGCA
>JAYSVR010000600.1:0-31221 GCA_043718445.1 Acidobacteriota bacterium | reverse complement strand
GTCAGGTTGCGAAGCCTTTCAGTTGGACGCCTCTGCGACAATTCAAGCCGTTGCATTGAGTCTCAGCCAGCAAGAGCGTCTGTCTTCTCCAATTTGCTTTTGCACCATGCCTTCGCAACCTGACAGGTTGCGATACCGCTCGCGACCGTATCGCAACCTGTCAGGTTGCGAGGTCTTCCAATCGGACGCTCTCGTCGTCACCCGACACTGGCTCGAGGCTTTCGCTTTTTCGCTGATAACTCCACGGCCAAGCTTCCCAACTTTCAACCAATCCAGCCTTGACCGGATTATTCAAAACGTATTTCACAATGCGTTCATAAGACCCCCAGTTACGCACAATGTGATCGTAACTTTCGTGTTCCCAAAACTGCCCGCTGCGTCCCAACAATCGGTTGGCTTCACGCGCCGTATAACCTTTCAGCGACTGCATCAGATTCGATAACACGCGGTTGTCGCGGAGTTCAGCCGCTGCTTCATACGCTTGCCATTCTTCGTCGCTGAAGTACGGCGCAAAAACGGTGTGAACGTGATTTGCCATCACGCAATACGCATCCAATCGAAATTCTTTCCCATCACGATAGTGCAAGCTGTCAGCTACGAGTTGGGCGACCTCTGGTTGTTTTAACCAGGTCGGGCCAGTCTCTTCACTATGCAAACGGTCTTCGAACTCACGCAACCACTCGCGGCGAAACTCCGTCATGCGATGGTCTATCAGCAGCAGGGTTGCATCATCCTCACCCCTTTGTCGCAACTGCTTGAGCTCGGCTTCTAACCATTGCTTGGCGGCGGCATAACGACGAATGACGGACTTGGGAATCGAATCCGCCAACCGAAACGTTACGAAAAGCGTAGCGTCTGGGTATTGCCAATGCGGCAAGCGGCGCTTGGTTTTAGGTTCGTAATTCCAACGCGGCATAACGGTAGTCCTTTCCTTGTATCGCAACCTGTCAGGTTGCGGGGTCTCACAGTTTCTTTAATTTATCGCTTCCTCACTGCTCCGCAACCTAACAGGTTGCGATACCAATGTGCTTTGTATCGCAACCTGTTAGGTTGCGGAGTCTCGCGCTTGCTTCAATTTATCGCTCCCTCACGGCTTCGCAACCTAACAGGTTGCGATACAGCTATCTCTTTATCCGATAACGTGCCAACAACTCTTCCAGAAAGCCTTCGTAATTAAACCCGCCCTCAAAGCTCGGCTGAAGCCGGTCAAGCAACGGCACCGCAATACGCCACGCCAGCCACGCGCGCGGATGTTCGGGAATGTCGTAGCGACGGCGCAAAAAATTTTCAACGATTTCGATTTCGGGTTCAGTGACCGAACGCACATCGGCTTGAAAGGTGACGGCGGGCGCGATGCGGCGCAACGCGGTGTCAATTACCCCGTTTGTCACATCGCCGGTAAAAATGTCATCGAACTTCGGCGCTTCGGCGGTGCGTTCTTTAATGACGACGGTGTTGGCGAGAAAATCGCCGAGGCGTTTGGCGCGTTCGCTGGCAAAGATCGAAACGATGCCCAGCGAATAAAAAGGCGGTGGCAACATATCTGCCAACCGCAGCATGTTGCGCGCAAAGGCTGAGAAAAAATTGATCGGACGCCCGTCTTCCTGAATCACGCGCAACTTCATCCAACGCTTGCCCGGCGTTTGGCCGTTCCACAGTGTTTCAAAGAAAACAAAGTAGCCCATAAAAATCACGAACGACGCCAAAATCAATAGCGCCGCTACCCATACGTTGCCTTCTTGGACGGCGCTGGCGATGCGCGAACCGAATTTCTCAACTTTGAAGCCCAAGCCAAAAAACAAAAACGATACCGCAATGATAGCCAACACTTGCAACAAGTGGTCAATCGCACACGCCAAAAAGCGATTGCCAATCGAGGCCAGCGCGAATTGCAATTCGACGTGTTCAGGAGTTTCGATGGTCAGTATTTCATCGGCCATGCGCGGCATTGTATGAGGCAGCGTGGCTAGTGGCTAGCCGCCAGCCACTAATCACGCACTTTGCCCTTAACTTCGAGATCGAGTTTGGGAATGCCGAACTGGCCTTGCAGTTGGCTTAGTTTTTCGAGGTCAATCGGGCCGAGGATGTTGACGACGACGAGTTCTTTGGGTTGCGCGGCGATGATGACGAGGCCCTGAATCTTGTCATGGCCGTTGTCGTTCACGAGCCGCAAGTGAACGTCTACGTTATCGCCGTCGCGCTTGCTGCGCACGCCGACGATCTTTTGCCAACCGGTGGCTTTGACGATGTTGCGAATCGGTTCGACATCACTCGCAGCGTATTCGCCCGGCTTGTCAAAACTGAATACGCGAACGTATACGCCTTGCAAGCCCGCGACCAACTCTTTGATCTTGGCTTGCGTAGGGTCGTTGGCGTTGAGGAATTTCGACGCCATCGTGAGCAGCTTTTGATCGAGCGAAACTTCTACGGTGTCTTTCGCCACGTTCGCCAACTTGTCGAGTTGTTCGAGCGGAATGCGCGCGTCTTGTGCGTAAAGGTTGAACGCACAAGACGCGATAAGTCCTAAAGCCAACAGCCCTGATTTTCCAAATTTTATGGATGCGAATAACAACTTCATCACTTGTCGAAATAACCTTTGCGCGTTTTGGCCTTCGCGCCTGCGCGTTTGACCTCGACGCTGATTTTGCGGAACGAGCCGTCGTGTTTCACCCGGTCGGGCGAATAAGCCAGGCTGTAAAGCGAATGCAATTCGCGTGCGACTTTGTCATAAGCGCCTGCCAGAGATTCTTCGCTTTGGGCGTTGATGATTTCGCCGCCGGTTTGTTCGGCGAGGGCTTCGAGTTGTTTGCGCGCCGTCGTCACCGTTGAAGCTCCGCCCAGATTCATATTGCCGCCGAACGCCCAACTGAGATTGCGTGTCACTGAAACGCTTTTGAAATAGATCGGATAAACCGTGACATCGTCTTCTGAAGCGCGTTGCAACAAGTCGTCAAACGAATGAGTCGTCGGCGAACTGTTCATCAATGATTCATCTTCGCCATCGGTGAGTACGACGATGGCTTTGCGCGCGTCAGCCAATTGCCCCAAGTCATCAAACGCTTTCCACATCGAATCGTAATAAGCCGTCCCCCCTTCAATGCCTTTGACTCGTTCGAGCGAAGCCTTGAGCGCCGTCTTGTCGCTCGTGAGTTTCGACAACACGCGATAACGCCGCGTGAAGGCTACGACCGCCATTCGATCATTGGCGGGCAGCGCGTCAATGAATCGGCTGGCGGCTTCGATCATCGGCTTGCGTTTGTTTTTGGTCGAACCGCTCAAGTCGAGCATCACTACCAAATTGACCGGCGCGGTTACGGGTTTGAAGTGCGCGATTTCTTCTTTGGTCTCGTCATCAATAACCGTGAAATCTTCGGGCTTGAGATCATTGAGCGGCTGGCCTTGTGGGTCAACGGCTTTGACGTTCAGGTTGACCAGCCGCGTCTCAATGCGGATCGAATTGCTTTCGTTTACCTCAGCTTTCGTTTCATCAGTCGCAGCATTCACAGCAGGCGCGCCAGCGTTCTCGGCAACGCGCGGCTTCAAAGCCGGACGCGCAACCACTGCTGCTACGTGTTCAGTTGAGGCAGGGGCATCGGGCAGAATCGTCACTTCAGGAGGAGCCACCGGTTCAGCTTCGCGTTTCGGACGCAACACCGACGCCACGCTGCCATTGTTGGAATTGCCAGTCACTACGCCGCCTGCGTTGCCCAATATGCTTGAGGTTCCCTTGCCAATATCCTTGCCCAGTGAGATGCCCATGATTTTGGGGTTGTCTAAAAACTGCGCCATCTTATCGGGGCTGAATTTGACTTCGATGACGGCGGCCTCGCGGTCTTCCAACGTAGTCACCGCGACTTCGACATCTTTCTTGTTCTCTTTGAACATAATGAATACGCGGTTGTTTGCGCCGTCGCGTTTGGAATTCATTTGCACGAGCGGCTTCCAGCCTTTCTTTTCAACGTAGGCTTCGCGCATCGCCGTCTGAAACGGAATCGCATCTTTCGACGGCGAAAAATCCTGATCCTGAAACACCGCGACCTTGAAACCTTTAACGCCTGCGGGGCGAATGATCTTCACGAAAAAGTTCGCTACGCCCAACATCGGCACGCGCGTCTTTTTCGCCTGATAGTTTTTCTCAATGTGTTTGACTACGTCTTTGAAACCTTTGCCGCGCGCCGATACCAAAGGAGTGGGTAACAGCAGCAGCGTGATGATGAACAGTACGCGGAAACGATATGGGCTACGCATGGCGATGGTTCCTCCGCAACGTGGAGCAGGCTTCAGCCTGTTGCACGTCTGATGGACTTTTAGTCTGTCAGATAAGGCGTCTGGCAGGCTGAAGCCTACCAAACGGGTCACAGGCTGAAGCCTGCGCTACGTTTGCTACTTGGTTTTCGACATTCCGCTGAAATCAAGATCGAGTTTAGGAATGCCGAAACGCCCCGACAATTGACTGATCTTTTCGGGGTCGAGCGGGCCTACGATGTTGACGACCATCAGTTTTTTGGCGGCGTGAATGAGTACGCCGATACCTTTGATAAGGTCGCTATCGTGCATCAGGAAAACTTCTACGTTCTCGCCGCCGTGCTTGCTGCGGACTCCGACAATGCGCGACCAGCCTGGCGTAGTCAGTTGCGCGCGCACCCGCTGCACATCGTCGGATGAAAACTCGTTGTCCTGCTCGAACTCAACGCCTTTGACGTAAACGCCCTGCACCATGTTCAGCACTTCTCTGATCGCGGCTTCGTCCTGCTTTTCGGTCTTAAGAAACTTGGCGGCAAGGCGGATGAGCGATTGATCTACGTTAACGTCAATGGTCTCGACGGCCTTGGGGAACAGGCGTTCGAGATGATCCATCTGAATGCGCGCCGGGTCTTGTGCAAAAGCGGGCGCGGCAATGAGCAATGTGAGTAAGATAAATTTGAGTTTCATTGTGCTGCTCCTTGTTTGATTCGATTGTTTTGAATTCGTCTGTGGTGAAAGTTCGTTTAATCGCAGAGTTGCGCGGAGTTCGTGCAGAGTTGCGCGGAGAAGAGGGATTCGGAAGAGAGCCTCTTCTTTTTTCTCTTTCTGTCACTTCACCGCAATTCTGCGCCACGTTCACTGCTTTCGCGGACTTTACGTTGCGCGACATTGAGTTTCGCGCTGGCAATTTGCAGCGCGAAGATCACTTGTTCTTTAGCGCGTTCGCCTTCCACTTGCTCAAGCGCGAGGCGTTCAGCTTCGATGCGTTGGTGTTCGCGGTAACGATACGCGCCGACCGCAATTAACATACAAGCCAGCGCACCGGCTGCCGCCCAACGCCATTGCGGCATCTCGAAAAATCCAGCCAGTCGTCGTTGCCACCAAGAAATGGATTCGCGTGGTGCATCAACACAAGCGAGCTGCGACTGTTCAGCGACTCGCGCCATTACGCGCTCGGCGAAATCGTTAGACGGTTCGTGACGACGGAGCGCCTGTTTAAGTTCTTTTTCTAAATCGTGGTTCATAACACTTTATAAATTGCGCGCGACCTTTTCGCGCAACACCGCCAACGAACGCCGCAAGTGGCTCTTGACCGTATTAAGCGGCATATCCAGCACCTCAGCAATCTCAGTCGGTTCGAGGTCTTCCTGATAACGCAACGTCATCACCAGGCGCGGCGTCGCCGGTAACGAAGCCACATAACGACGCAACGTTTGTTGCAACAACACATCTCCGCCACGTTGCGACGCCGTGAGTTCGGGAACGTCGGCGATGTCTACGGTTTGCATCCGATTGCGCCGAACGTAATCAATGCACCGATGCGATGTCACGCGCCGCAACCAGTTTTTCACATGGTCGGGCGATTCGAGCGCCGCAAGGTTTTGATAAAGATGCAAAAAGACTTCCTGCGCCAGTTCTTCGGCGACGGCGCGATTACGCAAACTGTGGTGCGCCAAACTGAACACCATCGCCTGATGCAACCGCACCAATTCAGCGAAGGCAGCCTGTTCGCCACGTTGCGCGCGCAGCAACAATTTGTGCGCCATCGTGTCTTTTATAGATGCCGGGGTGGAAACCGGATAATCCGCCTGTAACATCGTTAGCATCGTGTGTCGCTCGTGTCCTCGTCTGCTTTCAACAATTGCCAATACGCCTCGTAGGTGACACGAGAACGCAGAAAGATGCAAAAAAGTTTTGCGCGCCAATCATTATCATTCCCATTATCTTTCCGGTTGCCAAAGCCGCACGCGCCTTTTACACTCCGGCCCCGTTATTGAAACGCTATTCCAACCTATTCCATTGAGGCATTTTCATGAAAATTCACGAGTATCAAGGCAAAGAATTGCTGCGTCGTTATGACGTAAAAACACCGCGCGGCGTCGTTGCCAACAACGTGGCAGAAGCGCAGGCAGCGGCGGAACAACTGGGCTTGCCCGTCGTCGTCAAAGCGCAAATTCACGCGGGCGGACGCGGCAAAGGCGGCGGCGTCAAATTGGCGCGTACCGCCGAAGACGTGAAAACCATCGCCGGACAAATTCTCGGCATGACGCTCGTCACCCATCAAACCGGCCCCGAAGGCCGCGTCGTCAACACGCTGCTCATCGAAGAAGGCCTGAAAATCAAACAGGAATTTTATCTGGGCATGTTGCTTGATCGCGCTACGTCAAAGCTCGTATTCATGGCTTCGGCGGCGGGCGGCATGGATATTGAGGAAGTCGCAGCGCATTCGCCCGAAAAGATTTTGAAAGAATTCATTGACCCGGCGGTCGGCTTTCAGGGCTTTCAAGCGCGGCGTCTGGCAATAGGCTTAGGTCTTGCACCTGAACTCATCGGCAAAGCAGCAAAGTTCATGATGAATCTGGCGAAAGCCTATGAAGCGTCAGACGCTTCGATGCTCGAAATCAATCCGTTCCTGCTGACCGAAGAAGGCGAGTTTTATGCGCTCGATGCCAAGGTGACATTCGATGATAACGCGCTTTATCGCCACAAAGATTACGAAGCGTGGCGCGACCTCAACGAAGAAGCGCCGCTCGAAATCGAAGCCTCAAAATTCGACCTGAATTACATCAAGCTCGACGGCAACATCGCGTGTATGGTGAACGGCGCAGGCTTGGCAATGGCGACGATGGACATCATCAAACTGGCAGGCGGCGAACCGGCGAACTTTTTGGACGTAGGCGGCGGCGCTTCGCAAGCGCGCGTAGAAAATGCCTTTCGCATCCTGCTGGCTGACCCGGCAGTGAAAGCCGTACTCGTAAACATTTTCGGCGGCATCGTGCGCTGCGACATGGTCGCGCGCGGCGTCGTCGAAGCTGCACGTAACCTCGGCGTTCAAGTCCCCATCGTGGTGCGGCTTGAAGGAACCAACGTCGAAGAAGGCCAACAGGTGTTGAAAGAATCCGGCCTGAACTTTTTAGTGGCGAATGGCATGCAGGATGCCGCAGCGAAAGCCGTCGCCGCTACGAACAACTAATCGCATCACTTTCTTTCCATCAAAAAAAAAGCCAAAGGGCGTAACGTATCGAAATACGTTACGCCCTTTGGCTTTTTGCGTGTGTCAGCCAATCTTATTGTCCGCAATTGGGCGGGAAGACCGGAATCACAATGCTGCTGCTGGGAACCAACCGCAACACATGGAAGTTGTGTCCTGAATCAAACGAAGTCGAAGAAGCCGTCGCGGCCGGATTGTAATTAATCGAAGCGCCGATCAACGGAACCGTTCCTGACGTGTTGTACATCTTCGTCCAACCCACACGACCGCCTCCCACAAAGTTGGTGAAACGCGGCGTCGTGCGCGGCACTGAATTCGAGAAGCTAAACCGGAACTGACATTGGCTCGAATTTAACTGATAACTCGCGCTGGTCTCGGCATCGTTGTAAAGCAATCCGAACAACACGCCAATCGGGTCGGCGCCGTTGGCGAAATTACCCGACACGCGATTGACGACAATCAGCGTATCGTTGCCGTCTACGCGACTCGGCAAGCTATCCACCGCCACGACGGCGGGCATGCGATCATATTCGAGACTATCAAAGCGCAGCGTCGCATTGCTCGCCGTGTTGTCGAGCGCCGGTACAGCCCGCCCCATAATGCCTTGCGCGCCCAGATTGGCCGTATGCCCGCTGGCGAATTTCACATATTCGTCGCCAATCAGGAAGTTGTGAGAAACGGGCCAACCCGTAGCCGGACTCACCGCCACTGCCACGATATAACCCGTCGTACCCGGATCAAAATTCGATGCGAGAAAGGCCGTCGTCTGATTCGGCGTCAGGCAAAGTTGCGCATCTGCCGGAGCGCAGGAAGCGCCATCAATGAAGAAAAGATGGATGCCGATTTCAGTCGGGCCGGTATTGGTAATACTAATGCGTGCGTTCTCGGTGGCCGGAGCCGTCGAGTTAGAAGTGTAAACCGGAAAAAACAACACTGAAGCCGGATGCTGGTCGCTCGCCGTAGTCTCGCTGCCGTTACGCATCGGAATGCCCGGTTCAGCCGCCAGGGCTACCAGTGTCAACGTCGTCAGTGCAACGAGCGAGATCAGCCATTGCGAGAGTGAAAAATGTGAGGTTCGCATTGTGTGTAGAAAACTCCTTAAAACTTGTTATGCCGTAGAAAGCCTCGTCTATGCCGACCAGTCTTTATCAGCTTTGAACACCGACTGCCTTAAGAGCAGCCATCCAACCTGCGCACCATGAGGTCAAAGCGAATGACGAACTGACCTTATTAAATTGCGGAGGCGCAATGACGACCTGTGGGCTTCCTCGCTTGGGCGAGCAGGAAAGTCATACGAGAGAAAAGTGAAAGCCTTGCGTCGTGAAAGTTCGCAAGCGCCGTCTCTGATGTAGCGGCCTGTGATGGGGTTGCCGCTGTTATTTAACTCTTAGATTAAATTGCCGGTACGGGGTTGGGCAGTTGTGAGGTGAGCTTGGCTCACTGGTTGGGCAGTCTATGTAGCGTCCGTTGAGGTGTCAACTAATTGATGGCGTTGACCGCCGAGTTTAATGTTGGAGCATTGCCGGTGCGAGAGGTCAAACCTCTAACACGACCGGAATAATCATCGGACGGCGTCCGATCTCACGTTGAATATGGCGTTTGAGATCAAGCCGAATCTTTTCTTTGATGACGGCCCAATCTACGCGCTCATCGTGCGAAGCGGCTTCAACGGTTTTGCCGACCACGGTACGCGCGCGATGCAGGAAAGCCTCGCCGTCATCGCTCAGAGCCAAGCCGCGTTGAACAACTTCAGGCCCCGATTCCATTTCGCCCGATGCTTTGTTGATCGCCACGATGGGCAACACAATGCCGTCATAAGCGAGATGCTTGCGGTCACGCAATACGAGTTCGTCAATGCGGCCTGAACCAGAATCATCAATCAGCGTGCGGCCTACGGTGACTTTGCCGGTGATAGCGGCGCTTGATTCGTCTAGCGCGATCACATCGCCGCTTTCTGCCAACACTATGTTGTCTTTCGCCACTCCCCAACGCCGCGCGGCTTCGGCGTGGCGATAAAGCTGGCGCGTCTCGCCGTGAATCGGAATCAGGAATTTCGGACGCACGGCGTCGTGCATGATTTTCAAATCTTCCTGGCGTCCGTGGCCAGATACGTGTATGCGTGCGATGTTCGAATCAATCACGCGCGCGCCGCGTTTGAACAGGTGATTCATCATCCGCGAAATCGTTTTTTCATTGCCCGGAATCTGCCGCGCCGAAAGCACCACGGTGTCGCCGTCAGTCAGCGTGACGTCGCGGTGTTGATCAACCGAAATGCGAGCGAGCGCCGCCATCGGCTCACCCTGACTGCCGGTGACGAGCAGCACAACCTCGTCGGGCGACATCTTGCGCGCCTGTTGCGGAGTCACCATCTGGCCGGGGTCAATGTCTAAATAGCCATATTTATTGGCGACATCTACGTTTTTGAGCATGCTGCGTCCCAACAATGCGACGGCGCGTCCGTGTTCCGCAGCCAGGTCAAAGACGATTTGCAAGCGATGAATGCTCGTCGCAAAACAAGACACGACCATGCGTCCTTTGGTTTCAGCAAAGATTTGCTCAAACGCCGGAATAACGGATTTCTCAGACCCGGTGCGACCTTCGCGCTCGACGTTGGTCGAATCTGACAACAATGCCAACACGCCTTTGTCGCCATATTCATTCAGCGTCTTAAGATCAATCGCGTCACCCATCACGGGCGTCTCGTCCACCTTGAAATCGCCGGTGTGAATCACCACGCCAACCGGCGTAGTGATCGCCAACGCGACGCAATCAACCAGCGAATGCGATACGCGAATGAAATCAATCTCGAAGGGGCCGAGCTGGAAAGGCTTGCGGGGCGGAATCGTATGCGTTGTGACTTTATCGAGCAGGCCGAACTCTTGCAGCTTGCTTTCGATCAGTCCCAGCGTGAATTCGGTGGCGTATATCGGGAGGTTCACCACTTGCAGCAAAAACGGAATGGCTCCGACATGGTCTTCGTGGGCGTGTGTGAGGACGAGACCGACGAGTTCGTCTTTGTGTTCCTCAATGAAGCTGAGGTCAGGGATAGCGATGTCTACGCCCAGCAGGTCTTCGTCGGGGAACATCATACCTGCATCCACGATCATCATCTGGCCGTCGTAACGAAAGACCGTCATATTCATTCCGAACTGTCCGACACCGCCCATGGGCGTAATCTCTAGTCTGGCTGTATTCATAATGTTTCTCTGGGGGTTGTTCCTTTTTAAGACGTTAATTTCAGAAACGGCAGTATAGCCAATGCGCTCCCACTGACCAACTCAAACAAAAAAGAGCCTGCGCACGTTCAACGCACGCAGGCTCATACAAATTTCCGCCAGTACAAAACAACTGACAATCGTTTGCCAGTTCGAGAAAAACCTTTTTACTTTTGGCTACCGGGTTTCGCCGGAGCCGCAGCGGGTTGTTTGGCGACTTCGTTCGCACCGTCAAACACCAGCGTATATTTCTGCCCTTTGGGCGTGAGCGAAGTCACGGTGCGCGTACCGTCGTCGTTCGTCGCGTAAGTCATCTTGTCAGCATCGGGCGCGTTGGTGATGTCTTTCTTGGTGACATTGGCCGTAACGACTTTCTTGCCGACCTTGATGGCGACCTGTCCCTGATTGCCTTCCGGCAACGTAACGGTATAAGCGCCTTTCTTGACAACTTCGGTGCCGACCTTGCCGTCGAGATAGAACTCGACCTTTTGTTGCTTGCCTTGTGCAAACGCCGCACCCGCCATTAAGACCGAGACGACCAAAGCGAAAAGACCACTCAAAATTTGTTTACGCATGATTCATTTTCCTTCTCCTGCTTGATTGGTTAGCAGGAATTACTGTCCGTTAAGTTTATGACTGACCAGTCGGTCAACCACGTCTTCCAAAAATCAGCGCCATTATGCGCTGGTAAAAATTAGCGATGTTATGCGCTGACTTGATACGTTTTCGGCTGAACATTCTCAGCCGGTTTGCCGGTTAGATATTCCAGCACCACTCGCAAGCACCGACGATGACAATCGTCAAAAGTCATTTCAGAAGCAAAAAACCATTGCATCATCAGTCCGTCTATCAAAGCTCTCATCATTGAACAGGCATCGCCAAGATTCACCTGACGAAAGACGCCGGATCGTATTCCAGCCTCAATGATCTCGTGATTGTGACAAGCGCAGCCTTGATAAAACTTCGCATTCAAATCGTGAAAACGTTTGTTGCGCGTGCCGATGCTGACGAAATCTGAATAAGCTAGAAAGAACTGACGCGCTTCCTGCGCGCTGCAAAATACTGAAGCAAACATCGCTCGCAGCTTTTCAATCGGGTCGCTTTCCGCCTCAACCGCCGCATGCAAGCGACCGTGAATGTGATCTACCAGCCATTCGAGCGCGCCGAGGAATAAATCCTCTTTCGTAGCGAAATAATAAAGCGTAGCGCCTTTGCTCACGCCTGCGCGCTTGGCAATGTCTTGCAACGTCACCGCCGAGTAGCCCTTTTCGGCTACTTCCAGATAGGTCGCCCTTATCAATTCCTGACGGCGTTGATCTTCATATCCCGTCGCAAGCTGCTTCGCTGCCATAAGTGTTCTCAAAAGGTCGGCTTGGTTTCTTTCGTTAATCATTCTGACCGACCGGTCAGTTTATAAACGCAAATGGGTTTTCGCGTCAACCGCTAAAATCATATTTTCAAGAAATTCTCAAGGCGCGAAACTATTCGACAAAACTTTGCAGGCTCTCAATCTCGTCTTCGTGAATTTCGAAAACGGTCAGCAGCTTGGTAATCATCAAGAGGTCTTTGATCTTTTTGGGCAGGTTGAGCAGCTTGAGTTTGCCGCCCTGATTTTTGATGGTAGTCAGGCTCGACACGAGTTCGCCGATGCCTGAGCTATCCACATAAGTCACGCCCGCCAGATTGAATACCATCCGTGCCTGACCGTTTTGCAGCAGGCGCAACACGGTGTCGCGTAACAACACGCTGCCTTCGCCAATGGTGATCTTGCCTTGAAAGTCGAGGATGGTGACAGGGCCGGTCAGGGCGTTGCCCGTGCGTTCAGTGATTGCTAACTGCATGTTGTTCAAGTTCCGTTTCGGGTGCTGCTTTAGTTTGGCGGCGTTTGGTCATAGTGACGAGCATGCCGCCTTCGGGGTGGCGTTCGTAATCCACCGCGTCCATGAAACTGCGCATATACAAGATGCCGCGACCGGCGGGATTGAGCAGGTTTTCAGGGTCGAGCGGATCGGGTAACGACGCCGGGTCGAAGCCTTCGCCGTGATCGCGGATGCTAACGCGCAGAGCGTCTACGCCAATGGTGAAGCGCACATCCACCGTTTTGTTCGGGTCGTATTTATTGCCGTGTTCGACAGCATTCGCCACCGATTCGCGCACCGCCATATTGATCCAGTAATTGGCCTCTTCGTCGAAGCCAACCATTTTGGTTACGTTTTCGGTGAGGGCGGTCACGAGTTCGATGAATTCCAGTTGACTGGCTATCGAAAGCTCGACCACATTTTCGGCAAGCATCATAGGCTTCTATTCCCTTCTTCGCCCTGTCAGTTAATGAATCTCTGCGTAAAAGTTTTGCGGCTTGTCAGCCCAAATCGTTGTGATTAAGATGCCGGTGATTTCCCGCGCTTCTTCCCACGACTAACTAAGATTAAAGCGCGGCGTGTATAGCACCCGCAAAAAAACAGTGTCAAGCAAGGCTGCCTGACGTTTCATCTTCCTGAAAACTGAATTGTGTACGTGGGTCAGCGCGGAAATCACGCTGCTCGCCTCCTACGCCCGCGCCTTGTGTGAGGTTCCCGGCAAATTCGTTTGATCCATACTTTTTCATGTCTGAACTAACTGCTCGCAACGTTTTCCTTCAACCGGCCTCGAAACTCACCGGAGCCTTCCATTTGCCTGGAGACAAATCCATTTCGCATCGCTCGGCCATGTTCGCGGCGCTAGGTGATGGCAGGTCTGAATTACTGAACTATTCATCCGCGCGCGATTGCCAAAGCACGCTCGATTGCCTCGAAGCCTTAGGCGTAAAAGTCGAACGGTTAAGCGACTCTATCGTCATTCACGGCACAGGCCGCGACGGATTACGTGCTGCTTCCTCAACACTCGACGTAGGCAATTCGGGCACGACGATTCGCTTGCTGTCAGGCATTCTCGCGGGGCAACCGTTCACGACCGCCATCACCGGCGACGAAAGCATTCAGCGGCGTCCGATGCGTCGCATCATCGAACCGCTCACGCAACTCGGCGCACGCATCGAAGCCCGTGACAACAACTTTGCGCCACTAACAATTCACGGAGGTGGGCTTAAAGGCATCGCGTATCAGCCGCCAGTTGCCAGCGCGCAGGTTAAAAGCTGTACGCTGCTCGCGGGCTTGTTTGCCGAAGGTACGACGACGGTGATTGAAACGACGCCGACGCGCAACCACACCGAAGTGATGCTGCGCGAATGCGGCGTGACGTTACACGAAGACGGCGAACGCATTTCACTCACCGGCGGACAGCGATTAAACGCGCTGGGCAATTACACCGTAGCGGGCGACTTGTCTTCCGCCGCATTCTTTCTCGTCGCCGCCTTAATCGCACCCGAAGCTGAAATCACTTTGCAGCACATCGGCATCAACCCTTCACGTACCGCGTTGATTGACGTATTGCGCCAGATGGGCGGACGCATCGAAATCTCTAACCAACGCCTGGCCCACGGCGAACCCGTCGCCGACTTGGTCGCGGCGAATTCCCTGCTCAAAGGCGATGTGACGCTCAGTGGCGCAATCGTCGCCAACCTGATTGACGAGATTCCGATCCTGACCGTAGCCGCCACCCAACTCGACGGCACGCTGACCATTCGTGAAGCCAAAGAGTTGCGCGTCAAAGAAAGCGACCGCATCACCGCCATCGTCACGAACCTGCGCGCACTGGGCGTCACGCTTGAAGAATTCGAGGACGGCTTCACCATCACGGGCAAGCAAACGTTGCGCGGCGCGCGCTTAGATTCATTCACTGACCACCGCATCGCCATGGCCTTTGCCGTAGCCGGTCTCATCGCCGACGGCAAAACCGAAATCGCCCACGCCGAAGCAGCTTCGGTTTCACTGCCTGAGTTCTATCAATTGCTCACCAACTGCGGCGCAATGGTGAATGGATGAAACAACAGATATTTCTCGTAGGGTTTATGGCCTGCGGCAAAACTACGGTTGGGCCGTTGCTGGCGGAAAAACTCGGCAGGCCGTTCATTGATCTCGACGTATTGATCGCAGCGCAAGTCGGCTGCACGATTTTTGAATTAGTACGCCAACAGGGCGAAGCCGCGTTTCGTGAATTGGAAGCGGCGGAATTACTGCGCGTCGCGCAAGGCGAACCCGCCGTGATCGCGCCCGGCGGCGGAGCCATCACGATTGAAACCAACCGTGAAGCGATGCAACGCCACGGCCTGACGCTCTGGCTCGATACGCCGTTTGAAGTTTGCTGGCAGCGCATCGTGAACGATGGAGCAACGCGACCGCTCGCGCCCGATGAAGCGACAGCGCGCGAACGCTACGAAACGCGGCTGCCGCTTTATCAAGCCAGCGATTTGCGTTTGATGGTGAGTGCGAACGATTCTCCCCAGGAGATGGCTGAAAAGACGATGGCGCTAAAAGGCGGAACGGAGAGCGTCAGCGACCTAAACCTCGGCGGTGCGCCCCTTCGGATCAAATGACGCCTTGCCGAGACTCAGGTCGCTGGCGCTCCCCGTTCCGCCCCCACCCCGGCACACTCACCCCGTAAACTTCCCGTCCGCGACTTCGCGCGCCAGCCCCAATGACACCAGCGTCTGCAACAGGTTCGATAACGTCACGGCGCGCACTCCCTTGAACCCTTTCGCCAGTTGGTCTGCCGTGACCCCAGACAAATGGTTCAGCGAACAACGCGCGGCTTAAGTTCGGTTCTCTGCTCAATCACACGAATCTCGAACAGTTTCGGCCACAGTTTTCCCGTAATAAAAATACGGTCACGTTCGGCGTCATAGGCAATGCCGTTCAAGACATCGGCGCGGCTACCAACGTTGTCAGCGGGCGTCAGCAATCCCGCGAGATCAATCCAACCGATCACGTTACCGGTCTCGGGCTGTATGCGAACAATGCGGTCGGTGTACCAGACGTTCGCCCAGATTTCGCCTTTGATATATTCCAACTCGTTCAAGCGGTTGATAGCGCGTCCATTATCTTTGACCGTGACGCGCCGCTTTTCCTGAAAGTTCGTCGGGTCGAGAAAGCGTATGTCAGCCGTGCCGTCGCTCATAATCAGTTGCTGTCCGTCGTGCGTAATGCCCCAGCCTTCGCCCGGATAACGAAATGAACCAATCTGTTCAAAGCTGTTAAAGTCATAGACGAAAGCTACGCCGCTGACCCAGGTGAGTTGAATGAACTTGTTGTCGAATAGCACCAAACCTTCGCCGAAGTGTGGCGAAGGGATGTCTACCTTGCGCAATACTCGACCCGTTTCGAGTTCGATGCGGCGCAAGCTCGATTGGCCTTGCAAGCCGGTACTCTCATAAAGCTGTCCTTGATGAAAGACCAGACCTTGCGTGAAGGCTGCGCCGTCGTGCGGATAAGTGTTCACGACTTCAAATCGGTAAGTCGGAACCCGGCGCGGCGCAGTAGCGTTTTGTTGAAGCTCTTCTGTTGTTGATTGTTGCGCCGCCACTGGCGCAGGCTTTAACGCCTTTAACGAAAGAGGCGGTTGCACGCTTTGACGACAAGCCGCCGATCCCAGCAGCAACGACAATGCGATGCTTCCCTGTCCAAAAATTCTTCTCATATTTTTTTCTCTCAACGCGCTGCGGCTTACGGCGCGCAACGCTTGTGGTAACATCGCGGCGCTTTCAACGTCACCTTTCTCCATCACACAAGGAGCTTCACCATGTCAGAACCGAATGGGTCAGAACCGAATTGCCTTTTCTGCAAAATGGTCGCCGGAACGATTCCGGTCAAACAGGTTTACGAAGACAGTCTCGCGCTCGCCTTTCACGACATCGCCCCCAAAGCGCCGCAACACGTGTTGATTATTCCGAAAGAACACATCGTTTCGCTCAACGAAGCGACCGAATACAAAATTACACTGGGCCATTTGCTGACGCTCGTGCCACCTATCGCCGCATCGCTGGGACTGGCTGAAACCGGCTATCGCACCGTCATCAATACCGGAAGCGACGGCGGACAAACCGTCTTTCACTTGCACATTCATTTGCTCGGCGGTCGTCCGCTGGCTTGGCCGCCCGGCTAGTTAAAAGTGAAAAGTGAAAACCGTGAGGAGATAAAACTCATCGAAAGTCTTTCACTGTTCACTTTTAACTTTTCACTCTCTGATCCACAGCCAGGCTTTGCGCATCAGCCAGAAACTCAAGGTCATCGTTGTCGCCACTAGCGCGAGCAATAACAACATCAATGAACCGGCGAAGAGCCAATCGCTCAAGCGCGGCGTAGTTCGTTCGCCCGCGTATTCGCGCAACAGCCGCAGGTTGCGACGATTGGCGCGTACAAAAAAGTCTGCGGCATCGCCCGCGTAAGGAACGAGGCCAAGCAGAAAATCAAAAGCCACATTCGCGGCCATCCGCAGCAAGACGATTTTCGGCAAGCCGTAATAAAGCCCCGTGCCGATCAGATAAACCGAAAGCCCCGCCGTGAACGTATCGCCCAGCCACGGAATCGCGCCGATCAACGGATCAAGCCCTACGCGAACGTTCGTGAAAGGGATGCGACCAAATTCATCTAGCCAATACGCGATGCGTTCGGCTTGTTGAATGCCCGCGCGCTTGTCTTCCGGCAAAACCAGTTCGCGCACGCGCGTCATTGTTTCGTCATTATTCATAAACGTTAAAACGGTCGAGCCGCCTTGCCAATGCGTTGCAGCATCCGCCCGAACGCGCGCATCTTCGAGGGTGAAGGGGAGGGCGATTGCGAAGGCGTATCACTCGTCATGCTTTCGGCTAAGCCGATGTCTTCGTCGCCGTGTTTCTCGCGCCACCAACGTTGCAACAAATTGCGTACGAGGCGCGCGTCCTGCGCCTGGGCCAGAAAAGTGAAGCGCAAATTTTCAGCGGGCGTGAACTGAAATTGATAGGCCGTATAAAACGCCTGCAAGGCTTGAAAGAAACGTTCGTCGCCCATGGTTTCGCGCAAGGCAACCAGCGAAAGCGCGCTCTTGGCCTGCGCAATCGCGGCGTATTGCATCACGTTGCGAAAGTCTTTGGCCGGACGTTCGACTTCTAAATCAACGCCGCCGAACATTCGATAAAGCTGATAAGCGCCGCGCAATTGCTGATCGGTAATCAGCTTGCCCAATGCCGCGCCATAAGCGGCTTCGTGATAATAGGCGGCAGAAAAACCCGCCAGTCCTTCTTCGATATAGGGCGAACGTTGCGCGTCGCCGCCGATAACCTGCCCCCACCATTGTTTGGCGATACTGTGAACCAGCGAAAATTCAAAGGCCGACTTAATCACGTCGGACTGTTCGCGCACGATGCCGGGCAAACGCGCCGCCGCTGGTGAATCGAAATCGAGATAATAGGCTTGCGCCAACGCTACGATGCCCGGCAACTCGACGCTGCTAAATCCGGCGGGCAAGGGCAGTTCGATCACCTGCAATTGCGGATAGGGGTAAGCACCAAATGCGCGGTTATAAATTTCGACGGCGCGCGCAGCGAATTCCAACGCACGCTTGCCCAGCCGTTCATCCTTTTCGCGGTAATGCGAAACCAAGCGCGTATCGCCTACGCGCTGTTCCACATGTTTCAAACCATCTGAGACCACGAGCGCAAAGCCGCGCAACCGCTCGGCGCGAAAGCTCGACCAGCGTGAAGAAATTTTGATGAGGTTCAACAGCTTCGTCCCCGCCGTGATCGCCGTCACGCCTGAACCAATCACTTGCAACGTCTCGTCGGTGTTGACGTGAACGTCGAAATCAGCGACTTCACTGGTGAACGAACCGCTCACGCCGGTCACACTATTCGTATCGTTCAACGCGCTCTGATTGGCGGTCAGCAACGGGAAGCAATAGCCCAACAGCATCGCGCCGTCACTGGCGAAAAACACATCGCGCGCGTCGCGCCACTGGCGTTCGTCACTGGCGGCGTCACTCAACTCTTGCAGGAAGTGCGCATACAAACCGGTTTCTTCCAACGGAATTTTGGGTACGCGCGCGTTGAATTGCAGGTTGAGTTCGAGGCTTTGGCCGGGCAAAAGTTTTTTGGGTAACTCAACGCGCATCCATGCGCCGCGCGCTTTCAGATTGAATTTCAATTCGCGGCTGCCGAGTTTTACGCTTTTGAAAAACAACGGCGGGCTATCGTTTTCGCCCAAGCCCCAGTTGGGATAGAGCGCAAAGTTCACACCGTCCCACTCATCGCGTGAGTTGTTGGTGAACCGCACCGTCTCGCGTCCGGTATAACTGGCCTTGCCATAATCGAGTTCGATTTCGACGTAATAGTGCGGACGCGGAGCATTTGGGTCAGGCGCGGGCAGGGCTTTCGCGGTCTGCGCGAAATGCGCGGGTGCGAGCAGCGCCACCACTGCCAAACCCACCGACAAGTATAGATAAAGTGTGCGAGTGAATTTCACGAACTGGATTGTAAACGATGCGAGTGATGTGCGCCCAATAGGATGTCAGGGTTTTGCGTTTGCCGATTGAGCGATGATTTTTTTGAGGGATTCGAGTTTTTGCCGAACTTGTGCGGCTTCGGGCGCATCGGGCTTGTCGCGCAAAAAGGCTTCGAGTTGAGCCGCTGCCTGCGCGTAGTGCCGCTGCCGAATGTGCAAATTGAAAAGATGCATATAGACATAGGCTACGTCTTTGCCACCCAACGCCAAACCGCGCAGCAACGCTTTTTCAGAACGTACATAATCAGGCGGCGCGGTTTCCATCAACGCGAGGCCGAGTTGGATGTGCGCCATCGGATAGGTGTCGTCAAGCTTGACGGCCGTTTCGAGATGCATGGCAGCTTCGGCGTATTTCTGCTGCTCGTTCAACATCGTTCCCACCCCAATGTGCGGCGGCGCGAAACGTGCGTTGATCGCAATCGCACGTTCGAAATATGACTGCGCCAATTCGCGCTGTCCGCTTTGCAAGCATTGTTCGCCGAGCTTGTTCAGCGCGTAAAGATAATCAGGAAAGACCTTGATCGCCTCTTCCAGTTTTTCAATCGCCGCTTTCGCTTGATTGGATTGCACCAACTTCAGCGCCTTTTCGTAATGCTGTTTGGCAGCCTTGGGAACCTCTTGCGTGTCGGCGACGGAAAGAATGCGATTGGTCGCCTGATTGCGCGGATCAGCGGCGCGCGCGCGCAGATAGATTTGCGGCGTAAAGGTGCGCGAAAAACTGCCGGAGATTTCGAGCGACTCGGTATAAGGCTCATACAATTGATTATCACCTTGCACCTTGAGGATGTAGTTGCCGCTGTTGATTGCGCGAAATTCAAAATTGCCGACGCTGTCAGAAAATGTTTCGCCAAAGATTCCGCCCGTCGAGACTTCAAGCACAACGCGCATGCGCAACTCAGGGCTTTGCCCCGAAGGTAAATAGATTTTTCCCCGAATCGAATGCGAAGCGGTTGATCCAATGCGCGGCTGCTGACCTCCACCACCCTGCGCCATCAAGCTCGCAGGGTCCATAACAAAACTCAGCGCCGTTATCAGATTGACGTTGAGCAAAATCGCTCGCAAGCGCTCAACACTGGCGATACTGGTCATAGCTTCACCTCACAAATAGAAAAGCGGCTGGACGCTAACGATTCAACCAATTGATTGAATCACTGACGCCAACCGCGTGTGGCGAATCTCTGACGAATGCGTTTGCGCGTTATGCGTCATTGCCGTCGTCTGGGCCATCGTCTGAATCGTCATCATCCGGCCCAGCTACGCCGTCATTGATGAGTTCCTTGAGTTCTTTGCCCGGTTTGAAATAAGGCACGCGCTTGGCGGGAATGTCTACGGGTTCGCCGGTTTTCGGATTACGTCCGCGCCGCGCGTCGCGGTTGCGTACGCGAAATGAACCGAACCCGCGCAATTCAATTTTCTCGCCGCGATTCAACGCCTGAATGATATTTTTGAAGACCTCCTCGACGACGACTTCGGCGTCTTTCTTGGTCAATTCAGCGGCGCGTGCGACCTCTTCTACGAGTTCTGCTTTCGTCATCTCTTCTCCTTATCAATCGCCGAGTCTCATTGATTAGTACAAGGATTAACTCAGGCGATAAAGTTGCTTACTTCCCCTTACTTCCATTGATACTTGAATTTCATGTGCCCGCCTAAATCTTCGATTGCTTGTGGCAGGCGTCCAGCCAATACCTGGCTCAGTGACGTACGGCTCAATAACAAGTCTAACAGGGTGATGCCTTCGCGTTCTTTCGGCGGTTGTATGAGTTGCGGTTCGCCTTTGATGCCGACCAGTTTCGCCGTGTGGCGAACGGCGTCTTCAAAATTGCCAAGCTCGTCAACCAGACCATTTTGCTTGCCGGTTTGTCCGGTGAATACGCGCCCGTCGGCTAGCACCTTAACTTTGGCTTCTTCACTCAATTCCTGTCCGACGGGGCCGCGGCCTTTGCGTCCGTTAAAGACCGCAGTCACGAATTGACCGTACATCTCTTCGATCAGTGCTTGAAAATACTTCTTGTCGTTATCGGTCAACTCGCGCGTCGGCGAACCGGTGTCTTTGAATTCGCCGGTCTTGAAAGTCACGGTCTTGAGCTTGGCCCATTCCGCGAGCTCTTTGTAATTCACCCACTCAGAAATCACGCCGATGCTGCCGGTAATCGTACCCGGATTGGCAAAGATCACGTCCGCCGGGCAAGCGATGTAATAACCGCCCGAAGCCGCGACCGATCCCATCGAAACGACAATCTTCTTCTTGCCTTCTTCTTTCGCGCGCATGACTTCGCGGTAAATTTCCTGCGAAGGCGCAACCGCGCCGCCCGGACTGTCAATGCGCAGGATGATCGCTTTCACGCGGTCATCTTCGGCGTATTGTTTCAAATAACGATTTACATCCTTCGCCATTTCGCTGCCGATAGCCCCTTCAATCGGGATGACAGCAATCCGGTCGCCTACGCCAAAACCTGAGCCGCCACGTCCGCTCATCAGGGCAAAGATGCTGATCGCAAATAGCCCCAGCACGGCAACGCCAATCAAGACAATGACGAACAGGTTACTTTTTTTCATCGGGTTGTTTCAGCGATTCAGGTGGTGGTTGAAATCGAGTCAGCAATCGCAGCGGCGTAGGAGAATAGCGAGAGCCTAAATAAAAGCGCGAACGACCTGCGTTTCAAAAAATGAAGGCAGGCCATTCGCACAGCGGATTTATTCGCTTTCTTTGGTCAGGCTCATACCGGCAATTTCTCCGAGGCTCGCCATGCCCGTGTCAGAGTAATTGCGCGAATCGAAAACCGGTTCGTCCTTGCCGACGGCGCGCGCCGACAGGCCGATTTTCTTGGCTTCCCGATCCATCTTCAGAATCTTGAAGCTGATTTTCGTACCGGCCTTGATCGCGTCTTCAGGCTTCTCGACGTGTTGGTCAGAAAGCTCAGAGACGTGGCACAGGCCTTCGATGTTGTCTTCGAGTTCGACGAAAGCACCGAAGTTGGCAAAGCGCGTTACCTTGCCTTGCACGACATCGCCAATCTTGTGCGTATCAAAGAAACGATCCCAGGCGTTGGGTTCGAGGTCTTTGATCGAGAGCGACAAGCGGCGACCTTCGACATCAATCGCCGTGATGATCGCTTCGACTTCCTGGTTTTTCTTGAGCGCCTCGTTCGGATGCTTGATGCGCTTCGCCCACGAGATGTCACTCACGTGTACGAGTCCGTCAATGCCGTCTTCGATTTCAACGAAGGCACCGAAGTCGGTCAAGTTACGAACCTTGCCTTTGACGCGCGTGCCCACCGTATAGCGCGCGCCAATCGTATCCCACGGATTGCTCTCAATTTGTTTCAAGCCCAGGCTGATGCGGCGATTGTGTTGATCAACGGCCAGCACTTGCGCTTCGATTTCCTGTCCCGGATTCAGCAACTTGGAAGGATGCTTGACGCGCTTTGACCAACTCATTTCGCTGACGTGAATCAAGCCTTCAATACCGTCTTCGAGTTCAACAAACGCGCCGTAATCGGTGATCGAAACGACCTTGCCTTTAACGCGCGAACTTGTCGGGAAACGTTCTGACGTAGTCGCCCACGGGTCGGGAATCAATTGCTTGTAACCCAAACTAACGCGCTCTTTGTCGCGGTCGAATTTCAGCACCTTGACCTGCAACGAATCGCCGACCTTGAAAATTTCGTTGGGGTTTTGAATGCGTCCCCACGACATATCGGTGATGTGCAACAAGCCGTCGAGTCCGCCCAGATCAACGAACGCACCGTATTCGGTGATGTTCTTGATTTGACCGTCCACGATGATGCCCTCTTCGAGCGTTTTAAGCGTTTCAGATTTCTTGCCGTTGATTTCTTCTTCGAGCAGAATTTTGCGCGAGAGAACAATGTTGCCGCGTTTCTTGTTCACCTTCAGCACGCGGACATCCATGTCTTTATTGCGATAGGAATCAAGATTTCGCACCGGACGTACATCCACTTGGCTGCCGGGCAGGAAGGCTGGCACGCCGCCAATCTCAGCGCGTAATCCGCCTTTGATGCGGTCAAGGATGCGCGCTTTGACGACTTCGCCGGTCTTGTAAGCGTTCTCAATTACGTCCCACGATTGCATGCGCACCGCATCGGCGCGCGACAATTCGACGTAACCTTCGTTGTTCTCAAGCTGTTTGACGAAGACATCCACCTCGTCACCGGGGCTGACGGTTACGGTATCGCCAGTCTTGAACTCAGAGATATTGACGATGCCTTCTGACTTATAACCGATGTCAATAATGACAGCTTGTTCGGTAATCTTGATGACACGGCCTTTAACGACTTCGTGTTCACCGACTTCGGCGTGATGTTCTTTTTCGTGAGCGTCAAGAATGGCTCCGAAATCGAAAAACTCTTCGTCTTCGCTGTCTTCTTCGACAGGGGCGACGGCTGCGGCTTCGATTTCTTCAGCGACTTCGGCGTTCGTGGGAGCGGTGGTTACTGCGTCAATTACTGTTGGGGCAACGGCCTCATCAGGTTGGACGCTTTCAGCGGCGGGAGCGGCGGCGGCTTCGGCTACCTCGGCGTTCGGGTTAGGGTTTTCGGTTGACATTGAAACTGGACTTCCTCCTGGGAAAACTTCTGCTGAGTCTGCGCTTGCAAAAACTCAGGATCGTAGCTGATCAAGCTTGAATTTAGGTCTATAGACTCTTGGGTAAACTTGTTGTTTTTTCGGCGCGACGAATGCGCGGCACTGCAAAAACGTGGGCATCATAAACTGTGCCTCTTTGAAAAGCCAATGCCGATAGGCAGTTACGCCGCCTGACTCACGCCGCTCTTTTATTCACAGTGCGATCCAACGCGCGCAGATGCTGCACCACTCGTTGAATCATCCAATCGGGTGTCGAAGCGCCCGCGCTAATGCCTGTGCGCTGAATGCCTATGACATCCGCCGCGTCAATTTCTTCGGGCGTTTCGATCAAAAAAGTATTCGGACATTGCTCACGCGCGACTTCGACCAGCTTGTTGCTGTTGGCGCTGTGGCGTCCGCCAATCACGTAAAGCAATTCGACTTCTCTCGACAGTTCACGAATCGCTTTTTGATTTTCTTCGGTTGCGTCGCAAATCGTTTCACAGACTTTCACTTCCGGCGCTTTGGTTTTTAGTACGTCAATGATTGCTTGAAACTTTTTCGGACTGATCGTGGTTTGCGCAATCACGCCGATGCGTTCAAGCGCAGGCAAGGCCGCCGCTTCTTCGACGCTTTTCACCGCGTAAGCGTCATCGTTGATGTGGCCAAGAATGCCTACGATTTCAGGATGCTGCCGGTCGCCGGTAATCACCACCGTATAACCTTCTTCGTAAAGCTCGCGCGCCTTGCGTTGCGAGTAATGCACGTAAGGACAAGTGCCATCCATCACACGCAGCCCGCGCGCTTTGAGTTCGTCATAAGCCGGCGGCGTAACGCCGTGCGCACGAATCACGACCGTGCCTGTCGCGGGTACGTCAGCCGTCGTTTGCGCAAGGCCTACGCCGTCATTGGTGAGTCGCGCCATTTCTTGCGAGTTGTGAATGAGTGGCCCTAAGGATGTAACAGGTGTGCCTTCAGCTTTGTCGAGCGCCTTATACGCCATATCTACGGCGCGTTTGACCCCCATACAAAACCCTAAACTTTCGGCGAGCAAAATTTCCATAAATCGTGAACTGCTTGCGGATGCTGATTGAAAGGAAGCGAGAGCCTAGTAGCTGGCTTCGCGGGTTGTCAAGCAAGCGTTTCAACAGCAGCGTGCCAGCGCAACGACGCTTGTAGCGATTTTCACCGGAGGAATTCAGGGGGCAGAATTCAGGAGTCAGAAGGGCGGTCAACGACCTTAACTTCTCGCCGTTTTTTATGTAATTGCAGCTAAACACAGAGACACGCGACACTCAGAAAAATGACTACACGTCTAACCCAACGGCGCGCATGAGTTCGAGCGCGTTGCTGCGTTCGACGACGCCGTCGTGCATGCGGTAATCGAAATACATCTGGTCGTCTTTGAGTTCGTCCTGAAAATGTACGTTGCGGGCGCGACCATTTAATTCTTCGGCGATTTTCGTGAGTGCAAGATCGTGCGTGGTGACAAGTCCTAACGCGCCGCGCGCTACGAGGCTTTTGATGACGGCGGCGGCTCCGATGCGACGGTCGTGCGAATTGGTTCCGCTGAGAATTTCATCCAGCAAAAACAGCAAGGGCAGTTCAGCTTGCGAGAGTTCGACGAGTTGCGCAGGACTGAGTTCGAGTACGCCTTCGCGGCAGAGGTAACGTAAAGAAAGTCTGCAACGTAGCGATCTTGCGATGGATGGAGCTTTTCTTTTTCTGCTTCTCATACAGCGTCGCCATAAAATCGCGGATCGTCAGGTTATCGAGCGCGTGAATGTCTACCTCACGCCGCTTGCCCTCTTTGTTGGCGGGCGCGACGTGGTCGTAAAACTGTACGAGGTCGCTCTCATAGTTACGCAAGGTATGAACCGAAGAGTTTCGTTCGTACTTGAGATGCTGCATGAAATCGTCAATGTACTTTTGCATGGCCTTATTGAAAAACAGTACGGGCCGAACGGCAACCGATGACCCACTGTCTTTAGTAAAAATTGTTGCGCGCAGGGCTTTTTGCTAGACTGCGCGCGCTTTACGACACTAGGGCAATCAATACAGACAAATGCAAGCGCGTTCGACTTCGGCTGAGGAAAGCTCAATGGCAGAAGAGATCACGGGGTTACTTTTACAATGGGGACAGGGCGATGCGGCGGCGTTGGAGCGGCTGATGCCGTTGGTTTACGACGAATTGCGTAAGCTGGCGCGCCATTACCTGCGCCAACAAGGAGCGGCAGGGCTGACGCTGCAACCGACGGCGCTGGTCAACGAAGCCTACTTGCGGCTGGTCAAGCATCAACAGAGCGACTGGCAGGGGCGCGCGCAATTTTATGGACTGGCAGCCAAGATCATCCGCGACCTGCTGGTAGATCACCTGCGCCGCCGCGAAGCGCGCAAACGCGGCAGCGGAGCCGTGCGCGTCTCACTCACTGAGGCCGAACAAATCGGTAGACAACCTGAATTCGATTTGCTGGCGCTCGATGAAGCTCTGGACAAACTGGCTCATCAAAAACCGCAACACAGCCGCATCGTCGAATTGCGCTTCTTCGGCGGGCTGACGATTGCCGAGACCGCGCAGGTGCTGGGTCTCTCGCACGCTACGGTCGAACGCGACTGGAGCTTTGCCCGCGCGTGGCTTTACGGCGAATTGGCAAACGCATAACGAAAGTGAAAAGTGAAAAGTGAAAAGTGAGTCGGTGACTTTTCACTTTTCACTCCCTCACTTTTCACTTTTCACTTTTCACTTTCATCCGCCATGACCCCCACGAATTGGCAACGCATTGAACCGCTTTATCACGGCGCACTGGCGCAAAGCCCTGAGCAGCGCGCGGCGTGGCTGGTTGCGGCTTGTGAAGGCGACGTGGAGTTGCACGCTGAAGTCGCGCGTCTGGTGTCGGCCGACAAAGCGGCGCAAGGATTCCTCTCAGCACCCGCGCTGGCGTTGGTCGCCGAAGAGTTCGTCGAGACGGCTCCGATTGCGTTGCTGCCTGATCGGCAGATCGGCCATTACCGCGTGCTTTCCCACATCGGTTCGGGCGGCATGGGCGAAGTTTATCTCGCCCGCGACCTACATCTCGGACGTCAAGCCGCACTCAAACTGCTGCCTGCCGCTTTCACTACCGATGCCGACCGCCTGCGTCGTTTCGAGCAGGAAGCGCGCGCGGCTTCGGCGCTCAATCATCCGAATATCCTGACCATTTATGAAATCGGCGTTGAAGAACGCACGCACTTCATCGCTACCGAATTTGTTGACGGCGAGACCTTGCGCCAACGCTTGAAAGACGGCGCGCTGCCGTTGGCGCAAACGCTGGACATCGCCGTACAACTCGCCTCGGCGCTGGCCGCCGCGCACGACGCTGGCATCGTCCACCGAGACATCAAACCCGAAAACGTGATGGTACGCCGCGACGGACTCGTCAAGGTGCTGGATTTCGGCATCGCTAAACTTATGGGAGTGCGGAGTGCGGAATTCGGAATTCGGAGTGATGAAGCAGAGACGTTACTTCATTCAACTCCGCACTCTGCACTCCGCACTCCGCACTCAACCGCGCCCGGCGTGGTGTTGGGCACGCCGCAATACATGTCGCCCGAACAGGCAAGTAACGAAGTACTCGACGGACGTAGCGACCTATTCAGCCTCGGTGTTGTGCTTTATGAAATGCTGGCCGGGCGTGCGCCTTTCAGCGGCGTCAATGTCATCGAATTGCTCGCCGCTACCGTCGACCGCGAACCTGTCCCTATGAGCGATGCGCGCACTGACGTACCGCCGGGGTTAGCCAATCTCATTCATCGCGCGCTACACAAAGCGCCGGAGTCGCGCTATCCATCCGCGCAGGAAATGTTGCGTGAGTTGCAAGACCTCAAAGAAGAACTGAGTTACGCCGCCAAACGTGACCGCGCGACAGGCGAACCGCTGCCCACGCCGACCGGCGCGCTTTCGCAAGCTCCAGTCGCAACGCACACCACGCCGCGAGCAACATTACGCCGCCTTTGGTGGATGGCTTCCCTCGCATTGGTGTTAGGGAGCGCAGGATGGTGGCTGGCGGCGCGACGTGGCAAGGCAGTAAATGCGCCGCCGCCCTCGGCCTTGAAGATTGTTGAGGTGGCGCGCTGGCGCGGCGCACCCGGCGATGTTTACACCACAGGCAAATTTTCACCCGATGGACGCTGGGTAATTTACGTTTCGAGTGAGAGCGGCAACCGCAATCTCTGGCTGAAGCAATTGGGCGTCAACGCCAGTCAGCCGATTCAGGTTACGAAAGACGCCTTTCGCAACGACCAACCGGTTTGGTCGCCGAATGGCGAAGAAGCGGCTTTCTATTCGCTGCGCGGTCAACCACCAGGCGGCATTTGGCGCATGCCTTTTTTGGGCGGTCAGCCTACGTTGCTCAAGGCTATCCGGGACGACAGCATTCACCTCATTGCTTGGCTGGGCAAAACGATTTATTACGAGGCAAGCAAGAATTTTTTCGCCTTGAGCGTAGACTCGGGCAAAACCACGAAACTGAACGAATTCGACATGACGGCGGTGATTGCGAACACCTTCAGCATTTCGCCTGATGAAATGCAACTCGCTTATGCTGCGCACGGCCCGAACGACAGCCACCACCTCTGGGTGCGGCCTATGAAGGGTGGCGCGCCTTTCAGCATCGCCACGGAACCTGGCGAACTGCACAATTTGGTTTGGCATCCCGACAACGAACGCATTGTTTACACCGAGAATCGCAACGGCATTTTTCAGCTTTGCGTCGCTAATGTGGTCGGCAGCCAACCGGTGCAACTGACCTTTGGCGAGACTGATTGTTTCGCGCTCGATGTCGCGCGCGACGGCAAGCAGATTCTTTATAGCGCGGCGCAGGAAGATTCAGAAATTTGGGGCGTGCGGCTGGCCGATGGGCAGGAGTTCGATATTACTTCCGATCTGACTTCCGAGCTTTGGCCGGATGTAGCGCCCGACGGCAAAACCGTCGCCTTTCAATCCACACGTCATCTGAACAATGCCAACCGCATTTATGAAGGGGCGCTGATGACCCAGCCTACGACGACGATAGAAACAACTAAGGCGCCGTTTCAACTCGCCGCCAAAGGCGCGTTGCCGGTCTGGTCGCCGGACGGAAAACATCTGGCTTTCACCCGTCAGGCAGGCGGCAAATTTCAACTCTGGATGGTTCGGGCCGAAGGCGGAGATGAGCGTCGTTTAGCGACGGATATGAGTTCCATCAATTACGGAATACTGCCTTATCAGCGTACTGAAACCCATAATTACAGTTGGTCGCCTGATGGCAATCAGATCGTTTATTCCGCAAATCGCAACGGACTGTGGAATTTGTGGCTCGCCGCCGCTGATGGCTCCCGCGACAGCCAACTTACCGATAAGCGCGATCATGACCTATTGCTGACTTGCCCCTTGTGGACAACTGACGGTCAACGAATTGTTTACACTTCACGCACCAACAAGGCTGGCCTCAATGGCCGCCAGACTTACGGTGTCTGGCTGGTGGATGCTGCGAGCCGAGTTTCCAAGTTGCTCTTGCAATCTTCCGACCTATCCCTGCGCCTGGTGGGCTGGATGCATGGTGAACAGGAAGTGCTTTTGGCCACCGTCAAAACTCGTAGCTTTTCGCCCGTTGAAGTTATGCTGACGCGCCTTTCGCTCACGACAGGCACACAACGTGAATTGGCTACACTGCCTGCGACTTATTTCTACAATATTCACTTGTCCGCCGATCAAAAGACGCTTGCTTTCACCAGACGCGAAGATGGTAAAGACAACATCTGGCTGCTCTCGACGGCGGGCGGCACGCCGCGCAAGCTGACGGCGAACCAGAATTCACGGCTCTATTTTTCCAGCCTGGCCTGGGACCCCAAAGGGAAAGCGATTTATTTCGGCAAGCAAACTCGCCACAACTTGCTGACTCAACTCACTAACTTCAAATAATTTTTTTCGCCTTCGTGAGGGAATCTGCTCACGGTTTACGGCAGTGTAATTGAGGCAAAAAAATCTCGCCAAGCGGCGATGATAATCACCCTCAACTATCAACCCAAAACAGAGGAACCACTATGAAACGATATTTCTCATCAACCATTTCGTACACCTTAACAGGTGCGCTCTTGTTGGCGCTTTTCGTCATTGGCATTTCGTCCACTCGCGCTCAACAAACTCAACCTATTCCGACAAAGAAAAGCAATAACGTCCGCACATTCTGCCCCGACGGGCAAAAACCGTGTGGTGACGGCGGGTGTATTGGCGCTGATGAAAACTGCACCGTCAACGAGCGAGTGCTTCCGCCGGGTAAGCCTAAGCCTACGCCTAAGCCGCGAAGCAAATAGCACGCGAGTTCATCGCTATTACGCATCGCTTCGTGCGTGTAGACGTTGGAAGCGATGCGTACCTACACCTTCAAAACAGCTCAATTGAAGCCACCCAGCGGAACGTGGATTACACCGGCGAGCCTGTCGAATTCAATGCGACCCGCAAGCAGTTCCATAAGGCGCTGGCCTGGGGCTACGTGTTTGACGATCCACTCCGGCTCGTACCCAACACGCCAGAGCAAATCACGCAAATGAAAGAGGCGCTGCTCGAACACGGCCCGATAGCGGTGATGGTAGCGATGGATACCGAAGGCCATTTCAAAAATTACCAGCGCGGCATTTACGAAACAGAATCCACCGCCGGCCCCAACCACTGGGTCTTGATCGTCGGCTGGGATGAACGCACCCCTGGCAAACCGGCCTGGATCATCAAAAATTCTCACGGGATTGGCTGGGGCGATAAGGGGTTCATGCGCATCAAGATGGGCGTGAGCAAAATCGGCATCCAGGCTCTCTGGGTCGAAGCGCCGCTCGATTTCGCCAAACAGCAGGAACCGTAATCCCGTCAGGTTGGATTAGCTCAACAACATTGCCGCCTGCAAGACGACTTCCGGCAAGGCTTGGGGCGCGAGCGTTTGTCCGCCGCGTACCAGGAGAGTGGTTTGGTACTTGCCGTCTACCGGATCGCGGTAAACCTCAACGACTTTTTTCTTCAGATCAATAATCCAAAGTTCGGTGATGCCTGCGCGGGCATAGGCCGGACGTTTGACCGTGCGATCAGTACGAGCAGAAGTTTCGGCAACTTCGATCACCAACAAGACATCTTCCGGTTGCGGGTGTCTCGACTGATAAAAATCCGCCGTAGCTTTTAGCAAACAAAGGTCTGGTTGGGGCTGCGAACGGTCGTCGAGTTGCACAGGGTCTTGTACCGCGACAATTACGTCATCCGGGATAAGGTTGCTGAATAAATGATTCAGTCGTTTCACAATTCCGGCGTGACTGGGATTGATGGGACTCATGGCAAGTATCTCCCCGTTGAGAAGCTCTACGCGGTCATCTTTGGTCAGGATGCCGTGCGCGATCATTTGCTGAAACTGGTTCACGGTCAGGTGATGGCGACGCAAAGCTGTTGCTGGATAGGTCATAGGACTAGCTCTCCTCTGTTGAATGCGCGGCGCAGCTTAACATAGCCGCACGACACTCAGAAAAATGATCTCACACATCCAACCCAACGGCGCGCATCAGTTCG
>JAYSVR010000599.1:0-9657 GCA_043718445.1 Acidobacteriota bacterium | reverse complement strand
GAGAAATACGCGCACGTCACTTACTTTTTCAACGGCGGCATCGAAGCTCCCTTCGCGCACGAAACCCGCCAACTCGTGCCTTCGCCGAAAGTGGCGACGTATGACTTGCAACCCGAAATGTCTGCTTACACCGTCGCCAATAAAATCTGCCAGTCGCTCGACGAAGCCGAGATGGACGCATACATCATCAACTTCGCCAACGCCGATATGGTCGGACACACGGGCAAACTCGACGCCGCGATTCAAGCCGTCGAACACCTCGACAAATGTCTCGGCTGGGTCGTAGGCAGCATCGAACGCCTCGGCGGCGCGGCGCTCATCACCGCTGATCACGGCAATTGCGAACAGATGATTGACCCCGAAACCGGCGGTCCGCATACGGCGCATACCAATAACCCTGTGCCTTTTATCGTGTGCGACAAAACGTTCAAAGGTTCGTTGCGCGCAGGTGGTGCGCTCGAAGACGTGGCACCCACGATGCTCGAATTGCTCGGCGTGCCCCAACCGGCAGAAATGTCGGGCAAGAGTTTGTTGGCGTATGCGGAAGCGGCAGCGGCTTGAACCGATGTTAGGCGCGGTAGAGCGAAAGTATGAATAAGAACCCACTCACAACACCGATAATCGTCTTGGGGATTGGTGACGCATTTACTGTGATGGAAGCAGCTACTCAAGGCAAAGTGGAAGTGTTCACAGCTATCGCCTGGCTTCAGGGAATTGTGTTTCTGATTCTCTACTTAAAAAAATCAAGATTCGCGGGCAGCTATATGTTCTATTCGACCCTTCCTTTCTTCCCGATATATTTCGGTCTGAAAGCAATAGGGCTAAACCCGCCACCAGTAAGCTGGGAAGTAGGTGTAATTGTATTTGTGATCTATGTAAGCGCCATCCTGTTCCTGTGGAAGTTAAAGCGGGAATATGATCTATATTTATTAGGAATAAAGAAGGCGGCCTCAGCGGTTGAATGACTGCGGTTAAGCAACTGCGCCTAATCGTCAGGAGGTAAGCGATGAGTACACCGGAAAGAAATTTATTCATCAGCGAACGTGATGCTTTCTTGCAAGGCATTACGATTCCTGAACCGGATGAGTTTTACTACAACTTGAAGCCGGTCAACGTTGAGCGCGCGGTGGCGTTGCTCGAATCGTGGTGCAACGAAGACGATTCAGACGAGCCGCAGGCTGAGACCGTCGCTTACCTAAAACGTGTGCTTCACATTCCTGCGGCGTTGACATCTGTTGAAGGTAGAAATGGTTAGCTTTCCAACCAATGCTTCCGATCAAGTGGTGAAGGGAATTGTGACTGAATGGGTCGAGCTTTTGGCGGAAGGTAAGTACCAACAGGCGCTAGATATACTTTATCAAGATGACACTGGAACATCCGAGGTAAAAGAATCATGGACACTTACCCGCCTAGTCAGACACGTCAATAATTATGGATTAGAAGAACCACTTCTGCCTTCTACCAAAGAACAATACAAGGAAGCTGTCATGCTGTTATACGCAAACCTTGAGGGAATTAATGAATGGCAACCCGACGAACACGAAATATTTTGGGTCACACCGATTACCGAGAAAATAAGAGATGCATTTGAAGCATCACTGAATGTTGACCGCCTCAATTCATACGGCCTAAACCCTGACTGTTATTCAGGGATGGTGCATGTAAACTTACCCCTGAATGAAACGATAAGTGATCTAACTGCACAATTCTTCATCAGAAAAATTGGTGCTGATAACCTCGCACTTGAATTGTTTGATTTGCACGTAATGTGATCGCCTTCTTTGGAGCGACATCACCTAACCGCTGTATCCAACCTATGTCGCTCACCCCCGCGCTGCCGCAAAATTTATTGGTCGTACACATCGCCGGCATCAGCCAGACGATGTTGGCGTTGCCGGCGTTGCATGCCTTGCGCGCGCACTTGCCGCAGGCGCACATCACGGTCGCGTCGAGTTCCACCGCCGCCGAATTGATCGAACTCGCCAACGTCGCCAACACCGTTTTGCCCGTAGGCCGTTTGCGCCGCGCCGAATGGTTGCGTCCGCGCGCGGCGTGGAATAGCCGCGCTACGTTACGCGAATTGCGAATGGGTTATTACGACCTGGCGATTGAATTGACCAACAACACCGAAGCGGGCGCGCTGCTTTATCTGGCCGAACCGCGCGAACATCTGGGCAAGCGCCGCAACCGCTTGAGCCACGGCTTGAGCGTCGTGCTGGAGCGCGCCGCGCAAAAACTGGTCGCGCCGACGTCGCCGTTGTTGCACGACGCGATGCGTTATCTGCAAAAGCTTGATCCGCTGGGCGTACGGCCTACGATTGCGGAACCTCAGCTCACAACCGATCACACGGCGGACGAACACATCGAGAAACTGTTGCAACGTCACGCCATCGCTTCTGGCGAATTGCTGATTGGCATTCACGCGGGCGCGAGCAAAGCGAAGCCGCGTTGGGCCGAAGACCATTTCACGCGCCTTGCCGCGCGCATGCATCACGAACTCAACGCGCGCATCGTCATCGTCGCAGGCGCGCAGGAACGTGGATTGGCGCGGCAGATCGTCCGGCAGTTGCCGCTCAAAAGCGCGATTGCTTTTGAATCAACCAAACCGATTGAGACGCTTTCGCTGCTGGCGCGTTGCAGCCTCGTGGTCGCCAATCACAGCGGCCCCGCGCATCTGGCCGCAGCGGCAGGCGTGCCGGTCGTAGTGCTTTCGCCGCACGTCGCGGCTACGTCGCAGGATGTGCTGGGTAAGTCGCTCATTCATGTGCGCGCGCCGCACGTGTCATTGATTTCGGAAGACGCGGTTTACGACGCCGCGTGTCAAATGCTTAAATCCAGTCGCGCGGCTCGTTTGAGTGCGCGCTAAACAGCCTGGGAGCGCCCGCATCCTGCGGGCTGTAAGAAAAGCGGCGAAGCCTTCCTTATTCTGTCGTTCGCATTGCGAGTGGCTGAAATAAGGAACGCTGCGCGGCTTCTTTTACAGCCCGCAGGATGCGGGCGCACCCAGGCATCATCACTAAGGAGTTTTCACTTGAACCGCCGAATTTTACTTACCGCCTTATTGGCTCTCTCGCTCACCAGCGCAGCATTCATTTACACCAACAGCTTCACCAGCGTTTGGGCTGACGAAGGCATGTGGTTGCCGCAAAACTTGTCGCAACTGCCTTTCGACCAATTAAAAAAACGCGGCCTGCAACTCAAGCCCGAAGAAATTTACAGCCCGACGGCGACCAGCTTGAAAGACGCAGCCGTGATTATCGGCGGCGGCACGGGTACGTTCGTCTCGCCCGACGGACTCGTCATCACCAATCATCACGTAGCCTTTGAGGCCGTGACATCGGCGAGTACGACCGAGAAGGATTACATTCAAAACGGCTTTCTGGCGAAAGCGCGCGCCGAAGAAATCGTTGCGAAGGATTACACGGTGCGCATCACGCAAGACATCAAGGACGTAACCGCCGACGTGATGGCTGGAATCAAACCTGAAATGTCGTTAGGCGAACGGATGCGTGCGATTGGCCTCAAACAACGTGAGATCGGCACGGCGGCGAGCAAAGACGGACTCGTCGCGCAAGTCGTCGAAGCCTATCAGGGCGTGCAATATCACCTCTATATTTATCAGCAATTGCGCGACGTGCGGCTGGTTTATGCGCCGCCCAAGAGCATCGGATATTTCGGCGGCGACCCTGACAACTTTGAATGGCCGCGCCATTGCGGAGATTTCGCTTTCCTGCGCGCTTATGTCGCGGCGGACGGCAAGCCCGCTGCTTACAGCAAAGACAACGTACCTTTCAAACCCAAAAAGTTTTTGCCGCTTGATGCCAGCGGCGTGAAAGAAGGCGATTTCACGATGATTCTCGGCTATCCCGGTACGACAGCGCGTTGGCGTGAATCGCATTCGGTGGCTTACGCGCAAGACGTGCGGCTACCGTTCACGGTCAAAGCCTTGACCGACCGCATGAACTTTTTGATCAAGCAAGGCGAGAGCGACGCTGAAGCGAAGATTCGCCACGCCGATACGATTTTCGGCTTGAGCAATTCGATCAAAAACTTTGAAGGCACGATCAAAGGACTCAAGCGCACCAATCACGTTGCGCGCAAACAGGCCGAAGAAGTCGAGTTCGCCAAATGGCTCGACAGCAACGCGGCGGCGAAAGCCAAATACGGCACGCTGCTGCCTGCCATCGCCAAACTTTATGAGGCGCTCAATGTTGACGGGCCGAAAGAGCAAGCCTTGAGCGCCGTGACCGGTTCGGGCGTGATGGCACAAGCCATCGCGTTCGCTTATAGCCGCGCGCTCGACAAAGACAAACCGGCGAACGAACGCAGCCCGCGTTTCAGTGACGCTGCGTTGCCGCAAATTCAGAACTCCATCAAAAACTTGTGGAACGAACGCGATGCTGACAACGAACAGGCTTCGTTGCAAAGCGCGTTGGCGAGCGCCGACCAACTCAAAGGCGCGCAACGTTCCGCCGCGATTGACGGCTTGTTCACCGGTAAGTCGGGCAACGAACGCCGTCAGGCTGAGACCGTTTTTGTGCGACAGGCTGTGGCAGAATCGTCCCTCAAAACGGCAGATGATGCGGTCAAACTTTTCAGCTTGTCAGCGAACGACTTCCGCACGAACGCGAATCCCTTCGTCAAACTCATCGCCGCTGTCACAGATGAAAGCGCAGGCTTTGCGAAAGCTACGCAGACCTTCAACGAAAACATCGTCAAGCTGCGCGCGGAATATACGCAAGGCCTGATGGACTGGAAGATGGCGGGCAAGAAAGGGCCGCTGTTCCCAGATGCCAATCGTACGTTGCGTTTCACTTATGGCGACGTGAAAGGCTACAAACCGCGCGATGCTGTCACGTATGATTGGCAGACTTCGCTGACCGGCGTCATCGAAAAAGACACGGGCGTCGAACCGTTCGACGTACCCGCCAAGCTGAAAGAACTCGCGGCGAAAAAGGATTACGGCAATTACGTTGATGCGCGCTTGCGTGACGTGCCCGTAGCCTTTCTCACGACCAACGACATCACGGGCGGCAATTCGGGCAGTTCGGTGTTGAACGGACGCGGCGAAGTCATCGGCCTGGCCTTCGACGGCAATTACGAAGGACTGGGCGGCGATTACTATTACGACATCGCGCAAAACCGCTGCCTGGTTGTGGATATTCGCTACGTGTTATTCGTGACTGAGAAATTCGCAGGCGCTGATTACCTGTTCAAAGAAATGACGATCAAACGCGGCAAGGCAATGGCCGCCGGTCGTTAGGTTTGGAGTGCTGCGGCTCGACGCAGCTTTTCGTTGGCTGGCGTGAAATTGAAGAAAACCGGAAACGACGAAATGCGGAAGCCGTAAGGAAGAACCTGAATTGGTTCGTAGCGAACGAAAAGCTGCGTCAAGCCGCAGCACTCCATAAAAGTTGAGAGGAGAACATTATGAGTAACGAAACGAAACTTTCACGACGCAACTTTGTCGGTGCTTCTGCTGCGTCGGTGTTTACGGCGGCGAGCGCGAGCCGCGTCATCGGCGCGAACAATCGTTTGCGTATCGGCCTTATCGGTTGCGGCGGTTTGTCGCAAGGCTCGCATATTCCGGCGCTGTTGCGGATGAAAGAAACCGATAACGTAGAAATCGCTGCCGTTTGCGATGTCTATCAAAAACGCCTTGATCAAGCCGCTGAAAAAACCGGCGCTAAGGCGATTAAGAATTACCACGAATTGCTGAGTCAGAAAGACATTGATTACGTTGCCGTCATTACGCCCGAACACTGGCACGCGCGCATGACGATTGACGCAGCGGACGCGGGCAAACACGTTTATTGCGAGAAGCCTATGACGTGGTCAATCGAAGAAGCCAAGAAAGTAGTCGCCAAAATCAAACAGACCGGCGTCAAGATGCAGGTCGGCGTGCAAGGCATGTCTGACGACTCTTATGAAACCGCCGCGCAGATGATTAAAGAAGGCAAGATCGGTCGTCCGATTCAGGCGCAGATTGATTATTCGCGCAATCACAAGCGCGACTTTTGGGTCAGTGACGAACCCGATCAAGACGTGAAACCCGGCGTCAATCTCGACTGGAATGCGTTCTTAGGCTCCGCGCCGAAACGACCTTTCGATCTTGATCGCTTCTTGCACTGGCGGCGTTATTGGGATTATTCGGGCGGCATTGCGACTGACCTGTTTGTGCATCGCATCACGCGCATGATTCGCGCGCTCGATTTGAAATTTCCCGACAAGGTTTGCGCCACGGGCGGCAAGTGGGAGTTCCGCGACAGTGCGGCTGAGATTCCCGATACATTCAACATGATGTTGGATTATCCGCAGGGCTTATCGGTCGTCGTGCTTTCTTCGATGGCGAACGGCGAACCGATTCCGCACGTCATTCGCGGCCACGAAGCCACGCTCGAATTCACACGCGATGGCTTCGTCATTCGCCCCGAAGGCCGTATGAATCGTGAAGGAACCAAAGAAGTCTTCACCCACAAGAAAACCGGCGGCGAAGACATCCTGTTGCATCATCGCAATTTGCAGGACGCGATTCGCAACGGCGCGGCCATCAAGACCGATGTGATGACGGGCTATTACGGCATCGTCGCGGTACGCATGGCGACGGAATCATTCCGGCGGCGCAAATACATGCGTTGGGACGCGGCGCGCGAACGAGCCGTCGAAGCCTAGAGTATTGGCGATTGGTTTTAAGACTGGATTTCTGTAGGGCAGGTTTTGAACCTGCCCTACGTTTTTTATGGTTGCTTACGCGACCACTGCCACCGGGCGAATCGGGATACCGGTTGCGCCTACGACTTTGAGTGGTGTCATTACGAATAAAAATTCTGAGACCCGCGCTTCAGCCAGCGGCGTCAGATTCATGGCTTCGATAATGTGGATGCCGCTTTCGACGAGCAGCATGCGATGGACGGGCAGCAGCGCGTGGCCGCGTCCGGCGTGTATGCATTCGTAAGCGATGGTTTCTGCGCCGGTCATTTTGATGCCGCGTTCGATCATCCATTCAGCGGCGCTCGCGTCGGGGCCAGGCACACCGTCAGCCTGGCCGAGAAACTTGACCGGATCGCTCCAATGCGCAGGCCAGCCTGAGCGAATCAAAACGACATCATCGGTTTTAACTTCTACGTTTTGACGCCGCGCGGCTTGTTGCAAGTCGTCGGCGGTGATCGGCGTACCGGGTGCGAGAACGTCTACGCCCTTGAGCGCAGGCACGTCGAGCATTACGCCGCGCGCGAAAGTCAGCGGAATGTGTTCGACGCCGTGCGATTTGAATCGTCCGCCGCGTTGCGCTTCATAAGCATCAACGCCGCCGTGCAGCAGGCCGTTGTGCGAGACGTGGCACAGGGCGTCTACGTGCGTGCCGGTGTGTCCGCCGAACATCATCATTTCGTTGGCTGCCGAACCGCCATCGGCGCGTTCCATATCGCCGTGCCGCCGCTGCAAGGCCAGCTTAAAGCCCGGATGATTCGGCGAGACCGGCATCGTCATTTCGATAGGCTGCGCCAGATCGTAAAGCCGTGCGCTGACAAACAGCGCAAAGAGTTGTTCCTGTTGCGTCATGGTTCCAATTGAGTTGATAAGCGGCGGGCGGCTATCTCACCCGCCGCGTCTTGCCCTGCAAAAAGTCCATCATCACGTAATCACCCAGTTGCAGGCTCGTCGTGAAATACGCCTTGCCTTGCGCGACCTGCGTCATCTGTTTAACGAACTCGACCAGATAATGATCGCTCGTCAACATAAACGTATTCACGATTATGCCCGAACGACGGCATTGCGCGGCTTCGGCCAACGTCGCGTCAATAATCATCGGATCAAGTCCCATCGAATTTTTATAAAGCCTGCGTCCGGCGGCAGCTTTCTTTTTGCTGTATTGCGTGTCGAACATTTGTTCTTCATCCAGAAACAGTGCCGAAGGCTTGCCGTCGGTAATCATAATGATCTGGCGCATGTCTTTGCGCTGCGCCATCAACAGGCGGCGCGCGAGTTTCAAACCTTCGCAAGTGTTCGTGTGATAAGGCCCGACCTGAATGTTGGCGAGCTTGCTCATCGGCACTTCTTCAGCGCCGTCGTGAAAGAGTACGAGCTTGATTGTGTCGCCGGGGTATTGCGTGCGGATGAGATGCGAGAGCGCGAGGGCTACGCGCTTGGCGGGCGTGAAGCGGTCTTCGCCATACAAGATCATCGAGTGCGAACAGTCGAGCATCACAACCGTAGCGCACGATGATTGATACTCTGATTGCCGCACCATCAAGTCTTTGTATTCGAGATTGAGCGGTACGCCCACGCTTCCAGATTCACTGGCTCGCCCAATCGCGTTGAGCAACGTAGCGGTCACGTCCAGATTCATCGCATCGCCGAATTCGTAAGGCTTCGACGCCTCGTAAGCCTCAATGCCGGTCGAGAGATATTTCGTGTCGTGGCGTCCGAGCGAAGACTTACCCAAACTCGACATCAAATGCTTGAGCGTGTTGTAGCCCAGGAAGTCTACGCCCTTTTGCGTGACCTCGAATTTGATGTTGGGCTTTTTATATTCACCCGTCTCGCCCGGTTGTGGCTGATTGCGCCATTCGGCTTGATCACTATCGCCATCGTTGCCTTGCCCCATCAAACCTTTTAACGCTTCTTCATCGCCGACTGCGTTCAAATAACCTTCCTGCAACAGCCGCTGAATCAACCGGTCAATCAGTTTTTCAAGCTCAGTGCTGCGCGCGTTGCCGTCTTCGTCAAACAGTTGTTTGTATTGCTCCTGATCCAACAAGCCTGAATTTTTCAACGCTTCACGAATGGCCTGTCGCAACTGCTCTAAAGCGTCTTCAGGGTCAGGCTTGTTGAATTCGTCGTCTTTATCCCAATCCTGCCAGCGCATCGAACGCCGCTGGAATTCGTTTTGAAAGCCGCTCTGCAACAAGTGTTCTGACAGGTTTTCCATCAATTCTTCGAGACTGATGTCGTCCCAATCCTGCCACGTCCATTTTGAGTATTTGGTAAAGCGCATATGACAACCTTCCTGATTAGCCGACTTTTTGCAGGCGATCTTTCAACCATGTATTGACAAGCGTTTCAGACGAAACCCGATTGACTTTCGCAATCCGAGTGACCTGCGTAGCAATATCTTCTTCAAGCGCGATCAGGTGTTTTCTGTGCTGAATGTTTATCTCGAATTTTGCTTCAGGCATTTGCTTCCATTCGTCGCCCAAATCGTGCGTGTCAAAGAAATCTACGAACTCGTAAATTGAGTTCGGCGCTGGCAGCGTTTTTTCAGATGGTTTTGTCATGCAGGAAGATTAGTCCTCCGTCGTCGCGGACGAAGCCGTTGTGTCTGACCATTCTGCCAATTTTTCTTTCACAGCGTCAGCATAACTGCTTTCGGCAATCTGGAATAGTTCGAGCGCCGCAGAGGCTTCGACCAATGCCTGAGCCTGTTCGCCGCGTTGATGGTAAACCAGCGCAAGTTGATAGAGCGCGTAACCCTGCCCCGCGCTGTCTTCGATTTTGGTCGAAAGCTCGAAGGCGCGTTGCAATGCCGTGATAGCGCGGTCGGGTTGGTTGAGCGTGAAGTAAGCCTCGCCGAGATTGCCGAGCGCGAGAGCTTCGTTGCGTTCGTCTTTGATCTCGCGCGCGAGTTGCAGTTGCTGTTCGAGGTATTCGAGCGAACGC
>JAYSVR010000598.1:0-9685 GCA_043718445.1 Acidobacteriota bacterium | reverse complement strand
AGCATGCGCTTGTTCGTCTGCGGTTCCGCACCCTTGCCTGCGCATGTGCTGGAGGCGTTTCAAACGAAATTCGGCCATCGCATTTTGGAACGTTACGGTATGAGCGAGACGCTGATGAATCTGAGCAATCCTTATGAAGGCGAGCGCCGCGCGGGTTCGGTCGGCTTTGCGATGCCGGGCATTTCGGTGCGCATTCTCAACGCCGCAGGCCAGCCCGTGAATGATGGTGAGATCGGCGAGCTTTATGTGCGCGGGCCGAACGTTTGTGCAGGCTATTGGCGACGGCCTGATGCGACAGCCGAGGCTTTCAAAGCACAACTTGACGGCGTGTGGTTTCGCACGGGCGATTTGGGCGAACGCGCGACGGACGGTTACATCACATTGCGCGGACGCGGCTCTGATTTGATTATTTCGGGCGGCTTCAACATCTATCCGCGCGAGATCGAAGAAGTGTTGCTCGATCAACCCGGCATCCGCGAAGCCGTCGTCATTGGCGTCAACGACGAACGACGCGGCGAGTTGCCAATAGCTTATGTGGTCGTGGATGAATCGTTCGACGAAACGAAAACCACCGAAGCCTGCCGCCAACAACTCGCTTCGTTCAAAGTGCCGCGCGCTTTCGTTCGTGTTGATAGCCTGCCGCGCACCGCGTTGGGCAAAATCCAGAAACACTTATTGCCCAAGTGGCCCGCCTGAGTTGGCACTGTTATTCAAGCTCGCCGCGCAAAAACGCGCGAACCTTTTTGAGGTCTTCCCACGCTTCTCGTTTTTTGTCGGGCGAACGCAGCAGATAAGCCGGATGAAACGTCGGCATCACTTTGACGCCGGGCGTGCGTGGGTATTCCTGCAACGTGCCGCGCAATTGGGTGATGCCGATTTTGGTTTCGAGCAACAGTTGCGTCGCCGGATTGCCCAGCGTCACGATCAGTTTTGGTTTGATGGCCGCGATTTGTCGCCACAAAAACGGACGGCAGGCCTTGATCTCATCGGCCTCAGGAGCGCGGTTGTTGGGGGGGCGCGACTTGACGACGTTGGCGATATAAACGTCTTCGCGTTTGATCTCGATGGCTTCGATCATCTTGGTGAGCAACTGTCCCGCGCGTCCGATGAAAGGGCGACCGCTGGCGTCTTCGTCCGCGCCGGGGCCTTCGCCGACGAACATCAACTGCGCTTGCGGATTGCCTTCGCCAAACACGATGTTCGTTCGCGTAGACCACAGCTTGCACCGCTGGCAATCACCTAAATCGCGGCGAATGTCGTCGAGCGTTTCGTTGGCGTTTGGCGCAGCAGGCGCTTCTTCAAAAAGTGAAATGATGTTTTCAGCAGGCATAGGGGCATTTATCGTAACCACAGCAGCTTTCGCTGGCGGTGCAATGGGTTTGGATGGTTGAACGACAGCAACAGTTTTAACTTCGACGACAGCATCGGCAGTTGCTGGCGCACGGCTGCCGACGTGCGTGATGCCGAGCAATTGATAGTACTCAGCATGCGCTTTGCCTTGTTGCAGTAGTTCGTGAAACTCGTCGTATTCGGTCATAGAGTCTTCCTGCAAAACCGCTGAATACGCGGAAAAGCGCGGAATACACGGAAAGTTTTACCGCATGAATTTTCCGCGTACTCCGCGCTTTTCCGCGTATTCAGCGGTTTCAATCTGTCTTCCGCCAACGTAACACTTCGTTCAACACGTGATCGGCCAACGCACGTTTGCTTTGCAGCGGCAAGGTTTCGCGTGTGCCATCGCGGCGCAAGATCGTGGCCGTATTCGTCTCGACATCAAAGCCCGCGTCCTGTCGCGTAATGTCGTTCGCCACAATCGCGTGCATGCCTTTTTCGCGCAGCTTGCGTTCGGCGTAATCCAATAAGTCCTGCGATTCGGCGGCAAAGCCAATCACGATGCGCGACGTATCTTTCGAGCGTTCACCGACCGCAGCGATAATGTCTTCGGTGGTTTCGAGTTCGAGCGTGAGGTTGGTGCGACCGAGCTTTTTGATTTTGTTGTCAGCCTTTTGCGCGGGACGAAAGTCTGCGACGGCAGCGCATCCGATGAAGGCCGTCGCGTCGTCGAGCCGCGCCAGCACGGCGTCATACATCTCGCGCGTCGCGCGTACGTTGATCGTTTCGACTCCGTCCGGCGGTGTCAGTCGTATCGGCCCCGACACCAGCGTCACGCGCGCGCCGCGTGCTTGCGCCGCCGCCGCCAGCGCGTAACCCATCTTGCCTGATGAACGATTCGTGATGAACCGCACGGGGTCGAGGTCTTCAACCGTAGGGCCAGCGGTGATGAGCAGGTGTTCGCCCATCAAATCTTGTGAGTGCGGAGTGTGGAGTGCGGAGTGCGGAGTTTTAAGAAATTGAATAACTTGTTCGACAATTTTATCTGGTTCGGCGAGACGGCCTACGCCGATTTCGCCGCAGGCTTGATAGCCCGTGCCGGGTTCGATGATGGTGACGCCACGTTGTTTGAGCGTAGCGAGATTGGCTTGCGTCGCGGGGTGTTGCCACATCTCGACATTCATCGCGGGCGCGACGAATACGGGATTGGTGTTAGAAAGGTATACCGTCGAAAGAAAGTCGTCGGCGAGACCGTGTGCGAATTTCGCTAGGCAGTTGGCTGTGGCAGGTGCGATCAAGATTACGTCAGCCCAACGCGCCCACGAGATGTGTTCGATCTGTGAGTGGCTGGGACGATCCCACATTTCGGTGATGACGGCGTGGCCTGAGAGGGCTTCAAAGGTGAGCGGCGCGATGAACTCAGTCGCGTGGCGCGTCATCATCACGCGCACTTCGACGCCTTGCTTTTGCAGTCCGCGCAAAATCTCAGCCGCTTTGTATGCGCCGATGCAACCTGTGACGCCGAGTAAGACTTTGTTCGCCATCGCTTTCAGGGAAAGAGAGACGGAGAGACAGAAAGACAGCAGAGAAGGAGAGACAAAGAGCGTGCAAAATCTCTCTGTCTCTCCTTCTCTCTTTCTCTCCGTCTATTTCTCCACTTTATCAGTCAATTCAAAATTGATGAGGCCGCGATCCAGTTCTTCAAGCGCAATGCGCGTAGCCTTAGCGTTCGGTATGTTGACGCGCGGGCGCGCGCCGCGTTGCAATTGTTTGCTGCGTTTGGCGGCGATCAATACCTTGCGATATTTGCTGTCTACGGCGGGCGGTGCTGGTTCCAGATTGTCGTCGTGTTCGGTCATGGTTTAGTTACCTCTCTTGAATGTTTGTCGAATGCTTTCTACCAGCGCCGCACGGTTCGCGCGGCGGCAGCGGGCAGCTTGAATGATTGCAATTAACTCGTTGACCGCGCGATCAAGTTCATCGTTGACGATCACGTAATCAAATTCTTCAGCGCGCGCCATTTCGTCTAGCGCGTTTTGCATGCGTTCCTGCAAATCTTCCGGCGAATTTGCGCCACGCGCATCAAGCCGTTCGCACAATACCGCAAACGACGGCGGCAGGACGAATACGCTGACCGCAGCGGGGAACAGCCGTTTGGTTGAAGCCGCGCCTTGCACATCAATCGTCAAAGCTACGTCGTAATTTTCAGCCAGCAGCGTTTCAACTTGCGCGCGCGACGTGCCATAAAAACGGCTGTGGACTTCGGCCCATTCCAAAAACTCGTCGCGTTCGATCATCGCCGTGAACGCTTCAGGCGAGACGAAATGATAATGCTCGCCTTCGACTTCGCCCGCACGCGGCGCGCGTGACGTGTAAGAAATCGAAGGCCGCAACTGCGCATCGCGCTGGAGCGTTTCGCCCACCAGCGTCGTCTTGCCCGCACCTGACGGCGCGGAAATGATGATTAAATTCCCCTGGAAGTGCGGAGTGCGGAGTGCGGAGTGCGGAGTTTCTTTTTCAAGGTTTTCCGTTGAATTCAAATCTGCTTTTGATTGATCGCTCATCTCCTAATTCTTACACTCCGCACTCCGCACTCCGCACTATTCGACATTGTTTGCCTGTTCGCGCAGCTTTTCGACTTCGGTTTTGATGTCAATCGCGGCGTCGCAAATTTCGAGTTCTGAAGCCTTCGATAAAATCGTATTGGCTTCGCGGTTGGTTTCCTGCAAGAGGAAGTCGAGTTTCTTGCCGATCTCGCCGTCATTGGCGAGCAGTTCGCGCAACTGTCCGAGATGGCTGTTGAGCCGCGTGATTTCTTCGGTCACGTCGCAACGTTCGGCGAGATAGGCGACCTCTTGCGCGAGGCGCGTTTCGTCCACTGAAATTTTCTCGACGAGTTCGGCCAAACGCTTGTGCAACTTTTCGCGGTAAAAATCCGTCACCGTGCCCGCGTTGGCTTCGATCACGCGCAAGCGGCTTTCGATGCGGTCAACGCGGGTGAGCAATTCTTTTTGCAGCTCGTGGCCTTCGACGGCGCGCATTTCGACGAGCGCGGTCAGGGCTTGAATCAAAGCCTGTTCGACGCCTTGCACGACCTTGTCGCTCAGGCGGTTGTCGGTCGGAGACATCATCACGTTCGGCAGCCGCGCAATCGAAGCGAGATCGGGTTCACCCGCCAGTCCGAACTCTTCGCGCATCAGCCGCATCGCGTCGAGATAGCCGCGAATCAGCGGACGATTCAATTCATAAACCGTATCGCTGGTTTGCTGAAAGCTGACGTTGATGTCTACGCGGCCCCGAGTGACGGCGGCTTGCACCTGTTTCTTGAGCGGAATTTCGAGCGCCGCCAGTTCATAAGGCGCGCGCCAGTGAATGTCTAGGTTGCGGTTATTTACCGAACGAATGTCCACGGTGACTGAGAACCCTTCGCCCGACACCGCACCCTTGCCGTAACCCGTCATACTTTTGAGCATTTTGTTTTCCTTGTAACGCAACCTGCCGAGGTTGCGTTGTTCGCTTAGTTTACCTTTTGCCGGAAGGCGTTCGATTGGCGTGTCAGCATTGGCAGGCGTCAATTGTTTTTCAAGTTACGCGCTCCCACGCAACGCAACCTCGGCAGGTTGCGCTACTGTTTCTTCCTCCGCAAATTGCAATTCATAAAGCCGCCGATAGATGCCGTTGCGAGCCAGCAATTCGTCGTGCGTGCCTTGTTCGGCGATGCGTCCGGCGTCCATCACGAGAATGCGGTCGGCGCGGCGTACTGTCGAAAGGCGATGCGCGATGACGATGGTTGTGCGGCCTTGCATCAGGTTATTCAACGCGCCTTGCACGAGGCGTTCGCTTTCGGTGTCGAGCGCGCTCGTCGCCTCATCCAAAATCAGAATCGGAGCGTTTTTCAAAATCGCGCGGGCGATGGCGATACGTTGGCGTTGTCCGCCCGAAAGAATCAACCCGCGTTCGCCGATGACCGTGTCGTAACCGTTGGGCAGCTTCGTGATGAACTCATCCGCCAGCGCCGCTTGCGTAGCCTCGACCATCAAGACTTCGTCGTCAGGGAACGGCGCGCCATAAACGACGTTGGCGCGTACCGTGTCGTTAAACAGATGAACTTCCTGCGTCACCATCGCAAGCTGTCGCCGCAACGAAGCGAGTTTCAAATTGCGTACGTCGGTGTTGTCAATCAGCACTTGCCCGTCGGTCGCGTCATAAAAACGCAAGATCAAATTCGTCAGCGTACTCTTGCCCGCGCCGCTGTGGCCGACGACGGCGATCATTTCGCCCGCGTTGACGGTGAACGAAACGTCTTCCAATACGGGGATGTCAAAGCCTGCGCCGTAACTGAAACTCACATTGCGAAATTCAATCGCGCGCTCAAAGCGATTCATTTCGACGGCGTTCGGCTGGTCGTGCATCGCTTCGTTTTCGTCGAGCAGCTTGAAAATACGTGCCGCCGAAGCCAAGCCCTGTTGCAGGTCGTGTTGCAAGCGGCTCAAGCGTCGCAACGGATCGTAGCTTTTGAACATGAAATATAGAAAGCCTACGAACTCGCCCAGCGTCATTGACTGGTTGCGAATACTGCCTTGCGCGTAATTGAGCAACAACGCCACGGCGACGATGCCGATGGTTTCGAGCACGATGGGCGAGAGGAAATAAATCCGCATCGCCCGCAACTGGTCTTTCATCTGCCGCCGCACGGTGACGGCAAAGCGACGGCTTTCATACGCTTCCATGCCGAACGCTTTGACGACGCGCTGCGAAGAGATGGCTTCTTGCGCTACGTCAAGCATCTCAGCGCCGCTCTCTTGCCGCGACGTTACGTGCTTGCGCAAACGTTTATTAAACGCATTCGTCAAATAGCCAATCGGCGGAGCCAGCAACAAGATCGAACCCGCCAGCCGCCAGTTGAACGTGAAAAGCGCCAACAGATAAACGACCAGGCTGACTGATTCGCGCAACAGATCGCGCAGCGTGTCAGATACGGCGCGTTCGACCAGCGCGGCATCGCTCATCAAATGCGCAGTCAGTTCGTTCGTCGAATGCCGCGCAAAGAACCGCGCCGCTTGCCGCGTGATGTGGTCGTAAAGCCGCGACCGCACGTCGGCGATCACGTTCTGCCCGATGTAACTCATCGCATAAGACGAAAAGTATTCGGCTACGCCTTTGAGCAAGGTGAATAGCACGAGCAGTATCGCAATCGTAGACCACGCTTCAGTCCCGCCCGTCGGCAGCCAGCGTTTGAGGTCGAACGTCCGCAGCGCGTTCGGCACTTGCGGCAACTGCGCCTGCGCCGCCGTCATTAAGTCAAAGATCGGTACGAGCAACAGCCCCATCGCGCCGTCCAGCAATCCGGTCACGATCATCAACACGACCGACAGCGCAAACAGCGCGCGGTACGGTTTGAGAAAGCCTAAAAGTCGCCGGAATTCAGTCATTAAATGCTTTGGGGAATGCTTGGGGAACGGGCAGCCCGCTGAAACAAGGCGCGGATTATAGGAGCCAGTCGGAAAGACGGCAACTTAGGCTGAGGGGGCAATTTCTTCCCATGCAGCAGGAGGCCAAGCATCCAATTGAGCGCCTGCTCCTCGCACTAACATCGAATAGGCCTTGATTAATTTTCTGAAGGAACGGCTTCGTTGGTAGGCGGTGGGAAAATCAAAGGATTGAGTTAAAGAAGCCTGGTCGGTCACTTCATTGTAGGCCCGCCCGCTCGGCATAAACTTAGTAATTCGTTCTTTCGCTCCGCGAATCGCTTCCGGGTTGGCAGGAGGTTCAGCCGTCAGGTTTATTTCTCTTTTCCCTCGCAACGATTCGATAGCAGCCAAAAACCATGCTTCATATTCACGATTGGCAATAACAACCTGACAAGGTGTCGAGCCTGCCTCTTGTTCAGCCCACGCCTGTAACTGGGGAGCCAACTCTTTCGGGCAATCGTCATCTCCGTCGAACAACACCAAAATGGCTGCGCACTCCTGATCGAGTAAAGCCAACCGAATAGCTCGTTTCAGCTTATCTTCCAAAACTAATTCCGAGCGCTTTTGGCGAATAGGGTTGGCAACTTCGAGGTCAAAGATTTCGCTTTCCGCCAACAGGCGGCGTAACAAAACGGGGACAGCTTGAATTTCGCCGTGGCCCTCGACGATTGGCTTAATTTTCATTGTAGCTCTTCAAATAAGTTAGCTTGTAACAGGTTGTTTTGTGGCCCTACGCCATTAAATAATTTATCCGGCTCCAAAGCATTGGCTCTCAATAATTCGCCCGCACCCATTAAATGTTGTTTCAAGGCTTGTCTGGCAGGCCCAGAAACCTCGTTGATATGAGTCGCTCCGTCTTGCCACGAAACAATCCGTAGATGGCGATCCTCAATCCACTTTGCATCTAGTAATTCCGGGCTATGGGTAGTGACGATTACTTGCACCCTCTCACTGACTGTGCGGATTAACTCTAACACTGCACCTAAAGCACCAGGATGAATCGTGGCTTCAGGTTCTTCGATCACTAACAAGGTGGGAGCCGGTTGTTGGTAAACAGCCACGAGCAGCCCCAAGGCTCGTAAGGTGCCGTCCGACATATTGAACGATTCGAACTTGAGGCGTTTATCTTCCGCCCATTCTTGCACAAATTCCAAAGATAGCTTGTTGCCGTGTTTAATCGCTTTCACGCTTTTAGTGTGCGGGACGATTTGCTCAAGGGACTCGTTGATGTACTGAATATTTTTTTTAGACCGCCGTTCAATTTCCTGTAACACACTGGCGGTGTTGCTGCCATCCGTGCGTAAAATAATTCCGCTGTCAGGGTCTTGCATTTCGCGTAACTTGGAAGGCTCTATCGAGTAAACCCTCATGGCGGAAAGAAATTTTAAGAGAGGAGCAAAACGTATATCTCCGCCAATCACCGGCAGTGCCAGCGAGGAAACGTCCAGGGCCGGCACAAGCTGAGGATGGTTTGATTGAAATCCGTGCTTGGTGCTTCGATCAAACCAACTGGTGGTGCCGTCAACACGTTGTAAAAAACACTGCTCACGCACTACCTCAAAACCATAGTTGGGAAGGGCGCGAACCTCAAAAGCATAACGGCCTTTCTGCATTTTTTTATCGAAGCTGCCGAGATCAATGCGAATTCCTAGGTTCGGTGGGTAGCTTCTGCCAGACGTTCTGTTGCGTACTGATGAAATTCCCGCGCGCAAACCAAAGGCGGTTTGAAGCGAAAGGCTCAAAGCGTCTGCTAAAAAAGAAAATACGCTAACGAAGCTGGTTTTACCTGAGCCGTTGGCTCCTAAGAGAAAGGTCGGGTTATCCAACATAACAGTTTCAGCAGGTATGCTGCGGAATCTTTTTAGCGTAATGCTTTTTATGATTGGTTCCATAAATATTCCTCAACCTGATAAAGCTGGACGCCATAGCGTAAGAAAGGCGCGGATTATAGGAGCCGCTCACACATTGCTCAAGCGCGGGTTAAGGCGGCGACGGGCTTTACCTTGGCGGCGGCATAAACCGGATAAAGCGTAGCCAGATAACTGACCAGTAAGGTGAAAAGAATCACGCCTGCGCAATCGAACCAGCGCGGCAGCAGGCGTACGTAAGAGATCGAATAGATTTCGTTGGGCAGTGCAATCAGGTGATATTTGTTCGCCAGCCAAATGCTAAGGAGCGCAAGCGGCAAGCCGAGCAGGCTGCCGAATGCGCCAATCGCCAAACCCTGCAAGCGAAAGATCGTGCCAATCGTGCGTGACGTAGCCCCTTGCGCTTGCAGGATGGCAATGTCTTGCCGCTTTTCGAGTACGAGAATCGTCAGCGAAGAAACGATATTCAGCGCCGCGAACGCGATCAACAGCGAAAAGAAACAAAGCACGACCCGCTCTTGTAATTCCAACGCAGAGAACAGCGGACGATTCAAATCCTGCCAGCTTTGCGTAGTGAATTCGTTGCCCAAGGTTTGCTTGAGTTTTTCCGCAATGGTTTCGACGGCGTAAATGTCCTGCACTTTCATCTGAATGGTTCCCGCCGTCGCGCCGCTGCCGGTGAGTTGTTGCAAGGCCGCGAGTGAGACATAAGCCCACTTGGAATCGTATTCATATAAGCCCGACGCGAACAGCCCGACGACGCGAAACTCGGCGGCGCGCGCGCGCGGTTGCAAGCCCAGCGGCGTCAGGCGCGCGCCCATCGCGTTGACCGTGACTTGATCGCCGACTTTGACGTGCAAGGCGCGCGCGAGTTCGCGGCCTATGACTAAACCTGACAGTGCATCATCAGTGGTTTGCAACTGGCGCGGGTCGCCTTCAATCGTGGTCGTGAAAACTTCGTTGGCGGCGGGCGGAGCCGTGAGGTCTACGGCTTTGAGAATGGCTTGTTCGTTG
>JAYSVR010000597.1:0-9695 GCA_043718445.1 Acidobacteriota bacterium | reverse complement strand
ACGGGTCACAGACTGAAGTCTGCGCTACGTTATAAAATTTCTCGCGCCTCGCCAGAGCGTCGCGTGATGCGTTGGCGGTCGCAGTATTCCAACAGGGGGATGGCAAATTTCCGTGAAATGCCAGTCAGGTCTTTGAAAGCGGCAACGTCGAGTTGCGTGCCGTGCTGAGTTTTATAGGTCTGCAACGTTGCACGCAAGCCGTCGAGCGCCGTTTGGTGAAAGACGAGTTCGCCGACGCGTACGAGTTCGCCGCTGTTGATCAGCATTTGCGCGAAACGCTGCGCGCGTTGCGCGTCAATCCCTTTCACTTGAAGCAAGACTTCTTCGAGCGCAAGCGGTTGCAGTCCAGCTTGCGCGTAAGCCTGAGCGACGTGATCTTTGGCGGCTTGTTCTTCGGTTGAGAGCGCGACGCGATGGGTGGCGAGGCGCAGCAAATCTTTGTCAGCCACGATTTCGTTGCGTTCGCTCAGAGCCGCGATGACGGCGCGAAAGATGTCGGTGTGCGTATGCGCGAACAGCTTTTCGCGCAGCGTCTCGCGCGCCATTCCGGCTTCGAGCGGAGCCTGTTGGTGAAACGCCTTGAGCGCGGCGCGCAAGCGTTTGCCCAGTTCGGTGAAAGGCGTTTGCGCGATCAGGCGCAACGGGTTTTGCGATACGCTGACCAATCGTTTGGCTTTGGTGAACTTGTCGGTTGCCGCGTGCAAAGTCGCATCAGTTGAACCGCTGCGCGCGGCGAGTTCAGGCAGGCTCAAACCTTTTTCGTCGGCCATTTCGACCAACAGTGCGAGGCGTTCGAGTTCGTCAGCGGCGGCGAGTTGATTCAAGCGGGTGACGACGCGAGCGCGGTCACGGGCGCGATGTTTGGCGGGCAGCGGATCAACAATCACTCCGCCGCCGATGGTGACTTGGCTGCGCAAAATGAAGCGGTCATTCGGCAAGGCGAGCGTAGGCGATTCAAGCCGTAGTTGCGCCAAGCCAGTCGTACCGGGCGCGAGTTCGTTTTGTCCGAGCAACACAACGCGCGCTAAAACTTCAGCCGTGCCGATGTGCAAGTGTAAGCGCGAACGAGTGCGCAACGGACGCGGCGCGGTCTTGAGCAACTGAATGCTCACGTCAAGCAGCGACGAAGCCTGCAATCGTCCGGCGGGCGCGAGGGTTTGGCCGCGCGTGACGGCGTCGAGTTCGATGCCTTGCAAGTTGACGGCGGTGCGCTCGCCCGCGCGTGCGGTTTGCGTCGTCTTGCCATGCACTTGCAAGCCGCGCGTTTTAGTTTTGAGTTTGTCTGACGGCAGCACTTCGAGTTCGTCGCCGACATTGATTTGTCCGGCGACGAGCGTGCCGGTGACGACGGTGCCGAAACCCTTGATGGTGAATACGCGATCAATGGGCAGGCGCGCGATGGCGCGTTCATCACGCACGGCGACTTGTTGCGCGAGTTTGCTGAGAGCTTGCTTGAGCGTTTCGATGCCTTCGCCGGTGCGCGAACTGACGCGCAAAATCGGCGCGTTTTCGAGAAACGAACCCGCGACGTATTCGCTGACTTCGGCTTCGACGAGTTCGGCGAAATCGGCTTCGACCATATCGCACTTGGTGATGACGATGAGTCCGGCCTTGAGGGCGAGCAAACGGCAGATGTCGAAATGCTCGCGCGTTTGCGGCATCAGGCTTTCGTCGGCGGCGACGACGAGCATCACGAGATCGAGGCCGTGCGCTCCGGCGAGCATGTTTTTGACGAAGCGTTCGTGGCCGGGTACGTCCACAAAACCGAAATGCGTATCGCCCACGGTGAGATCGGCGAAGCCAATATCAATCGTGATGCCGCGTTCCTGCTCTTCTTTGAGGCGGTCGGCGTTCACGCCCGTGAGGGCTTTGACGAGCGCCGTCTTGCCGTGGTCAATGTGGCCGGCGGTGCCGACGATGATGCGTTTCATGAAGCTTGTATTTTTAGGCTACTCGCGCCACCGGGCGTTCAACCATCTGAGTGTAGGTATCCGGCGCAGCTACGATCTTTTCGATCAACTGCACAGTTTCAAGGTCGTAAAGCTCTTCGCCGCAATTCGAGCAAAAAGTGGCGGGCAAGTTTTCGATTACGATGCCTTGATGAACGCGCGTGCGCCGTACCTCACGTAAACCTAACGCCCCGCATTGCGAGCAAATTCGCTCATTACCTTTAAGTCGGTTTTTAGTCATAGTCGTCACTGTCTAACCGGTAAACCGTAATCACTACGACACCGGGCGGATAATCCCAACGCGCAATCAGTCCCATTTCATCGCCCTTCACCGTGTCGCCATAAAGCACGTATTTTATTTGGCGATAACGCTGGTCGTATTGATCTTCCACGATTTCGCCAGTCAGAATGCAATTCAACGCGTCGGCGATGAGCAAGCCGTCTTCTTCCAGTTCATCTAGCGCGTGACCGGTAAATCGAACGCGTCCGATTTCGACTGCGCGCCGCATTTGTTGAAGGACTTGCTCATACATCGTGTCATCCCGATAAAATGCCAGCTCACTTTATGCAAAACACTCTCTCTAAAAATCTCTTTTGGCTTTACGGCGCAGCCGTTGCACTCGCATTGATCGGACTCGGCGACGCGCTTTATCTGACGATTCAACATCTCACCGGACAAAGCGTGCGCTGTTCGATCACGAGCGGATGTTCGCAAGTGTTGAGCAGTTCTTACGCGCAAGTTGGGGGCATTCCGACCGCTGCGTTGGGCGTCGCCGCTTACTTCACCGTGTTCAGTTTGGCGACGTTGGCGCTGTTCGGTCACGGATGGGCGCGGACGATGCTGGCGTTGGTGGTGGCGTGTATGTTCGCCGCGACTCTGTGGCTGCTTTATCTGCAAGCCTTCGTGTTGCGCGCCTTTTGCCAGTATTGCCTGCTCTCAGCCGCCGTGACGATTACGCTTTCGGTTATCGTTTTATTTGCCCGTCAGAAGGCGCCAGAAAGCGATTGATGACCAGCCGTAAGTTGTCTTCAGAAAGTTTCTCAGTCGGGAATTCTTGCCCTTCGACAATCAGCGTCGGCGTTGATTCGTATTTCAAACTCGCCGCGCGTTGCACATCAGCCTGTATCAGCGCTGCCACTTGTCGGCCATCCATATCGCGTTTGAATTTCTCTACGTCTAAACCAATTTCTTTCGCGTAAGACAGCACGATGGGTTGAATGTCTTCGAGTTCGGCCCATACGAGTTGCGTGTCGTAAAGCCGGTTATGCATTTCCCAAAACTTGTTTTGCAATTTGGCCGCGACCGCCGCGCGCGCCGCCGCCATCGCGTTTTTGTGAATTTGCGTGAGCGGCAATTGATAAAACGTGAGCTTCACTTTGTCGCCGAATTCTTTTTTCACGCGGCTCACCATCGGATGCAAATTGCCGCACGGCGGGCATTGATAGTCGCCGTATTCCTCGATGTTGACGAAGGCTTTGGGCACGGCGGTTTTAGGCCCCAGAGTAAGCTCTTCGCTCGCCGCAGCCGGAGTCACCGCCGCTGTGGTGGCTTCGGGCGAAGGCGCGGGCAAAGCCGTCGTGGTTGCCTCAGGTTGATTGGCGCGAAACAGCAGCGTTCCCACGAGCAATAACGCGAGAGCTACGCCGCCGATGATGATGAAAGGCAGATAACGTTTCATGCAGATGTCAGATTCCTTAGTGAATTGATGGTAAAACAACTCGCGGTTGACGAGCGCGGGCAAGATACCATCTTGCGAAAAATTCATCCATAAACCGCTGAGTGAAAAAATCAAGGAGGAAGAATTTTCCATTTGTGATTTTAGATTTTAGATTTTTCATTGCCTCCTGATTGCAACGCAGCTTTGAGGCTTGAGCAAGTTTCAGGCAATGAAAAATCTAAAATCTAAAATCACAAATGGAAAATGAATCTTCTGATTGCGCGGCTTACTGATAAAGCCCGATAGCCAATTGAACGGCCTCTTGCGTAACCTCGGAACTCTCGCCAAACCCATTGAGCCAATGCGTATTCCGTTGCCCGCGCCACCACGTCCATTGGCGTTTGGCGTAATGCCGCGTGTCGAGTTTCATCTGTTCAATTGCCGCGTCGAGCGTGCGTTCGCCTTTGAGGTATTCGACAAAGCGTTTGTATCCGTGCGCTTGAAAGGCTTTAGCGTCGAGCGGAATGCCTGCGGCCACGAGGCTTTCGATTTCGGCGAGCAAGCCGTCGGCGACCATGCGATCAACGCGCAGGTTGATGCGTTCGTAAAGCGCCGCGCGCGGCGGTTGCAAGACGAAGTAATGCAGTCGCGCGGCGTATTCAGTTTCGATGGTTGGTGATTCAGCCTGCCACTGCGACAGCGGCTGGCCGGATGAAAAATAAACTTCGAGTGCGCGCGTAATGCGCGAGCCGTCATTGGGGGCGAACTTGGCGGCGAGCGGCGGATCAACGCGTTGCAGGATGCGATGCAAGTGCGCCGCGCCTTTGCGCTCCATCAGCTTGAGCAAGCGCGGACGTACGCGCTCGTCAATGATTGGAGCCTCGAAAAATTGCGTGGTCAACGCGTGCAGATAAAAGCCGGTGCCGCCTACGAGATAAGGTTTTTTGCCGCGTGCTTCGATGTCAGCGATGACGGCGCATGCCGCTTCAGCCCAGGCCACGGCGGTGAAATTCATCGTGGGTTCGACGAGGTCAATCAGGTGATGCGGGATGCCGCGCTGCTCGGCGAGCGGCACTTTCGCCGTAGCGACATACAAGCCGCGATAAACCTGCACCGAGTCGCAGTTGATGATTTCGCCGTTGAAATGTTCGGCGAGCGCGATGCCCAGATCGCTTTTGCCAGAGGCAGTCGGGCCGACGATGCAAATGATTGGAGTCAAAATTGTTTAGGGCAGGTTGATGAAGCGAATCACGGCTAACAAGAGTAAGCCGGTAAGCGCGAGCAATGCGCCGAGTTGTTGGGTGCGCGTGAAATTCATTGGCAGGCGGCACGAAAGTAATCAGCCAGACGTTTGTGCCCGTAAGCAGGCGCGACGCAATCCACTTGCGTGACGGTTGCGCCGAATACCATTAACGCGTGAATGCGCGGGTTGATGAGCTTGAGCGGACTCACCATCGCCTTGAATACAGCGGGCGGCACGTTCATCAAGCGCGCAGGTTTATCAATCGTTTTGAAAGCCAGTTCGGTAATCTCGCGGCGTGTGAATACATCAGGGCCGCCGATGGGGAAATCTGTTTGATTGAGCGCGAGCGATTCAACGCAGGCGCGCGCGACATCGGCTTCGTGAATCGGATTGGTTTGCCGCTGCCCGTCGCCCATCACCAGCCCCAAGCCTTTTTCGGCGTAACGCAATATCTCCAACATAAAGCCGAAAAAGCCTGTAGGTCGCACGACCGTATAGTTCAAGCCCGAAGCCTGCAACGCCTCAACGAAACGTTCGTGCGCGTCGGCGTATTCGACCTGCCGCATCTGTTCGCCGCCCGCGAGCGAAACGTAAACGAACTTGCCTACGTTCGCGCGTTGGGCTTCTTCGAGCAAGCGCAGATTGCCTTGCCAATCAATCGCGTTGAACGAACGACGATCACGCAACGAATTCATAGCCATCGAAGCTCCGGCGCACGAAATCACAGCGTCGCATTGATCGGCGATCCAACCCATTTTGTGAGTGTCGAAAAGATCGGTTTCGTGAATCTCATCAGCCTCAGTATCAAGCAAGCGATTACGGTCGCGCGTGATGGCACGCACGGCGTAACCGCCTTGTTTGAGTTCGTGAATGACGTGGCGTCCGAGGTGACCGGAAGCGCCCGCCAGCAGAATGCGTTTCATTGTTTGGGCTTCAATGAGTCACGCAAGTTTTCTGACGGCGTTTTCAGCTTTGGTGCAGGCGTCGGAGTTACCAATGGCAACTTTGGCGCAGCCGGTTGAATTTGAAACGGCTTGACGGATAGCGGCTTCACGCGCACCGGCAAGCTCGCGTTGCGGCACGGATCAATGACGCGGCCTTTCGCCAGTTTTTGTCCAGCGGCGTCATTCAAGACCATGGCTTGATCCAGTTCGGCAGGCGCTTGCTGCACGGGCATCTTGAAACGGCGGCAACCGTCTTCAGTTTGCGTGCCTTGCGATTGCGCGAATACGAGCGCGCTGCCGATGAGCGCGAATAACAACAGATTGATGGTCAAAAGTTTCTTCATAAATACCTCCAGTCAGAAACGGTTTTCAGGTGTGCGCTGTTAACGTGGGGCGCACGCGATTGCGATAGGCGATAGCCTGTTCGAGCGTGGCGCGATATTCGTCAATCTCTACGTCACGCTCGCAACAGAGAATGAACAGCGTCATGTCATCGCGGAAGTTGCCATCCCACGCGATGACTTGCTCGCCCCGCCACGTCGCGTCGTACTGCTGCATCTTGGCGTCGTCCATGCGGTCGAAATAGGCGCGCAGGTTGATGCCGGTTTCATCGAACGACTCGTCGCTCGGTGCTTGTTCAAAATTCCAGATTGGTTGTTCCATAGCTCAAATGAGTTCTTTATGTCGTGTGGCGATGCCATAAAAAAGGGTAGGGTAGGTTCTCAACCTGCCCTACACGCTAGCGTTCAGTTTAGCGCGTAGCTCAATGTAGGGCAGGTTGGGAACCTACCCTACATTTTCTCGGAAGGTCGTAGCCTTACTGTGCGTTCTTGTTGAATGCGCCGACGTTCCAACGGCGATTGGCTTCGGTGCCGCTGCCGTATTGCACGACGACATCGTCGCCTTCCTTGAGTTGCTCGAACTCGGCGCGCGTGAGCGTGAAAATCAACGAGGTCGTTTCGCCCGTGACAGGAAAGCGGCTCAAGTTGAATTCACGATTGCCTACGCGCAAGACGGGCAGTTCGTTCATCACCGGGAAGGGTTGTTCGGCGGTGAATTCCAGCTCGACCATTGCTTCCGCCGCTTTGCCTGACAGGCCGCGCGATGGCGTTAGGCGGCGCACTGCTTTCATCGTCGCCGCTCCCACATTGGATTGCGGCACCGCGTCTTCGATGGGGAAGAAATGATCGTCAATCCAGAAGCGGCGAATGTCTGCGCGCAACGACAACGGAGAAAAGCCATCGGCAAAGGCCGACAGACGGATGTTGCCCAGAAAGATCGCGCCGCTGTTGGTGCGATCAAACGTGAAGCGTACGCCCTTGAGGTTGTTGAGATTCGCGCCCGCGAAATCGCGCATCGGAATGCGTACCGTTTGCAAAATCGCGTGCAGGTTGCCGCCGAAGGCTCCGCCCACCGGGCCGCGCAAGTCGGCGTAATTGCTCAACCGCACCGGGCTGGAAAAACTGCCGTCGCCCATCACCAGTTGCACCGAAAAATCAGTCGGCGTGTTCAAGTCAGGATTAAGCGAAGGCGTGTAACGGCGCGATACGCGAAAGTCGAGCGTCTGAAAATATCCGCCTTCCAAGCCGCCGGAAAAATCGGTTTGGAAAAATGTATTCATGCTTGCCCCCGCCCACGCGATCACGGCGACACGTTGCGTGGGGTCGTGGCGCGTACGCGTGCCGTCAGTCACGAGGTTGATGTTCGTTGCGTCTACGTTATTGGTCGTCGTCGGAAAGTCCCATGAACTCAACCCGGTCGGACGGTCGAAATCGTCCACAATATAAGTCGCTGCCAAGTCGCTGTATCCGCGATCAACGCGCGAAATCGCACTGGCCGCCGCCGGCGTTTGGTAAAGCGGATTGAAATTGCGATTGAAATTGCGATCCGCTTTGGGGCCGACATTGCCGCGAAAGAAAGCCATCAGCGGATAAATCGCGGTTTGCTGTTGCGCGTCAGAGTTGTTCAAAAAGCCGAACAGCGGACGATGGCCGAAACAGCCGCCCGAATCGCTGACTTGCCATTCGGTGTTGTAGTAATTGTGATTGGCGCCCCACACCGTGTAAGTGCTTTTCATCGTCGGGCGCTCGCTATCAATACGCAGCGCACGATCAAACGGACGCGCGCCTTGCAGGTTCGATACGTCGCCATCGCACATCGGCAACAGCGTCGCCCACGCCGTACTGTCAGGATTCAGGATGCGTCCGGTTTGTCCATCCACCGGCCCGATCTCGAACAGCCCTTGAAAGCGCACGCGGCTTTGAATGCGCGCGGGCCACAGGGTGCCGGGATCGCGATAAAGGTTATAAGCCGCGCGAATGCCTTCGCCACCGCGCGAATGTCCCATCATGCCTACGTAATTGAAATCAATCGTGCCTTGCATATCGAAACCCAACGACTCAGGCGTCGTGCCAGCGCGCGCGTTCCAGATGCTCAGGCGTTCGAGATGGCGCAACAGCAAACGTCCGCGCGCGAGATTCAAGCCCGCATCGCCGGGTACGCCCGCGCCCGCCGTGATGCCGCGATTGGCGTTGACTGAAACCACAATATAGCCGTGCGACGCCAATCGTTCAGCCAGATAAGCGTAACCCAGATGGTTCGGTACGACGCGATATTCAGGCGTACAAGCGCCGGTCGTCGTGTAATCAGTGCGGTCGTCAAAGCGCGGGTTTTCGCCAATGCCGCAGGTCGCGTGATTGCCGTGCAAAAAGACGACGAGCGGAAACGGCCCGGCAGTTAAATCATTCGGACGATAGACGCGCGCCCATAATTCGACGGCGCGCGGCGCACCCACGGCGGGCGGTACGTCCAGCACTTGCGGGTCAATGGCGGCAGGCAGTTTGTATTCAGAACTCAGCACGCGAAACGGGCCACGCGCCGAAGCGTCGGGCGCTTCAGCCGGTTGCGCATTAAGGCCGAGGGTAAGGGACGCCAAAAATAGTGTGACCCAAAGGCCGCACCTGAAAGGGCGAACGAGGTAGAGCTTGCGTTGCATAAAAACACTCCTTGCGATTGAGGCGATGGCGTTGCGGGGTGAAACCTGAAACGCCACCGTGGATGTTGGGGGATAGCTTGAACGCGCAGTTCAAGCCCGAACAAGTTGCGTTACTGTTGCGTCATAAATCGTTGCGCATTCGCGGCGACGATTCATGAATAAGAGATCAGATTGAATTGAATTTGCTCGACGCCGCACAGTGTAGTGCGTCACTCATTCACGCACAAGAATTCTGGCTGTCCGCATTTAGGAAACTCCTGAAAAGTCTGGTAAGGTCTAAATTCGTCTAAATAAATCTGGAAAGGTAATCCATTCAATGGCAAATAAAGCACCGCGCACCGTTTATGCCTGTCAAACTTGCGGCTATCAGTCGGCCAAGTGGCTGGGCAAATGTCCCGATTGCAATTCATGGAATTCGATGGCCGAAGAGCGCGAACGTGAACTCGCCAAAACCGGTACGGCAGCCAAGCGCAGCGGCTTGAAGCTGCGCGAAAGCAAGCCCATTGCCTTCAACGCCATCGAAGCGCAAGACGAAGCCCGCAACGTCACCGGCATTGACGAATTCGACCGCGTGCTGGGCGGCGGCATCGTACCCGGTTCGTTGGTCTTGATTGGCGGAGAGCCTGGCATCGGCAAATCTACGTTATTAAGTCAGGTAGCCGACAAACTCAGCAACGTATACGGCAGCGTGCTTTATGTTTCGGGCGAAGAGAGCGAACGCCAGATCAAGTTGCGCGGTGAACGGCTCGGCATCAATCCGGCCAATTTGTTTTTGCTTTCTGAAACTTCGCTCGAACGCATCTTCGATGAGATTGATCGGCTGCAACCGCAAGCCATCATCATTGATTCGGTGCAAACGGTTTATTCCGGCAAGCTCGAAAGCGCGCCCGGTTCGGTGTCGCAAGT
>JAYSVR010000596.1:0-3201 GCA_043718445.1 Acidobacteriota bacterium | reverse complement strand
GTGCGGAGTACCGAAGACATTCAAGTGAAACATTCCGCACTCCGCACTCCGCACTCCGCACTCCGCACTGCGGCTTTAGAAATCGCGCGCCCGATTGTGTTCGGCATCATCATCATCATCGCGGTTTACCTGCCGCTCTTTGCCTTGCAAGGGTTGGAATCGCGCATGTTTCGTCCGATGGCATTGACCGTGTGTTGCGCGCTGGTGGGTTCGCTGTTGTTGACGCTGACGTTCGTACCGGCAATGGGTTCGCTGTTGCTCAAGCCGCACGGCGAAGGCGCGCACGAACGTTTCATGCAAGCTCTGCAAAACGCCTATCGGCGCGGCCTCGAACATGCGGCGGCCATGCGCTGGCTGACATTGGCAATTGCGCTGTTGTTAGTCACGGGCGCATTCGTCACGCTCGCGCGGCTCGGCACTGAGTTCATGCCCAAACTGGACGAAGGCCAGTTCCTGATTGAAACGCGCCGCCTGCCTTCAGTCTCGCTCACGACGGCCACCGAGATTTCCGGCATGGTTGAAAAGGCGTTGCTCGAATTCCCCGAAGTCACCAGCGTCATCACCAAACTCGGTCGCCCTGACATCGCCACTGACACGATGGGCGTTTATCAGGGCGATGTTTACGTCAAGCTCAAACCCATCGCCGAATGGCGCACTGCGGCTACGCGCGAAGGCTTGATCGAAGCGTTTGATAAGAAACTGCAAAACGTACCGGGCGTCGGATACAACTTCACGCAGCCGCTCGAAATGCGTATGGACGAAGTCATTTCCGGCGTGCGCGCCGACGTAGCCATCAAGCTATTCGGCGACGACACCGCCTTGCTCGAACGCGAAGGCGAACGTATCGCCCGCGTCTTGCAACGGGTCGCGGGCGCGGCTGACGTACAAGTCGAAGCCTTGAGCGGCGCGGGGGAATTACAAATTCAGCTCAATCGTGCGGCGCTGGCGCGTTACGGCTTGCACGCCGCCGACGTAGCTCGCACGGTCGAGATGGCGTTGGGCGGCAGGGTCGCGACGGAGTTGATTGACGAGCGCAAGCGCACCGACATCGTAGTGCGTTTGCCTGAAAGCTATCGCGCCAACAACGCTGCGTTGGGTTCGATCTCGATTCCCGCGCCCAATGGCGAACGCCTCACGCTTGCGCAACTCGCCGAGATCAAAACCGCGACTGGCCCTGAAGTCGTCAACCGTGAAAACGCCCAACGCCGCATCGTGATTCAAGCCAACGTACGCGGACGCGACATCGGCAGCTTCGTGGCCGATGCCCAAGCCGCTATCGAACGCGAGATCAAATTGCCCACCGGTTATTTCATCACCTGGGGCGGCGAATTCGAGAATCAGCAACGCGCGATGAAACGCCTTTATCTGGTCGTACCGCTCGCGCTGTTCTTGATCTTCCTGTTGTTGTTCGCTTCGTTCGGCACGCTACGCCACGCGCTGCTTATCATCCTCAACGTACCTTTCGCGTTGGTCGGCGGCGTCGCCGCGTTATGGTTACGCGGCTTACCGTTGAGCCTCTCTGCCGCCATTGGTTTCATCGCGCTCTTTGGCGTCGCCGTCCTCAACGGCGTAGTGATGGTGAGTTACATCAACCGGTTGCGCGACGACGGGCTGGCTTTGCACGAAGCCGTGCTGACCGGAGCCGCCGGTCGCTTGCGTCCGGTCTTGATGACGGCGCTCGTGGCGAGTTTGGGATTCATTCCGATGGCCTTATCCAGCGCGCCCGGCGCCGAAGTGCAAAGGCCTTTGGCTACGGTCGTGATTGGCGGATTGATTACCGCGACCTTGCTGACGATGTTCGTGTTGCCGTTGTTGTATGAGTGGATTGAGCGCTTTCAGCAACGCACTGTGGGCGACAACCGTGATGGGAGTAATGGGAGCGATGAGAGTTATGGGAACGTGTGATTAGCAAGCATTCCCATAACTCCTATAACTCCCATCGCTCCCATCGCTCCCACTTGCTTGCCGCTTAATTATTTTTTGCGTGTAATGTTCAGCCTATGACGCCCGCCCTCGAAACCCTGCTCACCACCGACTCGCGCGAAGCCGCGCGTTTCATTCATCGCGGCGAAGTCGTCGCCTTTCCCACCGAAACCGTTTACGGACTCGGCGCTGACGTATTCAACGAAAGTGCCATTGGCAAAGTCTTCGCCGCCAAAGGCCGTCCATCTGACAATCCGTTGATTGCGCACGTTTCGCATCACGATCAAATTAAACAACTCGTCGCGCACATTCCTGACGCTGCGCAAAAACTGATAGACGCTTTTTTCCCGGCGCCGCTGACGTTGGTCTTGCCCAAACACGAGCGCGTACCGCTGCTGGCTTCGGCGGGCTTGCAGACGATTGGCGTACGCATGCCGCGCCACGAGTTGGCGCGTGAATTCATCGCCGCCTGCGGCACACCGCTCGTAGCGCCTTCGGCTAACTTATCGGGCAGCCCCAGCCCTACGACGTGGCAGGCGGTCGCGGCTGATTTGTCGGGACGCATCGCCTGCATCCTGCAAGGCGCGCCAACCGACATCGGCCTCGAATCAACCGTCGTGGATTGCACCGGCGACGCGCCTGTCATCTTGCGCGCCGGCGGCGTCACGCTCGAACAGTTGCAAGCCGTCGTACCAACCACGCGCAAAACTGACGCAGCGGATTTTCATCAGCCGAAAAGCCCCGGCATGAAATATCGCCACTACGCGCCGCGTGCGACGGTGGTGGTGATGGTGAATGATGCGAATGCGGTGAAAGGGAATGAGCAAGCCGCGTGGATTGGCTTGCACGTGCCGCGTTCAACCGGCTGGCAAGTAATGCGGCAATGCGCTGACGTGAATGCTTATGCGCACGAATTGTTCGCGTTCTTTCGGGAATGCGACGAGCAAGGCGTGGAAGCAATTTATTGCGAAGCCGTCGAGGAATTCGGCTTAGGCGTAGCGTTAATGGACCGTATTCGCCGCGCCGCACATCGTTAAAAAGGCAGTGCGGGGAGCGCCATTAGTGACAACACAAGTTTGAGTGCGCATTCAGCCCGCTTCAGCGGGCTTTCCCGTAGGACAGTTAGGCCAGTCCGTTTAGGGCTGGTAAGAAAGCGCGTCGCTTAGTTAGGGCGCTTTAGCCATTAGTCACTACACAAGTCTGAAGTGAAAGCAGGGCTAATTTTTCTGACAGGATAAGTCCTTTAGAATCAGCCTGAGATAATAGCGAATCGTCAAA
>JAYSVR010000595.1:0-31478 GCA_043718445.1 Acidobacteriota bacterium | reverse complement strand
TAATTGCATGGTAGCACTTTAGCCATTGAGGCTCAGGGCTACAAGTTCAAGTGAAACAATGAGTTGTGATGATGGATGCCATCGCAACATGTCTATTCCCATACACCAAATGGAGGTGCATGCCTGAAATGCCGATTTCTACAGCGGAACATAGAAAGGTTTTTGTTAGTTATAGTCATAATGATGTTGAATGGTTGAAGCGCCTCCAGATCCATTTAAAGGATTTAGAACGGAGCGGTTTAGTTGAGTTGTGGGATGATACGAAGATTCAGGCAGGAGCGCAGTGGCATAGCGAGATAAGAACTGCATTGAAGTCCGCCAGCGTTGCAATACTTCTTGTTAGTGCTGATTTTATTGCTTCGGATTTTATAGCAAACAATGAGTTGCCACTCCTCTTAAAAGCAGCGGAACAAGAAGGGGTGGTAATTCTACCATTGATTCTCAGTCCGTCGCGGTTTGAGAAAATAGAGAGCCTTTCTAAATTTCAATCTGTCAACCCGCCGTGGGCACCACTGATCAATCTCAGTCGAGGCGAGCAAGAGCGGTACTTAGTCAAGCTCAGTGACGACGTTCTCCGCGCTGTTGAAAAAACAAAAAGCCCATCTGTCGAAACTCAGCCTGAGACGGAAAGACAGAACACTCACTCCAGTTTTGAAAAGAGCCTCTCTAATAACAAAGATATTAACAGCATAGGGAAAAAGCTGCGGCAAGCTTTGCGATCTGCAATTAAAATGGAGAAGGATAAGACGAAAATACTGTCACTGACTATCTTGATAGCTCTTGTAATCTTAATCGTAGTATTATCAAAATTTAGTTATCTTCTTTGGGATACTAAGCAGGCACCCTTCTATGTCGGTTGATTCGATTGCCGTGATGCCTTTTATTGATGAAAGTGGCAACAGTAATGATAAATATCTTCGGGATGGTATAGCAGAAAGTCTTATCACGAATTTAGGTCAATTGTCACAATTTTCTATTACTCCTCGAAGCTCTTCTTTTAGCTCTAGATTCAAAACCGGAGATTTTGATGCGAAAAAAATCGGTCAAGAGCTTAATGTTCAAGCGTTTGTGACAGGGCATGTCTTACAAAGCGGAAACGGGTTAAAGATACATATTGAATTAGTGGATGTTCACACTGTTACCGCGCGGCTAGCCAAAGATTATCCTTACACAATGCTAGGAATTGCCTCGTTATCAAGCGAGATTTCTCTTGATATAGCACGCACGTTGATTAGAAACATATCACCAGCAGATGAGGAGCGAGTAGCCAAAATATTTACCAAGAGTGAGCAAGCATATCAACTTTACTTAAAAGGCATCTCATATTTGAATGAGAGAACACCTGAGAACATGGGGAAAGCCATTGTGCAATTTGAGGCGGCGACGAAGATTGACAATGATTATGCATTGGCCTATGTCGGGCTAGCTGACTGCTATGTACTTTTAGGAATTTATGCTGGGACACCCCCGCTAATAACACTGAGAATTGCAAATAGCTATGTAAACAAAGCTCTTGACCTTGATCCTTCTTTAGCAGAAGCGCATGCCACGTTAGGACTAATCAACGTACACCGTTGGGCTTGGAGCGAAGCGGAAAAAGAGTTTCAACAAGCAATTAAGCTAAAGCCAAATTATGTTATGGTATACAACTGGTATAATGTTCTTCTGCGCAATCAAGGGCGCTTCGAAGAAGCGCTAAAGGAAATCAGAAAAGCACATGAAATTGACCCGGTATCCGCCCTAATAAACTGTAATATAGGGTACCTCTACTGGGCTAAAGGCGAAACGATCGCAGCGGTTCGTCAGTTTGAGAAAGTGATTGCCCAGAACCCTAATTCTTCAACTGCACACACGTTGTTGGGTTTAGCATATGTTGAACAAAAACGTTTTGATGAGGCTATAAAAGAAACGCAGAATGGTGTGACATTTTCAGGCGAATCAAGCTGGTCTCTTGGCTTACTTGGCTACACTTTGGCGAAAGCAGGTAAGCATAATGAGGCAGTTGCTATTATCAAAAAGTTGAAAGACCGATACCGTAAACGAGAGTCAATTGGGCAGAAGATTCTAGCATTAAGCGAAGGCAGCTACTTCACAAAGATACACGAAGAAGGGGCAAGCGGAATTGAAATAGCTTTTGTATACGTTGGTCTCGGTGATAGTAAACAAGCTCTCACTTGGATTGATGCAGACTTCAAAACCAGTGCGAGCGGCGTGCTGCCGTATATTAGGTGGATGCCAGTTTTTAACCTTTTGCATGAAGAGCCTGAGTTTTTGAAGCTCTTGCAAGGAATGAAATTACCGCCATTAAACGCAAAAGGTTAATAGAGTTGTTGCGGTAATGAAATCAACCGTTTAAGCACGAATGAGGCCGCGCTCACGAGGGCCGTGTGGCGTCAGTCATTCTTCCTTCTCATCCAGAAGGCAATGTTTACAGGCATTTTTCTTTCTGGATGAGAAGGAAGAATGAAGAAGGCCGAGCGGGTTGCCTTTCGGGGGCGACTGACGCTCGGCGAAATCCTTGGATTTTCACCTATTTTCCATCGCAACAACTCTAATGTTGACACTTCAACAAAACATCACCTGTATCAAGCCTCCAAACCGATTCAAAGTAATCCGCTGACTCGACGCTTGCTTTTGGGACAGGTCGAATTATCTGCGTTCTTGCTATCTTGTCCGTTGTTTCTACTAATACCTCATCCCTATATGTAAAACACACCAAGATGTCGGGTCAGAATTATCCGGTTTGCGGTAACTCGAAAATAACTCCGTCTTTCCACATGTAGCCGAATTTCTCTAAAAAATTAACGACGTGCCGCTTGCCTGTTTGATAGTAGCCATCTACTGCTTTCCGTAAATCCTCTACGGTTTCGTGCCAATGATGGTGGCTAACTTCTTCTTTCAAGTCTTTCCAGGTTTGCTCTTTCGGATTTTCCTCCGGTGTGTACTTGGGAAAATCCACGATCTTGATGCGCCGATGTAACGCCAGCCAATCTTCCACTTCTTCACTCGTATGATGCGGGGCTTGATCCTGCCAAATCACAATTTCTCCCTGCGGACAAGCCTTGAGTACTTGTTCATACCAGCAAATCGTCGCGTCACTATCCTGCCAATCAATCGCGAAGGGCGCGACTTCCGCGCCCGTTCCCAAATGCACGGCACCGTATAAATTTTCGGCACGCTTCGAGCGCGCGCCATCTGGCACCAAGGGCTGCTCGCCGATCGGATTCCAACGTCGCCCCAACGTACCTTCCAAATAAACTTTGCTTTGATCGCTCGCCAGCGGAACCACCTTGACGCCGCGCGCAGCCAAGTCTGCCAGCGTCGCGCGCGTTTCGCGTTCGTAGCGCGCTTGATCTTCCGGCGTGCGCCGATGGTACAGCTTACGTCCGCGTTGGTAGCTCCAACCCAAGCGCGCAAACACCTTGCGCATACCGCTTTTGCCGTAGCTCACCTCAAAGGTTTTGAGGATCAGTGCGCGCACAGCTTTATTCGTCCAACCACTTCCCACTTGCGTACCCGACATCGCGGTTTCCCGCAGCAATTTTTCCAATTGCGTCAGTTGTTCTTCGGTTAGCTCACTTTGTTGATGCGCCCCACCCCAATCAGGATGATTCTGCAAACCCGTCAGCCCGTGCTGTTCGTACTGTTCTACCCAACGGCTGATGGTTTTTTCATCCACCAGCAGAATCGCCGCGATTTCGCGATAACTGTACTCTTGCCGAACGAGAATCAACGCATGACACCGTTGTCGTTCATGCCCGTCCAATTTCATATTTTTATAGCACCGTACTGCTTCTTCATAATCTGCATCACTCAACATCCTATTTCCTCCACCTTGCTGATGGATTTACGACGATTAGCTTACATTGAGTTACTTCAGGCTACATCTTGGTGTAGCGTCCCTATAGTAATCATTAGATGTTGATGCAAGAGTGTTAGCCCGAATCTATCGAGTGCATCGTACTTCTTCAGAACCTCGGCAAGTTCTTTTACCATCGGGGCATCCGATTCAGTAAGTGGACGGACATAATTGTTGCTGCGAAGCGAGTCGGACGTTAAAACCTCATGTCTCATATCTTCCCTCCTAGATTTTTAGCGTGGAAAGGTCAGCAAAAAATTAGCCAGCGCGTGGTTGCCAACTAACTCCCTGCTGCGTATTACTTGAACATTTGAACCGCCGACTTCTGGGAAGCGGCTTCCTAGTGAAAAGCTATGGCGGGCAAAAGGCAAGTTGAAAACAACAGCGTCTACCACAATGCGCTGATTTCATGAACGCACTGTGAACTTTGCGTTGCCCAAAGTTGGCAACTCGTGTACCAGTACCTTGATACCTCACGGAGGTGATCTGCAATAAAACCTCTTGTGGCAAAAAATCTGAATCTATCAATGAGATGAAGAGCCTATAGGCAATGTCATTTAATAGTCACATAACATTTGCTTCAGTAAATGGGCAACCTCGGAAGCGTCGAGCATCCAAAATTCTAAATTCCGTGCAAATTCTCGGAAAAAGAGATTGAATATCTTCAGCGAAGGCCGCACGCGCGCTTCGTCATTGATCGAAGTCAGTTCCTTGATGTTCGGCAAGCGCCAATCGCCCGCACCCGCTACGCCCATCAAAATCGAAATAACCAACATTGGTACACTGGCTCAGCCACGAGAAACACACTGCCGATTCTGTTTTTGCAGACTCCTTACGGCACGGGCGCGAAAAGCCTCACCCATGTATAATGCCGCCGCTATGGAATACCAAGTTTTTGTCGAACAACATGCGAACAATGGCTACGTCGCTGAGATCATCGGGTTGCCGCAATGTCAGGCCGTAGGCAAGACCGAAGAAGAAGCCATCAGCAAAGCGAAAGAGACGCTGACAGAGCGGCTTATGCACGGCAAGGTCGTTTCGATCAAAGTTGACCCCGTGATTACGCCGGAGAATCATCCGATGTTAAAGAGTTTTGGGCGCTTCAAAGACGACCCGACGTTTGATGATTTGATGGAACGGATTGCCGAATACCGCCGCGAACTGGATGCAGAACAAGACGCTGCTGAATGAATCTCTATCTGCTAGACACTGACCATTCGAGCCTATATCAACGCGGCCACGCGGCTGTGCGGGCGCACGTGCTTGGTACGCCATCAGCACAGCTTGCGCTATCGGTCATTACCGCCGAAGAGCTTTTACGCGGTCGCCTTGCGCAAATCAGAGCCGCTAAAAACGAAGCCGAACAAATCAAAGCCTGCTATTGGCTGGGCGAGACGCTCGAACTTTTGAAAGAGTTCGCCATACTTCCTTACGACCAGCTTGCCAGCCAACACTATCAAACATTGCAAAAACAAAAGCTGCGCGTAGGCTCACAGGACTTGCGCATCGCTGCGGTGGCATTGGCTACGCAGGCGACGATGGTAACAGCCAATCGAATCCATTTTGCGCAAGTGAGCGGCTTATTTCTCGAAGACTGGACGAAGTAAATCTGTCCGCTCTTTACACCCTGCTGAAGATCGAATTGCTAACCGTTCCGGTGCTGTCCGAGAACGACTCTTGCTCGATCCCCAGCGAGCGCAGGACGCTCAGATACACATTCGACATTCGTGTCTCGCCGTTCTGGGTCTCGCCGTTCCGCCAGTAGCTGCCGTGCTTCAGTCCCATATTCGCGCCGCCTGCGATCAGCGTCGGCAGGTTATGCGAATTGTGGGTAGTGCTGGCGCCGCTGCCATACAGCACGATCGTATTGTCGAGTACCGTGCCACTGCGATCCTTGTATTCGTTCATCCGCGCGAAGAAGTGGCCGAGTTGCTGACTCAGAAACAGATCGTACCTGGCGAAATCAAGTTGCCCTTCTTTGTCGGTAGCGTGCGAGAGGTTGTGGTGTGTCTTCGACAATCCCAACTTGAGCGGGAACGTGTCGCTGATGCCCATGCCGTCTTCGCGATTGAGCATGAACGCGACCGAGCGCGTGATGTCTGCGTCGAAGGCCAGCGCGATTAGATCGAACATCGTCTTGTAATACTCGGACGGGTCTCCCTCGTTGGTGGCATCGAGCTTCAGATGCGAGTAGTCCTGCTGCTTGAGCGGAATATCAATCCATTTTTCCGAGGCGACCAGCCGCGCCTCGACTTCGTTAAGCGAGGTGAGGTACTGCTCCATCCGCTCGCGATCTGTCTTGCCGAGCTTTTTGTCGAGCGCTCGCGCGCTCTCCGCTACGGCATCAACCAGCTTGATGCGGCGCTGAAGCTGTTCGTGCTCGGTTTTGAGCGAAGCACGGTCAACACTGAACAGGCGCTCGAACACACGGCGCGGTTTATTCTCCGCCGGAATCGCGCGCCCTTCGAGGCTGTAGGAGATCGTGCCCGTACGCGACAGGAAGCCTGTGCCAGCGTCAATCGAAAGCGTCAGCGACGGCTGACGGCAGTGTTGCTTCGTGTGCAGCGCGATCACCTGATCAAGCCCGGCGGTGTTGTATTGCCCCGGCTTCGGGTTCTGGAGCGGCGCGCCCGTCAGCCACATATCTGAGCAAGTGTGCGGGTCGGCCTTGGGGCCGTTCGGATGAGAAAGCCCGCCTAGGAAGCTGATCTGCTTCCGAAACGGCTGTAGCGGCTCCGTTGACTTGCCATACACGATCTCGCTGTTCTCAGCGACTCGGGGAAACCAGCTCCACTCTGAGATTCCGTGATCCTTCAATGGCAGCGACATTCCATTGGCGGTGTAAATTGCGCAGAATCGCCGTGGCAGGCGGTCAGCCACCTCGGCAGCCATCACGTCAAGAACCGGCAGGGCCAGCGTCGCGCCGCCGAGGCCTTTCAAGAAAGCGCGGCGATCAATTCGGAACGAGTTGTTCATAGCTTCTCCAAAAGTTGTTTCGATTTAACTATTTCTCCAGAAATATCTGGCTATTGACGACATACCGAATCATGTTCTTCATTCTGTAGCCATCGGCCTTTAACTTCAGTCCATCCTGCTTCAACTGACTAAGCTCGCTGTAAGTCAGGCTGCGACCGGAAGCGTAAATCGCCAGATGTTTCAGGAAGCTGAAGGCGACTTGGTCAATTCGATCATTGGCGAGATAACGCTTCAGATCGTTGGCACCGCTGACTTCTGTATGGTCGGGCAGCGTGCTGCGCGCGTCCGCAGGCTGCGTCTTCAGTCTGCCGCCTGCGTTGAACTCTTCGAGCGCAACGCCCCACGGGTCAATCTTGGCGTGACAACCCCTGCAAGTGACAACATCGCGATGCATTTCAAGGCGCTGGCGCAGCGTCATATCTTTCGTCGCCTCTTTGAGCGCGGGGACGTTCGGCGGCGGATCAGCAGGCGGCTCGGCGACGATCTTGCGCGCCAGCCACGCGCCTCGCTTCACTGGATTCGATTCCCGCCCGTCGGAAAGGCCAGCCATTATGGCCGCTTGCGTCAAGACTCCGCCCAGTTCTGTCCGTCCGTGTTTGATCGCCGCGAATCTGAATCCGCTCTCGGTCTTATCTCCGAGGTCATAATAGCCAGCGACCGTTTCATTCGCCACGATGAAATCTGACTGCACGAGGTTTGTTGCCGGAAGATTCTCTCTGATCAGGTAGCGCAGGAACTCTACAGGCTCCTGCTTGAGTTGCGTGCGAGTTTCACGCGTGAGCTTCGGGAACCGCGTGCGGTCTGGCTCAAGCACCTGAATCTTATCAAGACTCAGCCATTGCGAAGCGAATTCGTTGATGAAGCGCGAGAATTTCGGGTCTGCGATCATCCGCTCCGTCTCGACATCCAACTGCTTGCGCAGCGTTCCAGCGGCGGCGAGTTGTAACGTCCTTCCGTCCGGCGGGCTGTTCCAAAGAAAGTAGGACAGCTTCGACGCCAGTTCGTAGTTGTCCAGCGGCTCCGGCCCCGATGTTGAACTGCTCTCAATCAGAAACAGAAATTGCGGCGAGGTCAGCGCGACCAGCAGCGCGTCCTTGACGCTGTCTTCGAAGCTGCGTCCGGTGGCTGACGCGCTTCGGTACACCGCAACCAGCGCGTCCTCTTCGGCTGTAGTGATCGGACGGCGGTATGCGCGCCGCGCGAAGTTTCGGAGAATCTGCCGGGCATAAGCGGGGCGATTGTTCTTCTGGTCGGAGTCTATAAAAATGTTTTTGTGCGCCTGTGTCGGCCACGCATCGTGCAACGGCCCCTCGAATTCGACCGAGCGTATCAGTAATCGTGGCAGGTCGCGTCCATCGGTGCATTCGTTGCGCACGCCGATTTCACGCACCCCCGCCAGATAGTTGACGTTGTCTTGCTCCACCTCGGCGTTCGGGAAGTTGCGCATCGCGCCTTCGAACGTGTAGCGGGCGAGTTTTGTCCCGACGACGGGCTGCGGTTCGCCCACAGCAACCAGCGAACTGCCGCAATCGCGGCGGAATCCGAGATGCACACCGACTTTCGGCGAACGCTTCTCAAAGGCGAGGAAGCGGCGCGCCGCCTCGTGCGTTGCGAGCAACGGCGTCAATACGATTTTTGCTGGCTCAGACACGCCATCAATGACGGCGCTCACCGGCAGCTTGCCCATACCAAGTCGGACGACAAGGAATGCATTCTGCTGCAACCCGCCCGTAAACTGTCGGTCGCCGATTTTCAAGGCAACATCCGGCAATTTCGGCGCGTTGTTTCTTCCCGGCGGACGTTTCTGTTCCTGCGCCGCTTTCAGCTTTGCCGCCTCTGCGTCCAACGGCACGGGCGGCGCGGGATGCACGTCTACCTGATAGATGCCCGGCGTCCGAATCATCGCAGAACCGCCATTGACACCACCATTGACTATGATGCCAGCGCCCTCGGCTGAACTGGCTCCCTTGTCGAGCAGGAGGCCATCGTCATATTTCGCCGCCATCACCGTCACGCGGAAGCGTCCGTCATCAGGCAGTTCGCGCACTGCGATTTTGAAATTCGCCTTAGGCCCATAAGTTCCGTCAGTCCCGAACAGTTCGTCGTTCGGAATGGCCGGACGCAACAGCAGCCCCTCAGGAACCGTCCCGTACGCCTTTCCTTTTGGGTAGCCGCCGCTGCCACGAAAGTCGGCGAAAACCGAATGGTAGATGCTGTCGAAATCCCGCCACCCGCGCACGGTGTCGTTGCCCTGATAGCCCTCAATGAACCGGTACTTCGTGCGCATAAAAAATGGCTCGAAGGGAAAGGGCTTTTTCACGGTCAATTGCGTCACGGTGAAATCTTCCGGCGTCAGCAACGTACTGCCCGCTCCCAACACGAGCCGCTCGCTGACGGGCTTTTGATTGATCCCACTGCCGAAATCGAGCCGAAAATTCTGGATGGAAGGTTTGGATTTCGGGTCAATGATTACCCGGTTGAGCGCCTTTTCAGCGATCTCGAAATAGGTCTCGGTCAGCAACGGTGACAGCTCAAGCCTTTCGTGATTATTCAGGAATCCATCTTTTGAGACCGCATCAGCAGGCAGGATGTCTGAAAGGTCGTCTTCCAGCATCAGCAACTCGCGCAGCGTGTTCCGATATTGTGCGACCGTCAATCGTCGGATCAGCCCGTTCCTCGAAACGCGGCGCGTGCGTGCGGCTGCGAGCGCGTCATCAATCCACTTGGTCATCCGCTCGCGCTCAGCGGCGCTGGGCTGAGGTTTGGCGCTTTTGGGCGGCATGGTTCCAGCGTCAATCCGTTCGCGCAGAGCTTCCCAGATGGGGATGTGCCGGTCATCGAACTTTGCGTCGAGCTGATCAACCCTGACTCCGCCCATACTGTTGTCGCCCTCATGGCAACGCGCGCAGTTTTGCGTTAAGAACGGCTTGGCGAACTTCTCAAACGAAGCGGCAATCTCGCCATCCGAGCCTGCGGAGGACTGCGCCCCCAAGGACTGAGCCAATGGATATACGGCGATTATTGCGGCGCAAGAAAAGAACAGAAGTAAGGCCCAGCCCCGTCTTTGCCTATGAATGATTGTGCTCATATCAGGTTGGTCATGCTCCAAAGAATGTTTTGTTAGCGCTCCCACGGCCCTCGGACGACGCCAGTTCCAACTCTGGCGCTACTTCCAAGCTTTGCAGCTTACAAGCGGAGACGCTCGCCGTTTAAGTCAGGTTACAGTGTGTTCGATTCTACGAGAAGATGGTAAATACTTTAATGGAGAGGCGTATGTTTGTGAAGGCGGGCTTACCCTCACAAGGCGGTGGGAGCAACAAGGTTTTGCAAGGCTTCACGCAACACAGGGAATTTCAGAACAAAGCCCGATTCCAGCAAGCGACGCGGTACGACGCGGCGGCTTTTGAGGGGTAACTCAGTTTCGGTGCGCAAAAAGAACGCGCCGAGTTCGAGCATCCAGCGCGTAGCCGGAAGGCCAATCGGTTGATGACAGATTTCACGAAACGTACGCATAAATTCGCGGTTGGGCATGGGGTTCGGTGAAGACAGATTGATGGCTCCGGCGAGTTCTTCGTGCGCGATCAGCCAGTCCAGCGCGCGCGTGAAATCCGCGATGTGAGTTCAACAGATCAATTGGGCTGATGTATTGATTGCCGCTGCCCATCGTACCGCCCAGCCCCCAGCGCACCAGCCGATGAAACATTGCGTAAGGCCCGTCTGCGCCGTGGCCGAACACCATCGCGGCGCGCAAGGCGATCTTGCGCGTATGCGGCGTTGGGGCTTCAGCCAAAGCCTTTTCCCATTGCTGGCAAACGTCTACCGAAAAGCCCGTGCCGATTTCGCCGGTGGCCTCATCCATCGCGCGGTCTTCGGCGTAGCGATAAATCGTGGCGGAACTCGAATTGATCCAGACCGGCGGTGGCGCGGCGCATTGCGCGATGGCTGCGCCAATCACCGCCGTCGAACGCAACCGCGAATCGTAAATCTCGCGCTGGTTCTTTTCGTGGTAGCGGCAATTCACCGTACGTCCGGCAAGATTGATGACGGCGGCGGCTCCGTCGAATTCTTTGGCCCACGCGCCGAGCGTTTCGCCGTCCCACGCCATTTGGCGGGCGACGCTGTCGGGTTTGGGCGAGCGCGTGATTACGACGACTTCGTAGCTTTGTTGGCCGGAAGGGGGCGCGGCGAAATACGCGCTGACGTGGCGTCCGAGAAAGCCTGTGCCGCCGGGGATGATGATGCGTGGTTTCATAATGCAGTTGGCCCTTTGGTTTAATGCAACATGCAGTGAGTCAATTCCTGGTTGTTGCCATAAAGAGGATCCATAATGATTTTCAAGTCACACAACAGCCGATAACTTATCTCGGTCAATAAAACGTAGCCGTAACCAAATGCCAAGCTGAATCCGCAGAAGACCACGGCTATCATTGCGGCCTCGTTCCAACGGTCGCCACTGACTGCCATTCCAAGAACGAAAGCTAGTGACGCTATCACCCCTGCAAACAGCAGTGGGATGTACAACGTTGCTATGCGCAATGTCTGCGTGTCTCGCTGTCGAAAATGAAGGTATAGGCTCCAGAGGAAAATCAAATAAGGAAGGCCGCTAATAACTAGCGAAGCCAACATGAGACCCGCAACCGCATCGAGTACAGGTAAACCTTCAAAGAGATCGAAATAAACCAACGGACTGAATAGCAAAGGCAGCCACAAAGGGCTGGTCAAGGCGAGGCAATAAAATCTTTTAGTGGTCATCACTTTTCCTCTCTTAACGCTGAATCGGAAAACTAATCGTAAAATTGGCGCCTGCGCCATCGGTATTTACGCTAATGCGTCCGCCGTGCGCGGTCACGAGGCTGTGGCTGACAGCCAGTCCCAGACCCGTGCCTTGTCCTTTCGGTTTCGTACTGAAAAACGGATCGAAGATGCGCTCCAGGTTTTCGGGCGCGATGCCGTGGCCGTTGTCGGCGATGAGGGCGCGCACTTCGCCGTCTTGCAGTTGCGTGTGAATCGTGATTTCGCCTGTCGTGGTTTCGCCGATGGCGTCGCGGGCGTTGAGCAATAAGTTCAAGAAGACTTGCTGCATACGGTCGGCGTCGAGTGGCAGCAGCGGCAAGTCGCCCGCCAGTTTTGTACTTACAGTCAATTGCTTGAAACCCTTGTCGAAGCGCGCGAGTTCGAGGCTTTTCAAAATCACTTGGTTCAAATCAGTAGGTTTCAATTCAGGCGCTTTGGGGCGGGCGAAATCCATCAGTTCGCGCAGCACGCCGGAGATGCGGGTGATTTGCGTGAGAATCAAACGTAAGGTTTCGCGGTCGCGTTCGTCTTGCGCGCGGGCAAGTTGTGATTGCACGAGCGAAGAAATCGAGGCCAGCGGATTGTTGACCTCGTGCGCTACGCCGGTGGCGAGAGCGCCCGCCGTAGCGAGTTTTTCGCTGCGAATCATGGCTTGGTTGATGGCTTTGAGTTGCGCAATGTCTTGGGACATTTTCCGGCTCATCGCGTTGAAACTGTCAGCCAGCACGCCGAGTTCATCATTTGATTGCAAGTTGGTTTGCGCGCCGTAATCACCCCGCGTCACGGCCAGTGCGGTTTCGGTCAACCGTTGCAGCGGACGCGAAAGAATCTTGACGATTAGCAAAATCAACAACAGCGAAGGCACGAGGCCAGAGATCGTGCTGAATACGATAAAGCGTCGCCAGTCGCCTGCGTTTGATCCGAAGCTCCACCACGCGATGGGTACTTGCAAGAGAAAAAATCCGCCAAGGCCAGTGACGGCGACGGTAAGCGATACTTTGTAAGCCAACGGGAACAGTCGCAATTGATCAAGCGCCGATTGCAACGAGAACAACTGAAAGTTCGAGATGGCATACGCATAAATCAGCGAGCCGATCACGATGAACAGCGAACTCAGCGGCAGCAATTCGTAACGTCCCCAAATCGGCAGCAGGTTCACGCCGATGGCGGTTAGCAAGGCTGTCGCGCCTTGCGCCACCATCACGGATGCGACTTGCTGTCCGCGCAACGTGCCGCGCTCTTGCCGGTACTTGCGCGTGAGCCGCCAGAAACTAATGCCGAGTAACGTAAAATTGAATAGCCCGAATGCGTACGCAGCAGGCTTTACTTCGAGGATGAAATGGTTTTGCTCGAAGGCTACGCGCCGCCACATAAAGCCGGCGAACACCGCAGGCACTAAAACCAGCGCGGGCAAGGCCAACAAAGCGATACGCCGCCAACGCACGGGGGAGTTATCGGGAAATACATCGGTGAAAATCAACAGCGCGTATTGCAACGCCAGCCCAATCAAAAAGCTGCTGACGGCCCAGCCATAACCATCCGTGTCGGCTTCGTGAAAACCCCAGAAGGCGATGTCTTTCACAATCCAACAAAGCATCAGTCCGTTAAATAGCGCGAAGGCGCGATTCACGGATTTGTGCGGAGCGGCGACGAATACATAAAAGCCCAGTCCCAGCGTGGTGAAAAACGAAAGCATCAATAACACTATCAATACGTTTGGTAACATGGCGGGCGATGATACCGCAGGCGACACTCTGATGAGTAAGGCCAGCGGCGCGAGCATCGCTAAATTGATCGCAGTTCGTTTCATCTCAGTCTCGCAAGTAACTCGAAAACGTAGCCAGTTGCCGACGGTTGCTTGATACGCGCGCGATGGCGCGACGGGCGAGCGGCATCAGTTCGGGCGTCGCCAGCCGCAACGACCACGCGCGGTATTCGCGCAAAGCCCACAAACACATCAGCCAGGCTTTGGCGTCGCGATAGACTTCGCCATAGCTTGTGACGACATGGAGTTCGCGCAAAGAACGCTCGTGATCGAGTTGCGGGAAGCGCGCTTTGGCTTCGTCGGAATCAGCCGCGATGAATTCGAGCGCGACGTAATGTGTTTGCGACAGCATCCATTCACGAATGCGGCAACACAGGTCACAGCGCGCGTCATAAAGAATCGTTAGGGAATACATCGTGACTCCTCCGGTTGTAGAACAAGATGTCATCTTGTTCTACAAAGGATGTGTGTTACGCCGCGTTGCGGTAAGGCATCGCTACCGTCGTTCCCACGTGATTGTCGCGCACGATGGTGCAGCCATCCGGCAATACGGGCGGAGGCGCGTCGGGCAGCAAGGCGCGTTGGCGCATCCGATTGAATACATACAGATTGCCGAAGTGCATTGCGCCTAATACCAACAGCACGACGCCGATTTTGGTGGAAAGCTCTTCGATGGCGGCGCGTGTCGTCACGACTTCGATACCGATCTTGAGCGCGAGCGTGATGTAACCGAAGTTGATGAGATAGAAGCCTACGATCAATAGATGGTTGACCGAATCGGCGAGTGCTTCGTTGCCGTGAAAAACGTCTACGAGAAAGACGCGACCGTTTTTGTGCAGCGTTTGCGCTACCCAAGCGGTGAGCGCGATGCTGAGAGCGAGATATACGCCATAGGTGATGACAACCAAATCCATAAGAACCTCCCAAAAAGTAAAGCTATTCAACTTTTTTCTGCAATTCGCCAGATCGTTCACTGACGAATTCGTGTAGAGCATTGGGCGTGCCAGCGAGGTCTTCGCGCTTTGAATAAAAACGAAAACAGTTGAATCGCATAGAGTTATCGGCTGAGGTCAGTTCAAGCGGGAAGCTGGCGTCGTTGAAAAGGCGGTTTTAGATTCGCAGAAAACGTGTTTTGCACGAATTCGTTTAGCGAATTGCGAAACGTGGCTGAAATCGTAAATTGCGCGGTTTTTTGAGTGCGCGCAATATGCGCCCCGTTGACACATTGGTTGAAAGGGAAGTCGCAAAGCAAACCCCGATGCGCGGCTTCATTGAACAGGGAATCAGTAGAGAGAAGGAGTTGTTATGACGAAAAGAAATTTGTTTGCGAATGGTTTATTGATGATGTTGTTGGCGGTGATGCTCGTACCCGCGCAAGCGCAATTCGGCTGGCCGAACTCGCGCCAACGTCCATTCCCCACTAACGACGATTATCGTGGTTCGGGTTCGAATGGCGCGGTCGTTTGGTCAGGCGCAGTAGACGGCGAAGTCATCATTCGCTTTCGCCGCGACAATGCCTGGGTCGAAAATCTGAGCGGACAAGGTTCGTGGAATGAACGCTATCGCTTTAATTCGTCGCTGTCGTCAAACGTAGAGGCGGTTTATCTGAACAACGTGCGCGGGCGTGGTGACATTACCGTGATCGAACAGCCCAGCCGCCGGAACAATTACACGGCGTGCGTGCTGATACGCGACCGGCAACGAAGCGCGAGCAACTATTCGTTCACGCTGAGCTGGAATGGTTCACGCAATAATCGTGATTACGACAATGGCGACTGGCGCAATCGTGACCGCAACAACGACAGAGATGATGACTGGCGAAATCGTGACCGGGATCGTGATCGCAACCGAAATAATGATGATTGGCGCAATCCCGGACGTAACTAAAGACGCAACTAATTGGCTAGCCTAAAAAGTGAAAAGGCGTTGAGAGCTTAAAGCTCTCAACGCCTTTTGGTTTTTGCGGGAACTGCTTTTTTTATTCGCGGCTGCGGGCTTGCCGATAACCAGTGTCTGAATAAACGAAGCGTTTGGTTTCGCGGATGTTGGCAACTTCGTTCAAATCAACTTGCCTTGTGCCTTCTGAGATTACGCGCAAATCAGCATAGCCTGCATCGTTCGGCAGAAACTCAAGTTTAGATGAATAGCCCCAGCACTCGGCGTCGTTTTCATACAAGCCATTTTCCTGACAATAGGCTTTGTTATTGCTGCCCAGCACCATTGAGAAAACTTCCTTCAATCCGTTTTTGGTTTCGGCCAACAGCATCGCGCCTTCTTCGGTGATGCCCAGGCTCGTGTGCTTCCAGTTAAACAGCACGCCGAACTGATTCGCGGCGAGCTTAACCAGCTTGCCTCCGTTGAGTTCGCCGTGCATGCCGGTACGCGTGACGGCTTTGGCTTGTTGGTCTAAACGCCATTGATCGTCTTCAGTTTTGGTGAACGTTGCCGCGCCGATTACGGGTACGCAATCTTCGCATTCGTTGCGTGACGGAGTCGTTTTGGTGATGACGAATATGCGATTCTGTTCGCCCACTTGGAAAGGTTTAGAAAAGATGACGCGCGCCTGCAAATTGCCGCCGCGACCGAGTGAACCGAATTTGCCCAGATCGGCGTCGCTGGGTTTCCACACGGCGCGTTTGGTTTCGCTGTTGTAGTTGCCGAAAATTCTTTGCAGCGCCTTGCCGCTATCGAACTCACCCTGAATGATTACTTTCGGCGTGCCTGTGGTCTCAAGGACTCCGCCAAAAGCTGGATCGCTTTCAGTATTTGCCGGACGAACTGAACCGTCAGAAAACTCGGCTTCGTTTTTAGCCTTGCCGCTCGCTGCTTCGCCAAAACCCATGGGCGAAACATTGCAACCCGTCAATAACAGTGAGGTAAAAATGCCAGTCATGGCGATGAACTTTTTCATGATGCCTCCATATCTCTTGCGCAGAGATTCAACAAAAGTGTTAGGTCGCGCCTCAATGTGAAAAGGGAATAGATACGAGGGGAGTCAGTCAGGAATCTTTTTCGTTGGAATCACTCAACCAATCTGGCGCGCAGTATAGTCGCGCGTCGCAGGGGGCGCAATCAGACGACTTGGGCTTATAAATACCTGACCGCGCGTCAGCGACGTGAGTTCTTCTGCCTCTTTATGCCCACAATTGCTGCGCGAGCAAATTCAAAAACGTACCCACATCCGTCACGACGCCGACGGTTTGTTGCGAACCGCGATCGGCGAGTTTGGTGACGACGGCGGGGTTGATGTCTACACAAACCATGCGCACCCACGACGGCAGCATGTTGCCCGCGCCAATCGAATGCAGCATCGAAGAAAGGCAGATCACCATGGACGCGCCTTCGAGCAAACGCGCGTATTCGTTTTGCGCTTTGAGCAAATCCATCTCGGTGTCAGGCAACGGCCCGTCGTCACGAATCGAACCCGCCAGCGCGTAAGGTACGTTGTGTTTCACGAGTTCATACATCACGCCGTGTTTCAATACGCCTGCTTCGACTGCGCCCTTGATCGAACCGTAACGATTGATCGTATTGATCGCGCGCATATGATTTTTGTGGCCTTCTTCGATGGGGTTGCCGTGTTCGAGACTGACGCCGAGCGACGTGCCATAGAGCGCGTGTTCGACATCGTGTACGGCAATCGCATTGCCCGCGAGCAAGGCTTGCACGTAGCCCTTGCGAATGATCTGGCTGAAGGCTTGCGTGCCGCCCGTGTGAATCACGACCGGCCCGGCGACGAAGACGATGCGACTGCCTTCGGCTTTGAGCTGGCGCATGGTTTCGGCGATTTTGCGGATGGCGGTTTCGGTGCGGCGTTCTGATGAAATCTCGTTCGCCATAAACGCGAAGCCGCGATCGCGCTCTTTGAATTCAGGCTGAATGCGAATGCCCGTGCCGCCGCAGACGATCAACTCGCCCGCTTTGACCTCGCGCAGCTTGCGACAGGCAGCGGTGTGGTTGGTTTCGTCAACGATGATGACGGCATCCATGCGTTGCTTGGTGACTTCGCGCCACGCGCCGTCGAGCCGCGCGAAGGTGCGATGATTGGTCGTCGAATAAAAATCGTCGGGTACGACGGCGTCGTGCGGCGCGGGCTTGAGCGTCGCGTTGAATTCGTCGTTGCGATAACAGCCCAGCGTGACGACTTCGTCGAGGGTTTTGTTGAGCGTGTCCTGCGACGTAGCGTTGATGCGCAACGTGAGGTGCGAGAACTCGTCGTTGGTACGACCGAGTTTGAAGTCCATGACTTCATAAGTCGCACCGCATTGAATGACGCGATCCATCACGTTGGCGAGAATTTGCGAATCCACCAAGTGGCCTTCGGCTTCTACGATTTCACTGTATTGCATAAAGATTTCCAGACTAGCCACAAATTAACACTAATTTTCACGAATGTGTTGGCGAACCTATCGCGAATACAGATGCTCAACAGATTCGTGTAAATTCGTGGCGAAAATTTTTCAGCGGTTGAAGCCCAGCGCCGCAAAGCTCACCACTGATTCTTCGTCAATATTCCATTGGTCGTATTTCAACACCTGCCCGCGCGCTTCGGGCAGGACTTGCATAAACGTATAAAGCGGAGAAAAGCCGCACCATTTCAACTGGTCGCCTGCGGGTCTGACGAGTTCGAAAAATTCTTCGGCGTCGCCGGCACAAGCGTGGGTGAGGCGCGCGTGATCGAGTTCGGCTACGTCAAGCATGGTTCCTTCGTTGACGCGAGCCTGTATGTTGTCGCCGTAGCGTCTGCCGATGTGCGCGAGATCAATGCCCAGCACCCAGAACAATTCGTCGCGGTGCAACACGCCGAGTTCGCCCAGCGCGTCGAAGAAACGATAGACGTGATCGTCGCGTTCGGGCGCTTCGCCTTCATGCAAGGCTTTGGCGAAAGGGCCGCAGAGAATTGGTACGATCTTGAATTCTTTGCCCAGCACGTGTTGCAAAAAGACGGCCTGGAATTCGAGCGAATGTTCGATGGCGTGGCAATAGTCTTCCATCATTACGCTCTCGCCGGCGGCTTGAGCGAGTCGGTTGATGAATTTCAGGTCAGGCTCGATTCGACCGTAAGGCGTCACGAAAGGCTTGCGCGTGAGGCCGAATCTTTCAGGTTGCCCATAGTGCGACGTGCCCAGCAAGATGATCGTTTTGTTACGTACCGACTCTTTCGCCGCGCGCAATTGGTTATAGGCCGCTGCGTAACAATCCACACCGCCGAACGGACTCACGTGCGGCGCAGCTAATCCGATCAATGATGACGGGCTTGGCGACGAACCCGCTTGCAAGTATCCGTCAAAGGTTTTGCGCAAGGCATTTGCTTCGTCAGGATAACCACTGCCCGCGTGTGCAGGTGTGCGCGTGGGTTTGCGCGCGAACTCTTTGTGACGGGTTTCGCGCAATGCCATGAACTCTTCGCTGACCAGATAGCCGTTGATGCGCAGCGCATTGAGCAAGCCGATGAGCGGCTCTTGCGGTACGAGTTGCTTGGTCAATCGGCTCAGGTGCGCCTGCAAATCGAGTATCGTTTGTTCGCCGTCGAAACAATCCAACCCGGCGGCGAGCAACGGCGGCAGAATCAACATCTGTTCGGCGTAATTGAAAGGGTCACGCAACAGCAACCCCGGTCGTTCTTCGACGGGAGAAGGGAAAAGGTCCAGCCCCGGACGCAAGCGCGGTAATGTTTGACTCATAGCGGCATCATACTCAGCAGGTTGTCAGTTGTCAGTTGCCGGTTGTCGGTTGTTTTCGGAACCGGGCACGAATTAAGCTGCGTATTGTTGACGGGAAACGTTATGTCGAAAGTCAGGAATTTAATTGGAGCTATTCTCATGTTGGCGTTGTTATTCGCCGCCGTGCGCGGACAACGTCCGAAGCGCCCTGCCAAAGTACCGAAAGCCAAAGCGCCTGTAACGGCTCCGACGCCTTCGCCCAAAGAACTTGCCGCAGCCGCAAAAGAGTCGCGCGACAAATTGATCGAAGCCTCAAAAAATTATCGTGAAAGTTTGGATAAATTACTGGCTCTGCAAAAGCAGGATGAAGCCCGCGCGTTGGATTTGGTGACGCGGCGCAAACAGTTGCTCGACCTCGGCGTGATCGCCCGCCGCGAAGTCGAAGAGAGCGAAACGGCCTTGGCTGAAAGCCGCAAGAAAATGGCCGAAACCAATCAGCGCCTTGATGAAGTAGATCAACTCGTCGCCGAAGTCGTCGCCGCTGAAGAATTATCGAACCAGCCCAACCCGCAACTGCCTGATACGACGCAGCGTCGCGTCTTGCTGGTGCGCTATCTAGGACGCAACAGTTGGTCGCTCTCGAACGACATCGCCAAAGTAGACGCCTTTTTCACGCAACGTTTTAGACGGCCTATGCCCGTGAGTGCTTTCGGGCAAACTGAAACGCATAACCGACTGGGTTTCGATCACAGCAATGCGTTGGATGTGGCGGTTCATCCCGACAGCGCCGAGGGCTTGGCGTTGCAAGGCTTCCTGCGTGCGCAAAGTATTTCTTTTATTGCCATACGCGGCGCGATTGCCGGCTCGGCGACCGGCGCGCACCTTCACATCGGCCTGCCCTCGCGCCGCACGGTCTGGACGCAATAGCTATTTCGCGTCTACCAATTCAACATCGAACATCAACGTCGCGCCACCGGGAATTTTCGGCGGCGAACCTTGTGCGCCATATCCCAGATTTGCCGGAATGCGCAGCCTACGCTTGCCGCCGACTTTCATCGTCATTAAGCCTTCATCCCAACCTTTGATGACTCCACCCGTGCCAATGGGAAACTCGATTGGTTGTTTGCCGATTGAACTGTCGAACGGTGTGCCGTCGGTGAGCGTGCCGGTGTAATGCACCTTGACGTTCTTGCCCGTGGTCGGGCTTGCGCCTGTGCCGACGACTAAGTCTTCATATTCCAATCCTGAAGCCGTCTTGGTGAAATTGCCGGTTCCGCCACCACTGCTGGCAGGCCAGAGCATGTAGGCAATGACGCCTACGACTGCGAGCGCGAGCAAGCCCAAGATAATGGCGTTGGCATTGAGGCCGCCCTGATTTTGCCCTTGAGGCTGCGTACCCGGCTTGGTGGTTTGATAGCCTTTTTTATGGCTCGTTTGTTTGTTACTCACAATGAAGTTCCTCCTGAAATAGATGCCGTAAACAGCGACAGGATTTACAAGATTGCACAGCCTGATAGCTTGAAGAATCTCGTAAATCCTGTCGGGAAAATAACGAATGAGTTCGGACGTTACACTTTATCGCCGCGTTTGCGAATTTCGGCGACGATCACGTCTACGCCTTTTTTATCAATGGTTTTGATACCGCGCGCGGTGACGCGCAAGCGCACCCAGCGTTTTTCGCTTGCCAGCCAAAACCGTTTGTATTGCAGATTCGGCTCAAAGCGGCGTTTGGTTTTATTGTTGGCGTGCGACACGTTGTTACCTGACATCGGCTTCTTGCCGGTCACTTGGCATACTTTTGACATCGTGTGAAAACTCCTTTCTCTATGAATGATTGCAAATCGTGGATACGAAGCCGTGCATACTACGGATCGTGATGACTTCGCGCAAGTTGGATTCGATACTTGCGCGCCATTGCCGTGCGTTTCTCAATCGCAGTATAAGCTGACTGAACAGAAGGCAAACCTGATGAACATCAAACTCTTAATTCTCTTATTGGTTGGCTTCGGCGGTTTTCTGGCAATCAGTCAAAGCCGCAATGCTAAAGCCCAATCGCAACATTGGGCTTATGTGAAACCGGTTCGCCCCGCCTTGCCCGCCGTCAAACTGGCTGCGTGGCCGCGCAATGAAATTGATCGTTTCGTCTTGGCGCGGTTAGAGCGCGAAGGTCTGACGCCTGCGCCCGCAGCCGACAAGGCCATCTTGTTGCGCCGCGTATACCTCGACCTCATCGGCCTGCCGCCAAGCGTCAAAAACACGGACGACTTTCTCGCCGACCCCACGCCCAACGCTTATGAAAAAGTCGTAGAGCGTTTGCTCGCCGACCCGCATTACGGCGAACGCTGGGCGCGTCCGTGGTTGGATTTGGCGCGTTATGCCGATTCGAATGGTTTCGTGCAAGACGTGCCGCGCGTGATGTGGCTGTACCGCGATTGGGTCATCAAAGCCTTGAACGATGACATGCCGTTTGATCAGTTCACGCGTGAGCAACTGGCGGGCGATCTGTTGCCCCACGCGACCGATGCACAGCGCGTAGCCACGGGCTTTCATCGCAATACGTTGCTCAATATGGAAGGCGGCATTGACATCGAAGAAGCCCGCTGGGAAACGCTGGTTGACCGCGCCAATACGACGGCGACGGTGTGGCTAGGGACTACGCTGGCGTGCGCGCAGTGCCACAATCACAAGTACGACCCGCTGAGCCAGCGCGACTATTACCGCTGGCTGGCGTTTTTCGACAACACCGAATACCGCGTCGCCGAACGCGCTTATTTCGACCGCAACATCGAAGAACCAGAGTTGGATTTTCCTACGCCCGCACAGGCTGCGCGCCGCACTGAACTGAACGATGAAATCGCGCAATTCGAAACCCAACTCAAAACCCAAATGCCCGCACTCGACGCCGCGCAAGCGCAGTGGGAACGTGAAGTCTTAGCCGTGCAAAATGATTGGCGCGCGCTCGTGCCGAGTGAGTTTCGCGCGTTGAATGGCGCGACGCTTTCAAAACAAACAGACGATTCGTTGTTGGCTTCGGGCGCAAATGCGGAAGAGGAAACTTACGTCGTGACGGCTGCGGTTAAAGCCGAAAAGATCGCGGCGCTGCGGTTAGAAGCCTTGCCTGATGAACGCTTGCCCAAAGGCGGGCCAGGGCGAAACCCGTACGGCAATTTTCAGTTGACGGGTTTCGAGGTCGAAGCCGACGGCAAGCCGCTGAAATTCAGCGCAGCAGCCGTAGACAATTCGTCAGGCAAATTTGACAGCGAACGCTTTGTGAAAGGCGAAAGCGCGCCCTGGGTTGTTGACGCGACGCGCGACGCGCAGCGGTTCAAACGGCAAGCCGTTTTCGTGTTGGCGCAACCGCTCATCGGCGCAAAGACGCTGACGATCAAACTCAAACATACGGGTCGCATCTTTGGGCAAAACATCGGGCGCTTTCGGTTGTCAGTTACCGCGAATGATGACGCGCTGAAGCTCACGACGATTACGGCGAAGCTGCGCCCGTTGCTTGAACAGGCGCAACGCACCGAAGCGCAACGCAAAGAGTTGGCGACGCTCTATCGCGGTCTTGCGCCTGCGTTGGCAACTGCGCGCAAGCAATTGGCTGAACTGCGCGAAGCGCTCAAGCTACTGGCGATTCCGAGTGCGCTGGTCTTGCAGGAACGTGATTCGTTTGAGCGACCGTCTACGTTGTTTCGTGAACGCGGCGCTTATTTGAGTCCGGCGGGGCGCGTCTATGCAGCGACGCCCGCTGCGTTGTCGCCGTGGCCTGAAGATGCGGCTTACAACCGATTGGGGCTGGCGCGCTGGCTGACCGACGAACGCAATCCGCTGACGGCGCGCGTCGCGGTCAATCGCGCTTGGGAACAATTTTTCGGACGCGGCCTCGTCGAAACCAGTGAAGATTTCGGTACGCAGTCTGCGCTGCCTTCGCACCCTGAATTGCTGGACTGGCTCGCCACAGAATTTATGGGAGTGCGGAGTGCGGAATGCGGAGTGGGGAATTCAGACTGTGCGAAACCATGGAGCACGAAACACTTGCATCGGTTGATTGTGACATCAGCGACTTATCGTCAGTCCTCTGCACAAAAGACTCCGCACTCCGCACTCCGCACTCCGCACTTTGAGGATCCCGACAATCGGCTGTTGGCGCGCGGCCCGCGTTTTAGAATAGAAGCCGAGATGGTGCGTGACGTAGCCCTCACTGCCAGCGGTTTGCTGAGTCGCAAGCTGGGTGGCCCCAGCGTATTTCCCGCGCAACTGCCTGCGATTTATGCGACCAATTACATCGGCGACAAATGGGTTGAGAGTATAGGCGAAGACCGCTATCGCCGTAGCTTGTATACGTTTTGGCGACGCACTGCGCCTTATGCGCAATTCGTTACGTTCGATGCGACGACGCGCGAAAGTTGCACGGTGCGGCGCGTGCGGACGAATACGCCGTTGCAGGCGCTGACGCTGCTTAACGATGAAGCGATGATGGAAATGGCTCGTGCGTTAGCGCAACGGATGCAAACTGAAGCGATGAGCAAAGACGCAGCGAGCATTGCGACGTATGGCTTTCGTCTGTGTCGCACACGTGCGCCCCAAGCGGCTGAGGTCGCAGAGTTGGTGAAGCTTTATGAAGATCAACTCGCACATTTCAAACAGCAGCCTGTCGCTGCGGCGCAAGTCACGAAGAAACAAGCTGATGCTACGTTCGCGGCTTGGACAATGGTGGCGAATGTGTTGTTGAACCTCGACGGTACGATAACGAAGGAATAAAAAACATGACTGACAACTTGCGACAGCAAACGCGGCGGCATTTTTTTCAGCAAGCAGGCTTTGGCCTCGGCGCGGTGGCGTTGAACGGCTTGCTCGATGAACAACTGTTGGCGCGTGCCATTGCGCCCAAAGCGAAGCGCGTGATCTTTCTGTTTATGGCGGGCGCTCCTTCTCAGTTGGACATGTTCGATTACAAGCCGAAGCTGCAACAATACGACGGTCAGCCGATTCCTGAAGACATCATCAAGGGCGAACGATTCGCGTTCATCAAAGGTACGCCAAAACTGTTGGGCACGCCGTTTAAGTTCGCGCGCCACGGGCAATCTGGGCAGGAGCTTTCAGAGTTGTTGCCGCACTTGGCAAAACACGCTGACGACATTGCGGTGATTCGCTCGATGCACACGACGCAATTCAATCACGCGCCGGGACAGGTGTTTATGAACTGCGGCCACCAAATCGTAGGTCGTCCGAGCATCGGCGCGTGGTTGAGTTACGGGCTGGGCAGCGAGAGCAAAGACCTGCCGGGCTTCGTCGTATTGCTGTCGGGCGAAGCGGCAGTGGACGGCGGCAAGTCATGTTGGGGCAATGGCTTTCTGCCGAGCGTGCATCAGGGCGTAGAGTTTCGCGCGCAAGGCGATCCGGTTTTATTCGTCTCGAATCCGGCGGGCGTAGACGCCGCGCAACGCCGTCGCACGATTGATTCCATTCGCACGCTGAACGAACTGGATGCGCAAGCGAGCGGCGACCCTGAAATCGCTACGCGCATTGCGGCGTATGAGATGGCCTATCGCATGCAAACCAGCGTACCCGAATTGATGGAAATTCAACGCGAACCGGTGCGCGTGCATGAAGCCTACGGTACGACGCCGGGGCGGGCTTCGTTTGCGAATAATTGCCTGTTGGCGCGACGGCTGGTCGAGCGCGGCGTACGTTTTGTGCAATTGTATTATCGCGGTTGGGATACGCATGGCGCGGGGCTAACTGACGACCTCGTGACCAGGTTGCCGCGCCTGTGCCGCGAGACCGATCAACCCATCGGCGCGTTGCTCGGCGATTTGAAAGAACGCGGCTTGCTCGACGAAACGCTGGTCGTCTGGGGCGGCGAGTTCGGACGTACGCCGATGAACGAAGCGCGCAACGGTTCGGCTTTCATCGGACGCGACCATCATCCGCGCGCCTTCACGATGTGGCTGGCGGGCGGCGGCATCAAAGGCGGCGTGTCAGTCGGCGAAACGGACGAACTGGGTTACAACATCGCGGCTGATCCGGTTGAAGTGCATGATCTGCACGCGACGATGCTGCACTTGTTGGGATTCGATCACACGAAACTGACCTATCGTTTTCAGGGTCGTGATTTTCGCCTGACCGACGTACACGGCGAATTGGTCGAAAAGATTTTGGCTTGAACGAGGCTTTCCAACTAGCATTCATGAATTCAGGCCGTGCCTTTTCGCTCCATCGGAGCGCGATATTTATAGCTGGCGTTATGCGATTTCTCTCAACATTCCGCTCCTAACGGAGCTATTGCGCGCAACCCGGCGAAATGTGGGGCAGGTTCTGAACCTGCCCCACATTTCGCGCGCATAGGTCGCACTCATATGAAAACCGCTAAAATCGGGGCGACGGAGGAGCCGCGCATACGCTTCAAGGTGTACCGCGCGGAAGCCTGAACGCTTCAGCGTGCGCTGATGGTCTCTGGAATTTGGTTGGTTTGGGCTGATGGCAGCGTCCTCAGGTCAGATCAACTTTGTCCAAACTCGTGTTCAGGCTCTCTGTGCCAATGTAATTTCTATTTGTCACGTCGTCGTATGTAGACTGAGCCTATGAACTTCTCTTTCACCCTGCCCACCGACCGCTCCTTCGACGTAGCGGGTTTCGGCCTCAATGCCGTAGACCATCTCGTCGGCATTCCGCGTTTCCCACACTTCAACACCAAAGTACGTTTGACCGGCCATCAACAAATGACGGGCGGACAAGTTTCGTCGGCGATGGTCGGCGCGCAACGGTTGGGGTTGAAAGCGAGCTATATTGGGAAGGTCGGTTACGACAACGAAGGCCGCATGCAAATCGAATCACTGACCAAAGAGGGCGTACATTGCGAACACGTAATGATCGCCGTCGGAGCCAAGACGCAAGGCGCAGTCATCATCATCGAACAGTTTTCGGGCGAGCGTACCATCCTTTGGTATCACGACGACAAGACCCGCATCGCCCCTGAAGAGTTGCGGCGCGAATGGATCACGGAAGCGCGCGTCTTGCACATTGACGGATTCGATACGTCCGCCGCGTTGCAGGCCGCGCGCTGGGCGCACGAAGCCGGGATGCCCGTCACCATTGATCTCGACACGGCTTACCCCGGCATTGATGAGTTGTTGCCCAACGTAGACTGCTTGATTACGTCACAGGGATTGGCGAATGAACTGGCGGGTACGATGGATGAAGAAGCGGCCTTGCGGCGTATTCACGACAAGTATGGCTGCGCGTTGGTGGCGATGACGCAAGGCTCGCGCGGCGCGTTGGCTTATGTCGAAGGCCAATATCTCGCGTCCTCTGCGTTTCGTCCGCCAGTGATTAAGGATACGACCGGAGCGGGCGACGCCTTTCGCGCGGGGTTTGTTTACGGGCTGTGCAAAGGCTTGAGCATCGAAGACACCATGCGCGCCGCCAATGCCGTCGCCGCTTTGCAATGCCGCGAATTCGGCGCACGCGATGGCTTGCCGACCGAAGCCGAACTTACCGCATTCCTTTCCTCGTAAAGCGATGGTAAGAGAATGACCGTTTAACCCATGAATACTCAGGAACTGGAACCACTACTCGCCGAATGGGAATCTGATCGCGTAGAGCGAAAAGCCTCGCTTTCTGATCGGGATAAGATTTGCCAAGCCATCTGCGCTTTCGCCAATGATTTGCCGAATTCCCCCAAACCGTGGGTCGTGTTTGTCGGCGTACAGGACGACGGCAGTTGTGCCAGGTTCTCCATCGCGGACGAGTGGCTAAGAACGATGGCGGATACGCGTTTGGGTAGTGGTTGGTAGTGGTTCAAGCAGAAGAGGTTTTGCCACGAATTGACACAAATTTTCACGAAGGAAAAGCGCTGATTACGTTCATCTTTTTCCGTGATTCGACTTGGTGCAAATTCGTGTCAATTCGTGGCTGAACTCACCTGATTTTGCCGCTACCCGTGATTTTTCAGCGGCGCGATTGTTCGGCTCTGGCGCATTGGCTTATAGTGCGCGCGCTGTATCCATTCCACTTCATCGAAAGAAAACGCATGTCAGATTACGTTAGTCAGGTAGCCGCACACATCCGCACCGAATTGCATAAAGTCATCGTCGGGCAAGACGAAGTCATTGATCAGGTCTTGATCTGCCTGCTGGCCGAAGGCCACGCGCTGCTCGAAGGCGTACCGGGCACGGCCAAAACATTGCTGGTCAAGACGCTGGCGCGCATCGTCGGCGCGAGTTTCAACCGCATTCAGTTCACGCCCGATTTGATGCCGGCGGATATTACCGGCACGAACATCTTCAATTTGAATACGTCGCAATTCACGTTGCGCCATGGGCCGGTGTTCACCGACATCCTGCTCGGCGATGAAATCAATCGTACGCCGCCCAAGACGCAGGCCGCGTTGCTCGAAGCGATGGAAGAACGGCAGGTCACGATTGACGGCGAGACGCACGGTCTGTCGCCGATCTTCACGGTGCTGGCTACGGAAAACCCAATTGAATACGAAGGGACTTATCCGCTGCCCGAAGCCCAGCTTGATCGCTTCTTGCTGAAAGTTTTGATCGGCTATCCCTCGGCTGAACACGAAGCCCAGATCGTTGCCAACTGGCAGGCGGGTTTTAACGCGCGCAAGCTCGAAGCGGTCAATCTCGTACCGTTGGCTGATGCGGCTACGTTATCGCATTGCCGCGCGCTGGTGCGTGAGGTACGCGTCGAGCCCGGCATTCAAAATTACCTGGTCACGCTCGTGCGAAAGACGCGCGACAACGCTAACTTGCTGTGGGGCGCGAGTCCGCGCGCGACGGTGGCATTGCTCTTGGCAAGCAAGGCGCTGGCGGCTTTGCGCGGACGCGATTTTGTCACGCCCGATGACGTACGCGATGTGGCGCATCCGGTCTTGCGGCATCGCATTCTGCTACGCGCCGAAGCCGAGATTGAAGGCACTACGCCGGATGTGGTGATTGATGAAATTCTAGCTTCGGTCGAAGTGCCGCGTTAACCCGTAAAGCTGATGAAATCAAAAGGCAAAAGGCAAAAGGCAAAAGGCAAAAGTGCGGCACTTTATGTTCGTGCTTTTCAGCCGTGTTACGTTGCACACGGTTTTCTATTTTTGCCTTTTGCCTTTTGCCTTTTGCCTTTTGCCTTTGTTGGACTTGCCACACACGAGCGCCTCCCATGATTTTCACTCGTCGCTTCTTCATCTTGTTGGCAATCGGTGCGCTGCCATTGGCCTTTGTGTGGACGATGCCTGCGCTCAAGTGGGGCATGGTTGTTTACGACGTATTGCTGTTCGCGTTGGCGTGGTTCGATGCGCGCCAAGCCGAACCGCCTTCAGCCTTCACCACCCAACGACGCTTACCTAATCGTCTGATGATCGGCACTGAAAACGAAGTCGTCATCACGTTGCGCCACACTTGCCCGCGCCGCTTGTCGTTCACGCTCAAAGACGAATATCCGCCCGCGTTGGAATTGCGCGGCGAGCGAATCTTTCAACTTACGCCCATCCGTCAGCGCAGCACCGAAGGTATGCCAATGACAACGATGCGCGAAGCGACGGCGCACTACCGGCTTTATGCGGCCTCGCGCGGCGATTACGCGTTCGGTGACATTGTGATTCGCTATGATGCGCCGTGGGGCTTGGTCACGAAGCAGGCGCGCATCCCCGCGAAAGAACACGTCAAGGTTTATCCCAATTTGCACGAAGCGCGGAAATACGAATTGCAGGCGCGGCACAATCGCCAGATGTTGATGGGCTTGCGGCGCACTCGCTTGCGCGGACAAGGCAGAGAGTTTGAGAGCTTGCGCGATTACGTACGCGGCGATGAGCTAAGGCATATTTCGTGGACGACCACCGCGCGGCGCGGACGCATGACGACGCGGCAATACCAAACCGAACGCAATCAATCCATCGTCGTGATGCTCGACGCCGGACGCCTGATGACTTCGCGCCCCGCGTCAGAAACCACACATCTGGCGCAACTGACCAAACTCGATCACGCGATTAACGCGACGCTGGCGATTGCTTATGTGGCGGCTTCGGGCGGCGACAACATCGGCCTGTTGGTTTTCAATCGGCAAGTGGCTTCGTACCTGCCGCCGCAACGCGGCAACGCCCAACTCAACGCGATGATCGAAGCGCTTTACAACGTGAAGCCGCAAATGGCCGAACCGTCTTACGCCCGCGCGTTTCAATACCTCGCCAACAACTGCAAGCGCCGCTCGCTGGTCGTCATTCTTACAGACTTAGTAGACGGCGAGGCCTCCGCCGAATTGTTGTCGTATACGGCTACGTTATTGCCGCGCCACTTGCCGTTGATCGTTACGATTGGCGACAACGATTTGCGCGCGCTGGTGACGCAACCGCCCGCCGACATCTCCGCCGTCTATCAACAAAGCGTAGCCGAAGAACTCCTGCAACAACGCGAAGAAGCCCTCGCCCGCATCACCGAACTCGGTGGCCTCGCGCTTGACGTACCGGCTGGACAGTTATCGCTGCAATTAGTGAATCAGTATCTGGCGGTGAAAGAGCGTGGGCTGTTGTAGCGAAGGCGGCGTGTATCACACCATCGTGCCGACGCGCAGCGCCGCAGAAATCGCTACCGTGTTGGGCGAGCAGAAGGTGCCGACCTGGGTCAGCGATTGTTACGGCGCGCAACTGAAAGCGCCTGCTCAAGTATTTCAACTGTGCCTGGCGCATCAACTGCGCGACTTACAGCGTGTGCGAGATACTCATCCGACCGAAGCCTGGGCGAACCTGAACTATGCTTACGCGCTTCAATTCGCGTACTATAATTTCTGCCGGATTCATTCAACGATTCGTGTCACGCCTGCAATGGAAGCGGGTATCACGAATCGGCTGTGGTCACTTGAGGATTTATTGAACCGATAGGAAAAAGGCGTGCCAAAGACTTCAAAGCAACGAAGTCAGCAACACACCTTTAGACCATTACCAAGCGTTTCGGTAAATATTTTTCCAGGCGGGCGGTTGCCTTGTCAGTTTCGCGGCGCACGATAGCCGGGACGGGTTTTCCCGACGAGTCCGGGGCGTTTGAGTTCTATGCGGAGCTTGCGCCACTTGCCATCGTGGCTTTCGTTCGTGGGGTAATAGGCCAGCGAATAGCGCAGTCGCAACTCTTCGGCGATTTGCGCGTAAGCCGGCCCGACCTGATCTAGTGTTTTGACAGGGAAGACCTGGCCGCCGGATTGATCTGCCATGTCGCGTAACTCGCGGCGCGCGGCTTCATAGAGGCGTTGATTGATTTGTAGCTTTTCGAGTTTTTCGAGCTTGCAGGAATCCTCGTACCAGCGCGGCGCTTCGCCTTTCATAAACGTTGCCACATATTTGTCGAGTTGTTTGCGCGAAAAGCGAAAATGCCCAGCTTCCTGACAAGTACGCAAATAACGTTCTTCGACAAATTTCTCGGTGTCGAGTTCGAGAAAATAAAGCGTGACGTTGGCGCTTTCGAGTTGCGGCTTCAGCTTTTCATAGGTGTTTTTGCCGAAAGAATCTACGCCGTCGGTGAGGGCGATGACGGCTTTGCGTCCATTGACTTGTTTGAATACGTCATCGAGCGAAAGCTGCAACGCATCGTAAAAGGCCGTACCGCTGCCTGCTTCCAATTCGTCGAGCGATTTTTCTAACGCCCCGCGATCATTGGTCAGGTCTTTGATGAGTTCGACCTGTTGGTTGAATTGCAACACGGCAATGCGGTCTTGCGGGCGCAGCAAGTCGAGAAAGCGTCGCGCTGCTTTTTGCATCTTGGAGATTTCATCGCGCGTGCTGCCAGAAGTGTCGAGTAACAAAGCCAGATTGAATGGTTCATCCACAGCAGAAAACGACGCGAGCTTTTGCCTTACGCCGTCTTCAAAAACACTGAAGTCTTCAGCGGTCAGTTGCGGTAGATTGCGCGTACCTTTACGGTCAGAGACCGCGACATCAATCGAAACGAAATCGGTATTGACGCGAATCGTGTTGGTTTGTTCGAGAGGGTCTTGTGCCTGAGTCAGACAAAAGGCAAAAGGCAAAAGGCAAAAGGCAAAAGGCAAAAGGGCAGAATGTTGCTTGCGGCTTTTGCCCAGAAAGAAGAAAGAAAGGATCGCCATATTTTTGCCTTTTGCCTTTTGCCTTTTGCCTTTTGATTTCATAAACGATGAGCCTCAATGAGCCAGCAGTATAGTGGAAGTTATTTTGACCGCAACGCTTGACAGACTGTCTGACCGCTCGCTAGTATGCGCCCCGTTCGCAAGGGAGGCATGTACAGTCAATGGTAGACGGTCACCCTTACAAGGTGAAGGTTGTGGGTTCGAGTCCCACCGTGCCTATCACCCCATTCGGTTTTGACAATGCGGAGTCGTAGTTCAGTTGGTTAGAACGCCGGCCTGTCACGTCGGAGGTCGCGGGTTCGAGTCCCGTCGGCTCCGCCATCTAACCTTT
>JAYSVR010000594.1:0-9733 GCA_043718445.1 Acidobacteriota bacterium | reverse complement strand
GGCCCTGAGATTGGCGTAGCCTCGACCAAAGCCTTCACCTCGCAAATGGTCGCGGCTTACTTGTTCGCGCTCTATCTCGCGCAGGAACGCGGCACGCTCACCGAAGAACAAATGAAATGGCACGTGCGCCACTTATCAGAACTGCCGGTCAAGATGGAAAAGCTGCTCAACGATCCGAGCATTGATTACGAAGACCTCTCGAAACACTTCGTGCTGTCGAGCGACTTTCTCTATCTCGGTCGCGGCATCAACTTCCCGATTGCATTGGAAGGCGCGTTGAAACTGAAAGAAATCAGCTACATTCACGCGGAAGGTTACGCGGCGGGCGAAATGAAACACGGCCCCAACGCGCTGATTGATTCGCGCTTGCCGGTGGTGGTCATCAATACGCTTGATGGCGATGATGAAAAGTCGAAGCTGCGTTATGAAAAGACGCTCTCGAACATTCAGGAAGTGCGCGCCCGCGACGGCATCGTCGTCGCAATTGTGACGGAAGGTGATGAGGATACCCGCGACATGGCTTCGTTCACGATTGAAGTGCCGCCTTCAAGCGAATTGCTTTCGCCGGTGCTGGCTACGATTCCGATGCAGTTGCTGGCATATCACATAGCCGTCCGACGCGGCTGCGACGTAGACCAACCGAGGAATTTGGCGAAGTCGGTGACGGTGGAATAATTTGGCTTGGGCTGGTGCGGATTGGCTCGCCTCATGCTACGATTCAAGTGTGAAACAAAAGTTCACCAACTAATCGCAATCGTAAATCGCACCACAGACCGAAAATCTTGCGCCGAATCGAATTGGCATCCTCCCTCGATTCGATTCGCAGGTTGCCGCACGTCATGAATCCAAGACCAGACGCTTCTACATCACGACTCATTCATAGCCCTGGCTGGGATCGTCGCGTTGAGGCCACCTTCATTCGCGCTACCGATGACTGGCGTAATGCGCCGGAGTTCAAAAGTCACGGGCATACGTTGCGCCGCCTGTTCGAGTCTGACGAGAGTAAGAGTGAGAATCTTGAGATTGATGCGGTTGTTTGTACGGAAGGGCGTCCTACGGTCTGCTTGAAAGATGGAAGGCATCTTAGCGGCGAAGACATTGCTGCACTTCGCAATAAGCTATGGAATTTAGGGGCGACGACGTTGTTACTGGTTGAACAGCCCAGCCAGATATTGGTTTTCTCTACGATCAGTGAACCCTCGGCAAAAGACAAAACCGGCGACACTGCCAGACTGGGCGAAGAAACGATTGCCCAACTTGAACTGACAGAACTTGCCCTCCGGTTGCAGCAGTTTGTTCGCCGGGTTGAGACAGGAGCTATTTACCGCGAACACCAATCGCTGTTCGATGCAAAACAAGCCGTAGATCAACGGTTACTGAAAAATCTGCGAGCGACACGCGACCTGCTTTGTGAAAAGGGTAAAACCGTCGAAGCGTATCGGCGTGCGCATGCCTTGATTGGCAAGTTTCTTTTCTCTTGTTACCTGCTTGACCGTGGAATCATTGGACCTCCCTATCTAAAGAAAAATCGGCTACCGGAAGCCTCTGATAGCTTGGGTTTGTTTACGGGTATACAAGGGTACTCTCTGGAATCGCTATTCCTGACTTTGCAGCACGATTTCAATGGCTCGCTTTTCGCCGACCAATCAGTGAGTGACATTTCAGACATAGAGGTTAGCTATCTTTATCGTTTTCTTTCAGGCGAAGACCTAATTAGAAATCAGCCATCCTTTTTCAAATTTTATGATTTCAGCTTCATTCCGGTAGAGTTGATTAGCTCTATTTACCAAGAGTTCCTAGGTGCTGAAGCGGAAATAGCAGAGGTAGAAGCGGGTACCCGATTAACAGAAAAAAATCAAAACCGTAAACATGGCCAAAGAAAGCAAGGAGCTTACTATACTCCGCCACGTTTAGCAGAACTGACCGTAGACATTGCCACCAACGACTGGGATACATTGCTGGATAAACGATGCCTTGATCCAGCTTGCGGGTCTGGGATTTTTCTCGTCATCCTCTTTGTTCGCATGGCGGAGGAATGGCGCAAGCGGAATCCCAACGCTACGACCGAAGAGCGTTACAACGAATTACTTCGGTTGTTAGCTGAAAATTTGTGCGGAGTGGACGTTAATCCGACAGCTTGTCTTGTTACTTGCTTTAGTCTTTATCTCGCGTTTCTTGACCAGATGGAGCCGCGAGAAATCACTGAGTTGCGTGAAGCCTTAGAACGGGAAGCTCCTCGTAAATTGCTACCGCGTATTTTGTGGGAGTCAGACAAGCCCCGCCCTCGATCTCCCCACCTCGACACTGTCCGCGAATTGGATTTCTTTGAAATGCAGTCAGAGAAGGATTTCGATCTCGTGATTGGCAACCCCCCTTGGGTGAGTCGTAAGAATGCGCCATCAGCCGAAGCCTGGCTCTATGACGATAAGCGAAATCCAGTGGCGAAAGAGATCAAGAAATCAGTAAAGCAACAGGTGCTTTTCCCAGCTAAAGAATTGGCTTGTGCGTTTATGTGGAAGGCGAGTTTGCATGTACGAAACGGTGGGGACGTTTGCCAGGTGTTGCCATCGCGAGTGTTTCTCAGTAATAACACAGACAAATTTCAAACTGTCTGGCTCAAGCATCACCGACTGAAATCCGTCTGGCTGTTAGCCGATTATAGTTTTATTCTGTTTCCAAATGCGGCTTGCCCGTGCTTTATAGGCCGGTATCATTCTCGGCAAGACAATGAGCCACTTGGCGAATTCGAGTTTGTCACTCCTAAAGTGGAATTGCTTGATCCACGTGAAGCCTTGATTCCAGTTCAACCCGAAGATCAAAAAATGTTGAATGAGTCAGATATTGTTTTAGCGGCAGAGCGAGGTGAAGCAGCAGGTGCCTGGAAGCGACATCATTGGGGAACGCCACGGGATATGAGGTTGATTGAGCGGATGATGAAAATGCCGCGTCTCAGTAGAATGGTAAAAGAACCGCCAGAAGAGGAAACTCTTGAGTCTGCCAAAGATGACGGCCAAAGACTTTGGTGGAAAGGACAAGGCTTTAAGCCGTTTAATAAAGCTAGTTACCAACGTGATCCAGTGGGATATGGTGAACCCAAGCCTTCCTGGTGGAATGATTTCCACCCTTATCTTCCGGCTAAGGCCCCGGTACTAGGCTTAGTGTTATTGCCAGGTGAGTGCAAAGAGATTGGCAGTGAATTTAGCCAATTGCACCGATCACCTAGCAAGCTCTTATTCAAAGCGCCTTTACTGCTCATTAACCAAGCCTGCACTAAATTTCTTTTCTCAGACTTTGACGTGCTTTTTCAACATGCTTTTCAGGCAATATGTGCCCCTAAAACTGCTGAAGAGAATGACCTTTTATTTTTAACAGCCGTACTTGCCAGCCCTTTATCTCAGTATTTTCTTTTTCACACTACTGCCAATATTGGCATTGAACGCGACAAAGCATTGCTAGAAGAAATACTTGAATTGCCATTTCCTTTTCCAGAAGACACACGTAACCAAGAGCGAAGCCAATCCATTCTGGATGAATGCGCTGACTTGCTCCGCAAGCTGAAACAGGATTTGCTTTTATCTGAAAATTCATCAAAACACCGCTCACTGCTTAACAGCACAAAGCATAAGGTCAATGCTTTGGTTTATGAATACTTTGGCGTGTGCGACTGGGAGCGCGATCTTATCGAGGAAACCGCTGATGTCTTTCGCCCAAGTTCGACACCGCACTCGCTCCATTCAAAAAAACTGATTACGGCTCAATTTCCCAAGCCACAGCATCGCAAACAATACGCGGATACTCTCGTAGCAACGTTTCGCGGCTGGACGAGGACAAAGGAAGCATTGTGGGCGGAAGGTCATTTAGCTCCACAAGCAAGGCTGGCGATGGTGACATTTGGCGTTGGTGGCAAAGCGAGAGAATACGGGGAAACACGCGCCGAAGATCGTGTGGAGGAAGTGCTAACTAAAATTCGTGAATCGTCTTCCACTCCTGAAGGCACAGTGTTTCGCACTTTGCGCGGTTTCATCTTTTTTGATGGTGCCAAGGTCCACCTGTTGAAGCCATTAAATCGTCGGCATTGGACACGCACGGCGGCACTGAATGATGCCGACGAAATTCTCGCCTACATGATGAAGGAGGATGGATGGGGAGTTTAAAGCTCAGCGGTTCTGCCGACCCCTTGAAGCTCCGATTATTTCAAGATGGCTTCGCCAGTGCAGTGATGTCATTGATAGCCGAAACGTGGCAAGAGTTCTCGCTCCAGCCTGAAGTGCATAAAGAAAACAACATTACAGCACTGTTTCATATCGCGTTATGTGAAGCTGAATATGAATCTGGAAGAAATTGGATCGTTAACTTGGAAGATCAAATTATTGATCCCACCTGGGGCGATGAGCTCGGGCGCAACGATATACGTTTCTATCCACCCAAACATGCGGCGAGGACTATATTCTTTTCGTTGGAATGCAAACGGCTTCGCGTGACCACAGCTTCAGGTTTCAAGCCCTTAGCCAATGAATACGTTAAAAAGGGGATACAGCGGTTTGTGGATAGCAAATAATCCTCTTGCCTCCCTTGCGGCGGAATGCTTGGGTACGTGATGGATGGTCAAGTTCATGAGGCTTTTGAGTCCGTTAAATCCAAAATCGACGAGCAAAAGCACGAGTTGAAGATGAAGCGAAAAAAGCCCGTAAGCCCTTCGTCAGTGCTTCCCCATCACCAGCACAGTATGGACACCATTCACTTTCGCACTGACGGAGAGATTATCATTCACCATCTGCTTGTCAGCCTGAACACGTAATCACTGAATTGCCATTAAATGTCATTATCCCATCGCAGCCAACGTACCCAAGATGTGATAGCCGCCGTCCACATAAATGACTTCGCCGGTAATTCCCCGCCCTAAATCGCTGACTAAGAATAGCCCGGTATCGCCGACTTCAGCTTGTTCGGTCGCGCGCCGCAAGGGAGCGACTTCGCGGTGATGCTCTACCATTTTGGTGATGCCCGAAACGCCGCGCGCCGCCAACGTACGAATCGGGCCAGCCGAAATCGCATTCACACGAATGCCCTGCGGGCCGAGGTCGTTAGCCAGATAGCGGACTGAGCATTCGAGCGCGGCTTTGGCTACGCCCATCACGTTGTAATGCGGCACGACACGTTCAGCGCCGAGGTAAGTCAACGTAACAATCGAGCCGCCTCTTTCGGCTTTACTAAGCAGGGGCAACGCCGCGCGGGTCGTAGCGACCAGCGAATAGGCGCTCACATCCAACGCGACGGCAAAGTCTGCGCGCGTCGTGTTGACGAAATCGCCCATCAGGGCTTCGCGCGGAGCATAAGCAACGGAATGAATCAGAAAGTCGAGCTTGTCGGTTTCGGCGGCAAGGCTTTGCATCATTGCGTCAATTTCGGCGTCGTGGCTTACGTCACAAGCGAAACATTTCGCGCCCGGCAATTCGGCGGCGAGTTTTTCTACGTTGTCTTTGAGACGTTCGTTTTGGTAGTTGAAAAACAGCTTCGCGCCCTCACGCGCAGCAGATTCGGCAATCGCCCACGCGATGCTGTGCTTGTTGGCTACGCCTAAGATCAGGCCGGTTTTGCCAGCGAGTAACATAATGATTTGTCTCCCTTGAGTTTGATGAGCGCTTTTAATCGGCAAGATAACACGGTCAATCGGGGATGTAACGCGCGAGCAATGGCGCGAGCAGTTGCGTGAATTGCAATCCGTCTGCTCGCGTTTGTGCATCGTTCGCGCCGCGTGCCACGGGCACAATCACACGAATCAGCGCGCCATCAGTGCGTCCGCGCGTGATGGCATCACGCAACGTATACCAACGCCCCCAATACTCGCTCGCTACCACACGCCCACGACCGTGATACCAATAAAAGGCCAGCATCTGTTCGCCGTCTTTTTCAATCACGTATTCGTTTATAGCATCTGGTTGGTTATTCAATGAATGCCAGCGATGTTCGCCCAGCGTCCAACCAGCGCCGGGCAAACAATTTTGCGGTGAGTGATAAGTCTTACGTTGTCGCTGGCTGGCGTAATAGGCAATGAACACAAAAGCCACCGCGCCGCGTTCGTTGATATAGGTGCGCGACAAATAATCATCCGCCCCTAATTCACGTTCAGCGCCAGCCGTGAGGGTTTGCGCTTCGTGCTGTCGCCAAGCGCCCAACGTTTCAGGCAATTCTTTCAACGACGCGCGCGCAGGCGCAGCTTCACGCTCGCTCGCCGTGGCGAAGTACTGCGTTGCCGCAGCAGCCAGCAACAAAAAAACTAACAGGCTCACATAAGCCCAACGATTGGTCATAACACCTGCGTCAACGCGCTGTATCTGCTAAATCTGATGCACGGTCGCATCGGGTACGGGAAACAAACCATCCACCGACAAATAGCGTTCGCCCGTGTCGTAACAAAAACCCAACACACGCGCGCCTTTCGGAATGTCAGGCAGCTTTTGCGCAATCGCGGCGAGCGTCGCGCCCGACGAGACGCCGATGAAGATGCCTTCCTGCCGCGCGCAATCCTGGGCGTACATAAACGCTTCGGCTTCGTTCACCTGAATCACGCCGCTCATCAAATCCATTCGCATAATGCCCGGCACAAAGCCCGCGCCAATGCCTTGCAACTTGTGCGGCCCAGGCGAGCCGCCGCTCAACACGGACGACTTTTCAGGTTCGACCGCAAACACCTGCAAGTCGGGAAACTTCTCTTTCAACACTTCGGCGCAACCGGTGATGTGGCCGCCCGTGCCTACGCCGGTAATCATGTAATCGAGTCCGTCGGGAAAGTCAGCGATGATCTCTTGCGCGGTCGTGCGACGATGGATGTCGGTATTCGCCTCGTTATCGAATTGCATCGGCATCCATGCGTTGGGCGTCGCGGCGGTCAATTCCTGCGCTTTGGCAATCGCGCCTTTCATGCCCTTTTCGCGCGGCGTCAAAACGATCTCTGCGCCATAAGTCGCCAATATGCGACGACGTTCGACCGACATGGATTCAGGCATCGTCAGAATTACGCGATAGCCTTTGACTGCCGCGACCATCGCCAAGCCAATGCCCGTGTTGCCCGACGTAGGTTCGATAATCACGCCGCCCGCTTTCAACACACCGCGCGCTTCAGCGTCTTCGATCATAGCGAGGCCAATGCGGTCTTTGATGCTGCCGCCCGGATTGGCGCGTTCGAGCTTGAGCCATACTTCGTGGTCGCTGCCGAACAGGCGATTGATTCTGACGTGTGGCGTGTTACCGATGGTTTCGAGGATGTTATTGAATTTCATGGGTTTGCTCCTTCAAGTTTGCTGTTGATCAGCAATTCCCGGTTTAAGAGCATCAGACAATATCGCCCCTCAAACCAGAAGGGCATTCGCCACAAAAAAGCACAGAAATCACAAAAGCTTCTTAAAATGATTCTTTTTGTGTCTTTTGTGCTTTTTCGTGGCTAAAGCTAAACCGGGAATTACTGGCAGTTAATGTGCTTTACACAATATCGCCTGCCACGCGCGTATCGGGCGCGACGCTTTTGGTAATCCATGCATTCGCGCCAATCGTGCAGCCGCGTCCGATGACGGTCTGTCCGCCCAAAATCGTAGCGTTCGCATAAATCACTACGTCGTCTTCGACCGTCGGATGCCGCTTGTCGTTTTGCATGCTTTTTTCTACGGCAAGCGCGCCGAGCGTGACGCCTTGATAGATGCGTACTCGTTCGCCGACTACGCTGGTCTCGCCAATGACGACGCCGGAGCCGTGATCAATGGCGACACGCGCGCCGATTTGCGCGCCGGGGTGAATGTCTATGCCCGTGACTTCGTGGGCATATTCAGTAATCAGGCGCGGCAGGAACGGTACGTCTTGCTGATAAAGCTGATGCGCCAAGCGATATTGCGCGACGGCGTAAAAGCCCGGATAAGATTGAATCACTTCTTCAACGCTGCGCGCCGCCGGGTCGCTGTCATAAAGCGCCGCGGCGTCTTCGATCATCAGGCGATGAAGCGCAGGCAACGCCGCGAAAAACGTTTTCGCCAACGCCATCGCCTCTTCACGATGCGTAGTGCGCAACAGGTTTTCGAGCGCAATGTGCAGCCGTTTAAGTTCGCTTTCTAACCGCTGGGCATCAGCTAGCGCGGGCTGGCAGACCGCAGGAAACAGCGCGTGAAAAAGCTCTTGCGCAAATTGGCGCGCTTCGCATTTCGACGGCAAACGTTGGGCGTCCGCCGTCGTAGCGTTCAAGATTTGTTCAACCAAAGTTTCGATTGCGTTAGCAGGCATCTTAGGTATTTCCGCAGGTATTCCCGCAGCTATTCAGCCGCGCTCAAATCGCCTTCCGTCATCACTTCATCAACGTCTTTACGATTCAGAAATTTGTTCGCTAGAAAAACGATGATAACGACGGCAGCAATGCCCAAGCCGATTTTCGGATAATGCTGCTTGAAAAGTTGCGCTGCTTGTTCGCCGTAACGCACTGCCATCCAGCCTTCGAGCGCGAAGCGAATCACGCGACCGGCGGCGAGCGAAAGCAAGAAGCGTCCGACCTGCATGCGAAAGACGCCGGCGGTTAGCAGAAACAATTTGAAGGGAAAGGGCGGCGGCAGCACTGCGCCGACGAGCATCGCCCATACGCCGTATTGTTCGATCAAGCGCGCCACTTTCGCGCGCCGTTCGTCACTGAATTTGCGCAGCGCGGCTTCGCCGGTTTTGCGACCAATCCAATAAGGGAACAAACAACCGAGCGTCGAACCCAACACCGCCGCCAAAACATACAACGGCATCAGCCCGTGGTTCAGATGCGAGAGCGTCATGACTACGGCATCGGGGCCGCCGGGCAGGGGCAAGAACGAAGCGTCGAGCAAGGCGATGGCGAATACGCCCAACGCGCCGAAGGTAATCAACGTAGCTTTGACCTGCGCCAGCCACGCGGTAATTTTTGCGAATAATGAGTTCATGAATTAACTGGATTGCGCTTTCGGCGTGCGTTGCCGCGTATAAATCACCAAAGCGCGAATGATAAAAAATAAAACTACCAACCCGACGGCGGCACCGATAACAACGAAGAAATGTTCTTCGAGCCACTTGATCGCCTGCAAAACTTCTTCGCGGTAAAACCACGCGGCGATTCCCCAAAAGTAATAGCGCACCGTGCGCGCAATCATTATCGTCGCCGCAAAGCGTTTAAGCGGATAGCCCAGCGCGCCCGCCGCCGCGACAAAAATCTTGAAGGGCAACGGCGGCGGCAACAGCGCCGGAATCGCCAACGCCAGCAAGCCCCAACGCCGAAAAATCAATTCGACTTTTTTCATCGCTTCCGGGTGAAAGCGTTGGGTGATCTTGTGGCTGCCGCCGCGCATAATCGCATAAAGCAACAGGCAGCCGATCACTGAACCGATAGCCGGAAAAAGCGGAAAGAACCAGACTTCATTGGGATTTTTGGCGATGCGCGTGACGGTGATGATGTCGTTGACTTCAGGCAGCGAGAGCAATGACGAATCCAGCGCGCCGATAAAGACCATCACAGGCGCAGCCCAATAAACCGGCATCTCCATGACTTGAGCGGCTACGCCAAAGACGAAGTCTTTCAACCACTGCAACGAGCCTGCCAGCCAATCAAAAAGTTGCACCGCGTACTGCCTTTATAAGAGTAGAAAAAATTTTAGGAAGTCTGGCAAAGCCCTTCGCGCGGGTTTCGCCAGACTCCCTAAGCTCGCCTTAGAGCCGTTTGATAAAGCTCTTGCCAGGA
>JAYSVR010000593.1:0-31537 GCA_043718445.1 Acidobacteriota bacterium | reverse complement strand
CGTTCCGTTGGCCGCCGGATTACGCGCCGCTTGCATCTTCTTGCCACTCATTTAGCCGCTTGATCTCTTTCAGCAAAAACTCGAAATCATGGTTTCGCAGTTGACCAGCCAGCGCAGTTCGTCGCCGTGTTTTGAACGGCGCACCTCTCGATACTCCGTCTGGCTGGTCAGCCAGGTGAATTCATTGTCAGTTGGTTTGCTCATAGTTTGCGTTCGAGCGTCAGGTTCTTGATCGCGGCGTTCAACTCGGCTTGCCCGCGATTCAATTCTTCCTGCGCAGCCTTTTTCTCTTTGGCGATTTGTTCGAGGCGGGTTTCCTGCTGGTCGGCTTTGGCGATGTAACGCGCCACCAGTTGTTTCGCATCCGCCGTATTCCTGAGCGCCTCGATGTTTTCGCGCAGCCGTTTCTGGTCTTCGCCAATGGCTTCAATTTCGGCGTCAAGTTGATGGATACGCGCTTCAGCTTGGGCGACGCGGCCTTTGATCTCGACGAGTTTTTCGAGTTCGGCGCGCGTCGAAGCGTCAATGTAACGCCGCACCAAAAAGAGTTCGACATCGTTAGCCGTCAGGGCGCTGAGTTGATAAGTCATCGCCAGCGATTGGGTTTCGACGATGGGCAATTCGATGGTCTTGCGCGGTTCGAGTTCGACGCGGAAGCGATAGAAGTTCAAGGTTTGCGACGCAGGCTTTTGCGTATCGTCTGACAGCTTCCAACCCGCGCGCAGCGGATGTTCGACATACACGATGCGTTTCTTGTCGGTCTGATTGATGATCGTGTAGTTGCGCACGTCGGATTGATAGTAATGCGTCTCGAATACGCCGTTGCGCGCGCGCACGAGATAGACCGGACGGCTTTCGCTTTTGAATTTGGTCGTCACCAGCGTACCCAAATCAAGACCGAACGAAATGAAACGTTGCTCGCCCGCCTTGAGCCGATCCATCAAGGCTTCGCCCGCGTAAGCATCGCCGTCCAGCACGGTGATCGAACCGCCTTCGAGCGTGAGCGCCGAAGTGTTTTTCAACCGTATGCCATTCATCGGACGATCACGCCGCGTCGTTTCGTTGTAAACCGACACGCGCTCGCCTTCCATCTTCGTCTGCAAAATCGGAATCAGCGCCGAACGGTCTTTGCGCACCGTGATCGGTTGCTCGACGCGATATTCGAATAGCTCGCCGACCTCTTCGCCTTGCGCGGCGGCCTCGACACCGGAATCTCCGCTGGTCATGGCGCTTGTGATGCTGGGCGCAGCGGGTGGAGGCGCAACAGTGCCGGGTGAGAGCAGATTCAGTGACAAGTCACTACGATTATTGAGCGGAAGGTTTTGCACTTGTTGTGATTGAACTCTTCGAGCTACTCCGCCAATGTCTCTCAAAGCGTTTTCTCTCATTTGTTCCTGTTTTTCCGCGTTAATACGAAGGGCATCGTTTTTGGATATTTCCCCTGTGAATGGCATGCCCGGTTCATAAATCTGCGGTCTCAGTTGCAAGTCCTGCGGAATCGGAACAATCGGACGATAGCGATAAAGCGGTTGTTGAATCGGCTGAATGAACGACACTGGCGTACCTGAGACAAACGAAAGCGAAACGTCCTGCCAGTCTTCTTCGCTGACGTTGTCAACGATAGCCCAGCCTTGAAAGAAGGGCGTACCGGCGGCATCGAGTACGACGCGATAGGTCGTCTTCCAGATTGGCGCGGCAATCGTATAACTCACCACCATCTCGCGCGCGCCTTCGCCGTCAGAAGTGATGCTGATCGTTTTGGCGTCGCGGCGACGCGCGGCGGCGGTGGCTTCGGCAAATCCCACGATGTCGGTTTTGGCTCCGTCGTCGAGCAACTTTACCGACCGCACATCGTTGAGATCGAAGCTCTGCAACTCGCCGCCCGCGAGCGCCAGCACCAACGTACTCGTTTTGACCAGCGACAGCGTATTGCCAGTCGGCACTTGCCGTTCGCTCAACGTGAGAATCGAACCCGTGACGTTTTGATTGGCCGTCGTGAGGCTGACGCGCGCGCCTTGAAACTGCCGCAGCACGGCAGCCAATCCGCCTGTCGCCGGATCGCTCGCCGCGCCAATCGAAAACGGAATCTCTTTCAACCGCGCATCGGGCGGAGCCGACGAGTTGTAACTCACCGCGCCCACGCGGCCTTTGCCGAGGTCGAGTACGACGAGCGATTTCAGCACGTCGTCTACTTGCGATTGCTTGAAGGCCAGATAGACTTCGGCCTTGCCCGTCACTTGTCCACGCCGCTCGAAATAGGCTACGCCGTTGCTGTAAAGGATGACGCGCTTGAGCGGCAACTGATTCAATTGCGGATTTGAGATTGCAGATTGCGGAGTGGGCGTTGCGGGCGGTTTCACTGGTCGCGTCACACGCGGAGCGCGTTGGGCTTGCGCAAAACTGAGCGAAAAAATAAGTGCGCTGCATAAAGCGAACGCCGTGAATAAGCTGATACGTTTCATGAATTGATACTCCTTACGTTTGGTTGCTGTTCATTACCGACGATGGTAAGTAAGAGCCGCGTTATTGATTCCAACTAACCAGACCCACTATGACGAAAAAAGAACTACCCGTACTGAAAACGCCGCGCCTGAAATACGATTGCGCGAAATGCCCAGGCTATTGCTGCACCTACGACTGGATCAAAGTCACCAAGACCGACATCAAGCGGCTGGCGAAACATCATGGCCTGACTTATGAAGCCGCCGAAAAGAAATTCACGCGCCTCGAGAAAGATTACGGCCATCACGTGTTGCGCCATAAGAAAGATACAATCTTCAAAAGTAGTTGCCGCTTTTTTGACACCGAAAAGCGCCGCTGCACGGTTTATGAAGCCCGCCCCGCGCTGTGCCGCGAACATCCTGTAGAAAACCGCTGCGGCTATTACGACTTCCTGCAATGGGAGCGCAAACATCAAGACGACCCGGAGTTCATTCCGTTGCAGCGCGCTTGAGCGTTTCCGTTGCGTGCTATGACGAAACAAACTTCCATCGCACTTTCCCTCTTACTGTTTTTTTTCGGCTGCGGCTCGGCGGTTAAGTCGTCGCCTGACTCATCGTTCGATCTCACGCCCGCGCAGCACCAACGGTTGCGCGAACAGGTCGAGCAGGCCGAATTCACCAAAGCCGAAGCTACGTTGCGCGAATGGCAGCGCAAACAATCCGCGACGTTCACGCGCAACAATTACGATTACCTGCTGGCTTGGCTGCTCGAACAACGCGACCAGCCAAACGAAGCCGCGAAACTTTTCGCGCAAGTCGCCGCGCGCGGCGGCGTGTTGACGAGTTACGCGCTGTGGCATCAGGCCGAACAAGCGCGCGCCGTGGGACGCTTCACCGAAGAGCAAACCGCGTTAGCCAAACTCATTGCGCAATTCCCAGACTTCCTGCGGCGCGAACGAGCTACGTTGCGTTTGAGCGAGAGCCAGCGCAAGACGGGTTTGTATACGTCAGCGTTGACGACGTTGCGCAACCTAGGGCCGCGCCGCGATACGTTGCCGCAGTTGGGCGAAATTCAGTTATCGTTAAAAGACGCAGTGAACGCGCGGGCTTCGTTTGAATCGGCACTGCGCGGTGAACGCAACGATGACGTGAGCTTGCGCGCCATCTTGAATCTCGACCGGCTCGACACAGCCGAAAACAAGTTGCTGACTGAAGCCGAACACCTGCGCCGCGCACGCATCCTGCATTTCAACCGCGCGTTCGACGAAGCTCGCGCCCACTGGCTCGCTGTCGTGAATCAATTCCCTGCCAGCAGAGCGCGCGCTGAGGCTTTGTTTCAAGCCGGTCGCAGCGCCTTTCAGCAAGACAATTTCGTTGAAGCCTTGAAATGGTATGAACAGGTCGGGCGCGAGTTCCCCGCAACCGAAGAAGGCGAACAGGGTTTTTATTATGTCGGCCATTGCCATCAATACTTGAATCAAGCCGACAAGGCCGTTGCGCGTTATGAGGCGTATTTGCGGCAATATCCGCAGGGCAAGTTTGTCGGTTACGGGCATTTGAACGCGATAGATACGTTGCGGCACGCGGGGCGATTGGATGAAGCCTTGCTGTGGTGTCAGCGCGCGCAAGCCCTCGAACCTTATTTCGCCGTGATGGGATTGTTTCAGCAGACGCGCATCAAACTCAGCCGCAAAGATTTCGCGGGCGCGCTAAATGATCTAGCTACGCTGCGCAGCAAAAACCTCAACGTACGCGGGCAAGTGGCAATGACCAATTACAGCGAAGTGCAATTTTTGCGCGCCTATTGCTTTGAACAACTTGGGCGCTTTGATGATGCCGCCACCGAATATCTCACCCTGAATGAAGGCCGCAATGGCGCGAGCGGCTATTACGGCTCACGCGCGACGGAACGTCTGCGCGCGTTGGGCAAGAACCTACGTGCGCAAAAAGTTATTGACGCACGACGACAGATTCTCCTGTTTTTAGCCCGCGTCCCCCTCACAGCCAATTCTGCCGCTTCAATTAAAACCGCAGCCAATCAAGCCTTCAGATTGAGCGAAGACACCGCTACGCAAAATGAATTACTAAACATATTGCGTCAGGCTTATGCGCTGCTGCCCGGCTATCAAGCGCCTGCATTCGGCTTCACGCCCGCCGGACGCACGGCAGAAGCAGCGCCAGTGGGTTCAAGCCATCAGGCGATTGCGAATGAATTGCTTTTCTTGGGATTGGCCGAAGAAGGCGCGGCGGAATTGCGCGCCGCGCAAACGGCGAGCGCCAGCACGGTGGCGTATTACTGCGCGAAGGGCGATTGCGCCGATGTGACGTATCGCAGCTATGAACCCGCGTTGCGCGCGCTGCCTGAAGATTATCGGTTGGAGCTTTTGCCGAAAGCTTTTGCTGAAGTCGCTTTCCCTTTTCCCTTTCGCGGCGAGTTGCAACAGCACGCCCAACGTCGTGGCGTAGACCCGCGTTTCGTGCTTTCTATTGCGCGGCAGGAAAGCGGTTACAACCCGCGCGTCAAAAGCAATGCCGCCGCGCGCGGGATGCTGCAATTCATCGCTTCGACTTCCAACGACATTGCCGCGCAACTCGCCTTGCAGGATTTCGAGCAGGACGATCTTTACGAACCGCACACCGCCATCCTGTTCGGCGCGCAATATCTGAAAAACCTCTTCGACGAATTCGGTTCACCACAAGCCGCCGCTGCTGCTTACAACGGCAGCGAACAATCCGTCCGCCGCTGGCGCAAACGCGCGCAAAGCACCGATGTAGATTGTTTTGTCAGCGAAGTCGCCAAACGCGAGACGAAAGAATATGTCTACCGCGTCTGCAATAACTTCCGCGCTTATCAACTCATCTATCGCTAGCTGGGCGTTAGCCGGGCGCTAGCCAACACGATTACTGCTTGTTGGCTACGGCTTCATCAATGCGGCGCAAGCTGCTAATGAGTTTGGCGTAAGCCGCTTCGTGTTCGGTTTTGCGAGCGCGATTGAGTTGCGAAAAGACGACGAGCGGTGTTTGGGCTTCGAGGATGTCAACGCTCCATTCAATCGTAGCGCCATTGAGGGCGTTCGTGACTTGGCCCGACTGGCTGAAATGCTTCATCCCTTTGAAATTGTCTTGTTTAAATTTGGGCAGCTTGGCGGGTGCGGCCTCCTGCAAAAAACCTTTGAGATATTGTTCGACTCGTTGCTCGGCAGCATTCGGTTGGGTTTCAGCAAAATGAATCACCAAGCCGTTGTCAGGCGCAGCGACAACCACTGAACTGTCAGCCTGACGTTCGACGCGCCAGCCTTCCAGCCAATCAAATTGCAATCCGGCTTTTTCGAGCGAATAGGTAAGAAGTTTCGGCGAAGCGCTGACCGCTGGCGTAGGTGTCGGCGTAGCGTTATTCGACGAGAGCGGCAACGTAGTTGATTTGCAGGCCAGCACTACGACCACTGAAAAGAAAAGCGCAAAGATCTGTTTATACATGTCCCGTCCATTCCAATAGGCACAGCGCACAACGCTTCAAACACACCACTGCACGAGCAAACCTGTGCATGAATACACAACGTTTACCGAATTAGTGATGAAAAGCGTCCTCGTACTGTGCGAGTTTTTGGGTTATTGGAACAACGAGATCAATCCGTAAGTGAGAGCGGCGATGCCGGCTGCCGCAGGAATAGTAATAATCCATGCCCATACGATTCGTCCAGCTACGCCCCAACGCACGGCGGAAAGGCGGCGCGTAGAGCCGACGCCCACGATGGCTCCGGTGATGGTGTGAGTGGTAGAAACAACCACTCCAAGTTGCGAGGCAAAAAGGATCGCCAAGCCTGCGCCGGTTTCAGCACAAGCGCCTCCCATCGGTTGCAGCTTGGTAATTTTCGAACCCATGGTTTTGATGATGCGCCACCCGCCCGACAACGTCCCTAAACCAATGGCGAGATATGCTGAGAACGCGACCCACGTGGGCGGCTCTGCGGTGGTCGTGGGTAATACGCCTCCGGTAATCAGTGCCGCCAGCATGATCCCCATCGTCTTTTGCGCATCGTTCGTACCATGCGAAAAGCTGAACAGAGCCGATGAAAAAAGCTGTGCGTAACGAAAGAGCTTGTCTACGCGAGCGGGCGGCGTGTAACGAAACATCCAATGCACCATCACCATCAGCAAGGTACCGAAAACCAGGCCAAGCAAAGGCGAAATCACAATGAAAGAAAGCGTGCCGGGCCAGCCCTTAGGCCAGTCGGAAAGCTGCCAAATGATTGCCGCAAAGCCAGATTTGGCGACCGCTGCCCCGCCGTAAGCTCCTACCAACGCGTGCGAAGAACTGGTAGGCAATCCGAAATACCAGGTGATGAGATTCCAGGCGATAGCGCCGACCAGTCCGGCCAGAATCACCCAGGAATCTATGAGCTTGATATCAATCAGGCCTTTACCCACCGTAGAGGCTACGTGGTGGCTGACGAAAAAATAAGCGATGAAGTTGAAGAAAGCTGCCATCGCCACCGCTTTGCCCGGTGAAAGCACACGCGTAGAAACCACCGTAGCGATTGAATTGGCAGCGTCGTGAAAGCCATTCGTATAATCGAAGGCCAGGGCGAGAATGATGATGAAGACAACGAGAGCGTACGAAGAATCCATACAAACCTCTGGGACAAACCTCTGGGACAAACCTCTGGGCAAATCGTTAGGAGAATTGCGGGGTTGGTGAAATTTCGATCAGGCGTTCTTGAGCGTGATTGATTCGAGGACGTTCGCGGCGTCTTCGCACTTATCCAGTGCGCGCTCCAATTTTTCGTAGAGTTCTTTAAGTTTTATGATTTGAATCGGGTCGGTCTCGGTCGAGAAGAGGCGATCTACGGCGTCGTGGTGATACGTGTCGCCTTCGCTTTCGAGCGCGTGAATGCCTACGCATTCTTTCAACACCGCATCACCATTTTTCTCAAGCGCATTGACGGCTTTTTCGAGACTGGCGGTCAGCCGCACCAGCACATCCGTCATCTTGATCGCGTCATCAGTCGAAACCGTCAAGCGATAAAGAACCACGCGACGCGAGACGTATTCGATACCATCAATCACATCGTCAAGATGGCTGGCGAGTGCGTGAATGTCTTCGCGGTCAAAAGGTGTGATGAAAGTCTGATTGAGTTGCTTGATGATGCTGTGCGTGATGTCGTCACAGGTAGTTTCAAGCTGCTTGATTTGTTCGGCATAAGTTGCGCGATTGCCAAAATCGTTGAAGAGTTTTTGTAAAAGCAGGGCGCTTCCGTGAATGTTAGAAGCCAAGCGATTAAATTGATCGAAATACTTGTCTTCTTTAGGCAGCAAACGAAACATAGGGTTTTATCTCCTTAAAAGTGGGGTCATTGTCATTACTGCTTAACCACTGCCGCTATTTCAAATATGCGTTGCAAGGCGCGCAGTATACATAGCCCGTTTGAGAAAGGAAGACCCGTAACCTTTCCCTGCCTTGATTTAACACCGCGCTAACACCCAGCCTTTGCGATGTAATTCTTGTGAAAACTTTCCACTCTGGGTTAGCCGAGTTTGGCACTGGCTTTGCTAAGGCAAAATCAGTGCTGACACAGAGTACACGAAACAACGACAAACTCATTAGCAGGAAAAGGACGCAATTCGCAATGCAGCAGTATCGCAATCACATCAATAATCACATCGGACACATCCGGCGTTTCGGCAAAATCATTCCCTTCGTCGGCATCTTCTGGGTGCTGGCGAATGCCAACAAAACGCTGCAACGCAAAGGTTACGTACTGGGAACCGTTGAGGTTTTATTGGATATTTGTCCGATTGTTTGCGTCGTCAAGGCAGTGATTGAAAGTTACACAGGCGATTTGATTCCCGCCAAAGCAGCCCAAGCCAAGCCTGGCAGACCGCGCCTGCGTGCTGTTACCGTAGACGCTTAACCCTTCTCACCATCCTTCCAATCTAAAAACGTAATGTCGCCATTTTGTGACGATGAATGGATTCGTGTCTTCACTGGTTGACGATTTTTGTCTCAGGCTCTCAGGCATTGATGCGCTGTTCGAGAATGTCGCGCATACGCTTGGCTGATTCAACCGGTGACGGAGCATCGGCAATGGCTGCGCCGACGATCACGCCCGCCAGCGGCAAATCGCGCAAGAGCAACAATTCATCGTGGTCAATGCCGCCAGCCAGATAGACTGGCAATTCGATTTGTTTGATGAGCGCGGCGATCTGTTCGACTTTAGCTTCACGGCTGAGATTGGCCTGATTGAAGAGTCCGCGACGGTTGACGCATAACGAAGCCACTCCGAGTTTGGCAAGTTCGGCAGCGCGTTTGGGAATGTCTAAAATGCTCAAGCTATCTGCCATCACGCTGCCGTCATAACGTTGCGCCGAACGTACCACGCGCGCAATGACTTCGTCTGAAGCGCAGCCCAAAACTGTCACCACACTGGCTCCGGCGGCAAAGGCTAACTCAGCGATAGGTTCGCCTGCATCAATGACTTTAATGTCAGCCACCACTGGACGCCCGCGATAACGCCGACGCACTTCACGCACCGCGCGAATTCCTTCGCGGATGAGCAAAGGGGTTCCCGCCTCAATCAGGTCAACGTAAGGGGCTACCTTGCCGACGAGATCAAGTTCGTGAACTAAATCTGGTGTATCGAGTGCCAATTGCAGCTTCACTTGTCGCTTACCATCCTCCTGACCTACTCACTGACCTAGGCACAGAGTGCGTAAAAACTACTCGCTCTAAAAATGCTTAAGCATGCTTAAACATCACCGCAGCCTTTGTTTTCAGCCCTTTTATGCATTATCCACACTCGCTGTGGATAACGCTGTGGGAATCCCTCTTAAACATCTGAAAACCTTAACAAAATCGCATTTTTCTACGGTTTGCACATTTCACCGACAAAACCGCAACCTACTAAAAATAAAGAACTTAATCAGTACCGCTACTAGCCGCTTCCCACCTGAACTTTACATCAAATTAAACATCCCCTTAATGCTATGGCCCTGTGGAAAATAGTAAAAAACGATCATCAGTCATACTGAAATGCTACGCACTACTACGTAAAACTGGCACGTTTAATACTGATCCTCGCGCATCTGTTCGACGCGATCTAGGAAATCGGGTTTCACGAGTACCGCGCGCGGTTTGCTCGCGCCTTCTGATGGGCCAACGATGCCTTCGCGCTCCATCATATCAATGATTGAGGCGGCACGTCCGTACCCAATGCCGAGACGCCGCTGCAATACCGAAGTCGAAGCCCGTCCCATCTCAATGACAATCTTGACGGCGTCATAATATTTTTCATCGCGCGGACGGTCTTCGCCGTCAACGCCTTCGGCTTCCTTGTCGCTCATCGTGACGCGTTCGTCGTAAGCCGGTCTGCCCTGATCGCGGATGAAATCGCAGACGCGCTTCACTTCTTTCTCGTCCACATACGCACCGTGTACACGCACCAGCCGCGAAGTGCCCGGCGGCAAGAAAAGCATGTCGCCCTGCCCTAACAAACCTTCGGCACCGTTACCATCAATGATCGTACGCGAGTCTACTTTTGAAGATACGCGAAAGGCGATGCGCGACGGGAAGTTCGCTTTTATCAAACCCGTGATGACATCCACCGAAGGCCGTTGCGTAGCCAAGATCAAATGAATGCCGACGGCGCGCGCCATTTGCGCGAGGCGGGTAATGCTTTCTTCGACATCGCGCGCCGAAACCATCATCAGGTCGGCCAATTCGTCAATGATGATGACGATGTAAGGCAACGGTTGCGGCTTGTCTTCGCTGTTGTCGCCGAGCGGTTTCAGGTTCGGATTGGTCGTGACTTCGTGGTTGTATTGCTCGATGTTCCTTACGCCAAAAGCCGCCAGATGTTTGTAGCGGTTTTCCATCTCAGACACCGCCCATTTCAGCGAATAACTCGCGCGCTTGGCGTCCGTCACAATCGGCGTCAGCAAATGCGGGAGGTCGGCGTATAAACCAAGCTCCAACCGTTTGGGATCAACCAGAATCAGCTTCACGTCGTTGGGCGAAGCCTTATACAAGATCGAAATCAGAATCGAATTGAGCGCGACCGACTTGCCCGCGCCCGTCGCACCGGCAATCAGCAAGTGCGGCATCTTGGCGAGGTCGGCGACGTAATGCGACCCATAAATGTTCTTGCCCAACGCCAGCGAAAGCCGCGCTTTTGAATCGCGGAACTCTTTGGCTTCGACGACCTCGCGCAAGCGAATCACTTCGCGGACGGTGTTGGGGACTTCGATGCCTACGGTTGATTTGCCGGGGATGCGATCAATACGCACCGACTCGGCTTTGAGTCCCAAACACAAGTCGTCTACCAAACCCGTGATGCGGCTGTATTTCACTCCCGGATCGGGCTTGAACTCGAACGTCGTCACCACCGGCCCCGGACTGATGCGCGTCACCTTGCCCGACACGTTAAACTCTTTGCATTTTTCAGCCAGCAACCGCGCGCGTTCCATCAAGTCGTCATCGGTGAATTCAGGACGCGGCGGCGCTTCGGTCAACAGGTCGGCTTCGGGCAGCTTGTAATTCGCCAGCATCCGCGCAGCCGTCTTGGCGAGCCGTTGCAGTTTGGATTCTTTGACGATCTCAGCCGCTTCCGCAGGTTCGATGCGTTTCACCGTCGCCGATGCCAGCATCTCGTCTACGCTGCGACCAAGAGGTGGCGGCGTAGGCGGGCGCGGCGCTTTTCTGGTGACGCCGGTTGTCGTATCCCACGGCACATCGCCATCGCCGCCGAGGTCGTCAAAATCATCCGGCAACTCGTCGTTAAACGAATCGTAATCTTCCGCTTCATCGTCAAGCGGCAAAGTCTCCGTTTTAGGTATGGGCAGCTTCGCCTGATCGCCACGCAACGCGACCGGCCAGGTTTTCAGTTTGCTGATCGCGGACATCACGTCTTCGGCAGCAGTTTTCGGCGCACGAGCCACGGCTTTCGGTGTCACGTCCCGCTGGACGATTTCCGGCAACTCGTCTTCTTCTTCAACCACCACGTCATCGCCGCCGTCTTCCAGCACGGTAGATAGATCCGGCTTGCGCGCTACGACTGGCGCTGTGCCATTGCCGAGCTTATTCGCTCTCTCAGTCACCATCGGCTCTAAGGCCTTGCGCACCGGAGCGCGCACCGGACGACGCGGTTGTTGCAAGTTGAGGTGTACTTCTTCTTCCTCCTCGCGTGCCCAGCCAAAAGAACTCCGCAACGATTGCCACCAGCCCATCTGATCGCCGGGAAGAAAATCGTCAACGAAACCAATGATCGAAGTCATCGAGAGCGGCGTGGCGATAACCAACCCCGCCAGCAACAACGCACCCAACAAAATCAAGGCGCCGATGAAATTGAACCTATTTACCAATCCGTCTTTCACCAGCAAGTGACCGACCCAGCCGCCTAGATGAAAGTTGCCGTTGGCACGCATGTCTAAATCAAAGAGCGCCAGCATGCCGAAGATTGCGCCTATGACCATCAGCCCGCCGAGTAGCTTGACGCCCGACATACGAAACTGGCGCGGACGCAGCAGGAAGTAACCTACCGCCAGCAAGAGCAACGGAATCGTCAGCGCCAACACGCCCAACGCGCCGTAAAGCGTCGAAGCGATATTCGCACCCGTCGGGCCAATCCAGTTGCGCACGGGCGCTCCGCCGGTCACGTTTGACGAAGGATCGCTGGGGTCGTAACTCAACAGCGAGAACATCACGACCAAACCCAGTACGAGCAGAATCAAGCCCGACAGGTCTTTCAGCAATTCGGGCCAGTTGGTGTTGGCTACCCAATTGCCGATAAACGTCGGCTCGTCGTCGTCTTCATATTGTTGTTTGGATTTTTTTTTGCTTTTGGCCGGAGCTTTGGCATTGATCGGCGCGTTGACCGCTGCCTTGATGCCAGCGTTCACCTTCGCCCGCTTGGGTCGGGAGGACTTTTCGTTAATGTATTCAGCGTCTTTGGTCGCCATAATGTCGGGATGTATACAAAAGGCGTTGTGTCTTGCGCAGCAGCCTCACACTTGGGCGGGCGCGCGTTTCGCCAATAAAAACTCTTTGATGAAATCGTCCAGATCGCCGTCCAGCACGGCGTCTACGTTGCCACTTTCGTGTTTCGTCCGCACGTCTTTCACCAGCCGATAAGGATGCAACACGTAATTGCGAATCTGCGAACCGAACGAAATATCGCGCTTCGATTCAGCCAGCTTGTCGGTTTCTGAACGCCGCTTGCCGAGTTCCAACTCGTAAAGCCGCGATTTCAACACGCGCATCGCTACGTCGCGGTTCTGATGCTGCGAACGCTGGTTCTGACACGTCACGACGATATTCGTCGGAATATGCGTGATGCGTACCGCCGAATCTGTCGTATTGATGTGCTGTCCGCCCGCGCCCGTCGAACGATAAGTGTCAACGCGCAAGTCCTTATCTAACACTTCAATTTCGATGTTGTCGTCAATCTCAGGCGTCACGAACACCGAAGCAAAACTTGTCTCGCGGCTTTGACCGGAATTGAACGGCGAGATGCGTACCAACCGATGCACGCCGACTTCGCTCGTCATCAAGCCGTAAGCGTATTCGCCTTCAACGCGAAACGTAGCCGACTTGATGCCCGCTTCTTCGCCCGGTTGAGAATCCAACTCTTCAACTTTGAAACCGCGCCGCGCAATCCAGCGCAAATACATGCGATAGAGCATCTCGGCCCAATCCTGCGCGTCGGTTCCACCCGCGCCAGCATTGATCGCCACGATGGCGAAGCGGTGATCGTTCTCACCGCCCAACAACATTTGCGTCTCGCTGGTTTCGACGGTGAGCGCCAATTTTTTCAAGGCTTCGCGTAACTCACCTGCCGAGGCGTCGTCTTCGGCGGCGAAATCAAACAGCACGGCGATGTCTTCGACTAAACGGGTTTGGTCTTCCGCCGTATGCAGCGCACGTTCGAGCCGCGCGCGTTCCTGCAAAGTCTTTTGCGCGTTTTCCTGATTGCTCCAAAAATCGGGCGCTGAAACCTGTGCTTCGAGAGCTAGCAACGCCGCACGTTTGGCGTCTACGTCAAAGAAACCTCCTGAGTTCGGCGACGCGCGTCTGCAAGTCGTTGTATTGCGTCCGCAACTCCTGTGCGGCCACGGCATCAAGCATGGTGTCTTACTCCTTTTTCCTGTCAGTGGTTAGCGGCGCGCAGCTTACCACATACTTCAAGGATTTGTTGAGGCCACTGCCGCCCCGCCAGCAACCGAGTGACTTTCCGGCAATTGAAACGCTGCCTGCCAAGCTGAGACTCGTGCCGCCGCGACAAGCCGCAAGACATAAGCTCCCCACATGATCATCACCAGCGTATACAACTGTAATCCAACGGCTTGCGCCAGTTTTTGCGAAAGCCACGGCGCAAGATATAAGCCCAGCAACGCGAAGCGATAAGACGCGGGTAGTTCATCGGCTTGCTGATAAAACCATTCCGTCATCAGCACAACGCTCAAGCCCAACAAGGTCGCGTCATAAAACCCTACGTAAACATTTAACACCGGCAACCACGCCAGCGTCACCGCCCAACTTGCTGACCGCAGCTTCTCTTCCTGCGCAGGACTCAACCACCACGCGCGCAAAATTTGCGGCACGAATGCCAATGCTGCCAAACCAACGGTCAGCCAGCGCAAAATCACTTGCTCACCCCACAACGTACGCGCAAACGAATTGATGTCCACATACTTCCACGTACGCAACCCCGTCGCCGTGCTGGTCGAAGACTGTCCGAAAAAGAGCAGCATCTTCACCCAATCGAACGTGCCTGACCAACCGACAACCGCGCACGAAAGCAGCGTTACGCCACCGCCACCGATCGCCAGGCCAGCTAAAGTTCGCCAACGCCGCGTCACCAATAACATCGGCCCGATCAACAAAAGTAACGTGGGCTTATACGCCAACAGCGACAACATCACACCGCTGGCGATGAATTGCCCGCGTCGTTCCAGCGCCAACGCCAACGCCAAACAGAAAAATCCGAACGCCGAAGTCTGCCCGCCCATCAGGCATTCCATCATAAACGGCATGAACGTAACCGCGACCATCAGCGCGGTACGATAAGCCGCCGCCGGAACGCCTTTGAGTTCACGCCACAACAGCGTCAAGCCGCCAAGATAAAGAGCCTGCGAAATGAGCAACCAGCAGGCGTATGCCCACGCGTAAGGCAATCGCGCTAACAGCGGAAACGGCAGGACAAAAAACGGCGCGTTCACATAAGGCAAGATGGCATCGGCTTCGGCGCGCGGAAAGAATTGATGATAGAGCCGCGCCTGTAATGCGCGGTCATACAAGGCCGCCGTACCGTGTTCATTGATGATCGTTCCTGCTACGTAAAACGCGGGGAAATCAGCGCCGAGAGATTCGCCAAAAACGGTCTGCCCCTGATTTTTCGCAGCCGTCACGAATGACATCGCTACGCCAATCAAACAGATCACCAAAAAGATTTTGCAAACATCCTCTACGTCTTTGTGATTGAGCCGACGACTGAGACGCGCGCTCCAGGACAGGCTTTCACCGTTCAACATATCAACCTCCACAAACAAACAAAGGATTTAAGTCAGGTGGGATGGCGCACAGTAAATACTATAAGTCTTGAATCAATCCCAGACTTTTTCTCAGCCACCCGCTTCGGTGTATTCGCCAAACACCACGCGCATCCGATCAGCAATCTCGCCCAACGTCGCGTAAACCTCAACCGCAGCGATTATGCGCGGCATCAGATTTTCGCCCGAGCGCGCTGCTGCTTCGACTGCAATCAACGCAGCCGTTGCCGCTTCTGCGTTGCGTTCAGCCTTCACTTTGCGTAACCGCTCGATCTGTGCCGCTTCATACGCAGGATCAATTTTCATCGTGGGAATTTTGTTATCTTCTTTGATCTGAAAGCGATTCACGCCGACGACGATTTCGGTCTGCGCTTCGACGGCTTTTTGATAGTCGTAAGCCGCACGTTCGATCTCGCGTTGCACGTAACCCGCTTCAATCGCAGCGAGCATGCCGCCCTGTTCGTCAATCTTCGTGAGGTAATCCTGCGCAAGCCGTTCGACTTCATTCGTCAGATGTTCGATGACATAAGAACCCGCGAGCGGATCAGCCGTGTCAGCTACGCCTGATTCGTATGCCAACACTTGCTGCGTGCGCAACGCGATGCGCGCGGCGTCTTCGGTTGGCAGGCTTAACGCTTCATCCATCGAATTCGTATGCAACGATTGCGTACCGCCCAACACCGCCGCCAACGCCTGCACGGTCGTGCGCACCACGTTCACTTCAGGTTGTTGCGCCGTCAACGTCGAGCCAGCGGTTTGCGTGTGAAACCTTAACATCCATGACTTCGGGTCTTTCGCACCGAAGCGTTCTTTCATCACGCGCGCCCACAGTCGTCGCGCCGCGCGGAACTTGGCGATCTCTTCTAAAAAGTTGTTGTGCGAATTGAAAAAGAACGCGAGACGCGGTGCGAAATTGTCTACGGCAAGGCCCGCGTCGAGCGCGGCTTGTACGTACGCAATGCCGTCAGCCAACGTGAACGCGACTTCCTGCACCGCCGTCGAACCGGCTTCGCGGATGTGATAGCCACTGATCGAAATCGTATTCCAGTTCGGCACTTCTTTCGCGCAGTAAGCAAAGATGTCAGTGATGATGCGCAACGACGGGCGCGGCGGATAAATATAAGTCCCACGCGCGATGTATTCTTTCAGGATGTCGTTCTGAATCGTGCCGTTCAGCTTGTCGGGCGCTACGCCCTGCTTTCTGCCGACCGCGATATACAGCGCCAGCAAGATCGAAGCCGTCGCGTTGATCGTCATCGAAGTAGAAACGCGATCCAACGGAATGCCGTCAAACAGCGTTTCCATATCAGCCAGCGAATCAATCGGAACGCCTACGCGCCCGACCTCGCCTTGCGCCAAAGCGTGGTCACTGTCGTAACCAATCTGCGTCGGCAAATCGAATGCCACCGACAAACCCGTCGTGCCCTGTTCGAGCAAATACTTATAACGGCGATTGGATTCCTCCGCCGTCGCAAAGCCCGCGTACTGACGCATCGTCCACATGCGGCCCCGATACATCGTGCCGTAAACGCCGCGCGTGAACGGATATTCACCCGGCGCTCCAAGGTCTCGGTCGTAATCAATCGCCGCATCATTAGGCGTCAGGCAATTTGCCAGTTCAATGTCAGACGAAGTCGTGAATTTCTCTTTGCGTTCTTTGGCGGGCATAACGTCCTCTCAAGTAGAGCAACCTTTCCAGGTTGCTCCGCTATTTTCATTGCTTCATTTACTGGGTCACGAACAACCGTTGCAGACTGGTCTGGTTTTTCTGATTGCTTCACTCACCGGGTCAGGAACAACCTGGAAAGGTTGTTCTACTTTTTCTGAATTCTAACACGCAGCCTGCGCGAGTCGCGGCTTGCAAAAAGTTAAGTTGAAACTGAATTTCAGTTCTACTAGGATGCGTTCACTTAACCCGCGTTATTGTTTTTCATCTGAAAGGTTATCTCTATGTTGAACTCATTTATTATCGTGTTGCGCGAAGGCTTCGAAGCGTTTTTGGTCGTAGCCATTATGACCGCTTATCTGCGCAAGACCGGACGCAAACAATTGTTGCCCGCTGTCTATGCGGCAGTCGCGGCTTCGGTCGTAGCGAGCCTTGCGCTCGGTTACGTGCTGCGGCAAGGCGTCAACGAAGCCTTGTGGGAAGCCGTGCTGGGCACGGTGGCCGTCGTGCTGGTCGCTTCGCTGGTCATACACATGTGGCGCAACGCAGCCAAGCTGGGACAGCAAATCAAATCCGGCCTGGATGAAGCCACGGCGGATCGTTCGAGTTGGGCAGCCTTCGCGGGCGTGTTCCTATTTGCGCTGTTGATGATTACGCGCGAAGGCATGGAAACCGCCTTGTTGATGAGTCAGGTACACGGCAACGTACTGGCGGGCGCGGCGTTGGGCTTGGGCGGCGCGGGCTTGCTGGCGCTGGGCTGGGCGAAATTCGGCCACCTCATCAACATGAAACGCTTCTTTCAAGTGACCAGCATTTTCCTGCTGCTCTTCCTCGCGCAAGTCGCGGTTTACACCTTTCACGAATACGCTGAAGCAGGATTATTACCCAACAGTGAAGCGTTGCACGAAGCCACTGAAATCTGGTCGCCTGATGGACTTTACGGCAAATGGTTTTCGATGCTGATCGTCATCGCCTGCGCCGCGTGGCTGGCGGGCGCGGCGTTGCTTGATCGCTTCCGCACTACTAATGGCAACAGCGGCATTCCCGCTACCGCAAAATAAACTTATGAACCGCCGACAATTCATTCAACAAAGCTCGCTCATCACCACCGCCCTCGTTGTCACCGCCGAAGCCAAAGTCAATGGGCCCGCCAAAGTTAATTGGCTGATTGGCTGTTTCAATCGTCCGTGGACGAAATGGAGCTTCGACGAATCGCTCAAGCAAACCAAAGCGGCGGGTTACGCGACGACGGGTTTGCTCTCACGCACGAAAGACGAACCGTTCATTAGCGCCGACGCTGCGCCGGAGTATTTATCCAAACTGAAAGAGCGCATCACGATGAGCGGACTCAAAGCGAATATGGGTGCGTTGCGTTCGCGCCATAGCATCGCGTTGGCAGACTCGATCAAAGAAGTGCGCCAGCAAATTGATAACGCGCACCTGCTCAGTCTGACTTACGCGTTGTCATTTGGCGTAGACAAGCCAGAAGAGTTCGAGCATTACTACCAAGTGATGAGCGACGCGGCGGCTTATGCGCAGGATAAAAAGATCAAGCTCGTGATGAAACCGCACGGCGGAGGGAGCGGCGCTTCAGAAGAAATTTTGCGTTGCATCAAAGCCGTCAATCACGCCAACTTCAAAATCTGGTACGACGCCGGAAACATCATTCATTACACCGGCAAAGACCCGATTGAAGAATTGAAACCCATCGCGCAACACGTCACAGGCTTTTGCGCGAAAGATTGCGCGACGGTCAAAGGCGACGTGATGCTACAATTCGGCGCGGGCAAAGTGGATTTCACGGGCGTCTTCAAAACGCTCAAAGCTGCCGGATTCAAAGGCCCGATTATGGTCGAGTGCTGCAAGATTGGCGCTACGCCAGAAGAAACGGCGGCGAATGCCCAAGCCAATCGGGAGTTCCTGGCAAAGGTTTTCGCCAGCGTCTAATTCCTTTCACGCAAAGACGCGAAGCCGCAAAGAAGAATCAGGGTGATGCGATAACATCTTTCCCTGATTCTTCTTTGCGGCTTCGCGTCTTTGCGTGAAAGGAATTTATAAAAGTTCGTCCAACGCCATTTGAAAGTCCCCCGCCATGCTCGGATGTCCGTGGCGCGAAGCCGCCGCTATGCCTTGCTGATAAGCGGTGCGGGCTTCTTCGGTACGACCCAATCGTTCGAGCGCCTGCGCCAGCTTGCCGTAAGCGTTGCCCTGATCGTCGGCCTGGCTCAGATAGGTTTGTAACTCGGTGGCGGCGTCGGCCCATTGTTCGAGTTTGAGGTATTCGTTCGCCAGCCCGAAGCGCACCATCGGGTTGGCGGGATCGGCGGCGAGCATGGTGCGGAAAACTTCGATGCGTGATTGGGACATGATTTTTATGCGGTCAGTTCGATCAATTCGTCGGTCGGCGCACTGATGTCGAGGTCGAGATATTCGCCAGCGGCGTCGGCTCCGGCGGCGTGTACGCGATAGCTGGCTTGCAACACCAAGTCGCTACGCAGTGAGTGAAAGACGCTGCAATACTTGGTAAGCGAAAGCCGTAACGAACGCGCGACGGCATTGGGTTTGATGCCATCGCCCCACACGTCAAAGCGCGGACGCACAGCAGTGAAATAACGCGGTTCAGGTGAATGCCGGTCGCCTTCGAGCGTGACCTCAATGCGCGTGGCAGGCGTGCGGCTCTTTTCGAGTACGACAACTACGTCAACCGCCATGCAAGCGCCCAGCGCTTCGAGCAGGATTTCGACGGGCGAAGCCGCCGCCTGCGTCTTGCCGTCGAACATCGTCTGATGCCCTTGGGCATTCGTGCCGGTGAAGCTCAGTTCGCCGTTCCAGCTAACCGTCGTGGTGACATCTGCCATTAGTTCCTTCTCCAATCAAAACTGTAGGGTAGGTTCTCAACCTGCCCGGTGTGCGCATGCCCAAAACTGTAGGGCAGGTTGAGAACCTACCCTACAGTTTTTGATCACGCGACAATCAAATAAGCGTTGAGTCCGCCCAACACATCTGAAAAATCTTTGTGATAAGTGAGTTCGATGCGGCGATGTTGACCGATGATTTCGCCGAGTTCGCTGGCGCTGATAAATCCGTCATCGGCGTGCGCAATCGCCCACTTGGGAATGTGTTTGGCCTTCGCCAGAAAGTTATTGATGAGTTGCAGGTATTGCTGTTTGGAACTGACCGCGTCGCCGAGTTTACCGCGTTGGGCGGTGATGAGTTCATCCCAAAACATCTCGTGGCCGCGTACGAAAGTCTCGCGCCAGCCCGCCAGCGTACCGCGCAATCCCGCCAGCCCTTGCGGACGCGGGAAACGCGCAAAGAGCAAGTCAGTGCGAGCGTTGCGAATGAATTCGTGCGCGTCCTGATTGAGCGCAGCGTTGCTCTGTCCGTTGTTCACGAGCTTGCGTTGCGTGCGCCACAGTTGCAGGAAGACCTGCGACAGCGGACGCCGCAAGTCGCGCGTGGTCTGGTCGAAAGCGAATACGTAATCGGCGACGCCCAGCGCCAGCGTGTAAGCCATCGCGCGTTTGGGTTCGTCGGGCAGCAATTGAATGTTTTGCCAGAGGTTGTCGAACCACACGGCATCGAGTTCGTTGAGCGTGTCGTGCAAGGCCGCGTTATAAAGGCGCGTTTGCGGCTCGTAGGCGCTTTGCAACACGAGTGACACGTCTTCTTCGGTCAAGCGTTCGCCCTGATTTTCGACCAGCGCGCGCGACATCCACCAAGCCCATTGACACAGATCGTTGGTGATCGCCTGCTTGCCCCAGAATTTCAGATACCATTCAAGGTCGGGCTGTCCGGCAAACGGCACGGCCAGCGAAGCGAATTTCAAACGGCGCAATACGCTCAGTTCAAAACCCAGCCAGCGGCGATTTGAAGAATTCTTAAACGTCATATTTTCTAGTGGCTAGTGGCTGGTGGTTAGTGGCTAGTAGTGGCCTCAACGCTAGCCACTAGCCACTAGCCACTAACCACTAACCACTAATCACTATGAAGTGCGAGCCATCAAGCTCAAGCGTTGCGGCCCGATTTCGCGTTCGACGACTTCCCAGCCGTGGCGGACGAAAAAGGCTTCGTGCGCAGCCGGTGCGGCGACGTGAATGGTTTCAGCACCTTGCAACTTGGCGCGGGTGAAAGCGCCTTCGAGCAAACGTCCGCCGATGCCTTGCCGCCGATGTTCGGGCAAAACGTAAAGCCAGTTCAGCCATGGGGTTATTAGATTGTCGCGTTCGGGCAGGTCATTTTCGATCAGCGAAATCGAACCGACGGGTTGCCCGTCCAACAAAGCCACAAACGTTTGCGGCACGGTCGAACTTGCCAGATGTTCTTTCAGCAAATTCGAGACAATGCTGATCGAATTGTCAGGCGTTTCCCACCAGTCTTCATAAATCCATTTAGCGACGAGCCAGAAATGGTCGGGCACTTCGCTCAACGCGACGACCTGCAATTTGGCTTGCGTATGATTGGGCGGAACCATCGTAAGCGGAGCAGAACGTACGGGCGCAGGCTCCGGCAAAAACGATCCCAATCCCAACGTATTCGCACGCAAACGGCTCTCGTTTAGCCCGGTGAGGTCTACGATAGGAATTTCTTCGGTCGGCGCTAATACGACGGGCGCGATTTCGTTAAGCGGCGCGTCATTGAGCGGAGCCGCAGGTTCTTCGAGCGACAAGCTGCTGTTCAGCTTACGCCACAAGGGCGAAGGCGGCGGCGTAGGCGGAGCCGGGCGTTCGCCGTAAGGCTGCAACGTCGGCACATCGAATGAGACCACTTGTGAAACCAGCGGCGGCGCTGCTGGTAAGTCCTGCGTGACGGAATCTGCCGCGACTTCAGACACCGTTTCGGTGGTCGCAGTTCGCAATGGCATTTCGAGAATGTTCGAGACGGTTTCAGTTTTGACAGACGGTTCTGTCTCGGCGAGGCGAATCGCTTCCATCGGCACGGTCTCATACGATTGCGGCACGTCTGTGTCGTAAGCAGAACCGTATTGCATTTCTGCCGCTGCGCGCTCTTCTGCCAACACCACGAGCAAGGCTTTCACCACTTGCGGATCGCATTCCAAACCAGTTTGTTCGAGCAGTTTTTGTTCGGCGGTTTCGTGGTCATAAGCGCCGCGATAAGGACGATCAGCCGTGAGCGCACACCACGTATCAACCGCACGCAAAATGCGCGCACCCAGCGGAATCGCCGCGCCCGCCAACCCGTCGGGGTAGCCCGTGCCGTTCCACCATTCGTGATGCCAGCGCACCAGCAACTGCACTTCGCGTGAGAGCTTTAAGAGTTGAGCTTCCTGTTCGCCGAGGATGGGATGCCGCCAGAGGTCTAGTTGTTCTTCCCAATTCAACTTGCTCGGACGCCGCAGGTATTCGCGCTTGAGTTTGCGTTCGCCCAGGTCATGCGCCAACGCGGCGAATTTGAGTGCCGTCAAATCGGTTCCATACAACCCGCAGTGCTGCCCGACAGCTTCGACCAAGCGCGCCAGCCGTTCGGCGTGCGGGTGCTGATAGCCTTCAAGCTGGTCGGTCTCGGCGGCGAGTTTGCGCAAACGTTCACCAAGCGCGCGTTCCGCTTCACCAAATGCAAGCGACGGGTTAGGCAAAGGCATTGAAGTTCAGGTTCCTCCGAAAAAATACTTGACGACCTGTAGTCGTCAAGTCGCTGCGGTTTTACGCGATCAAGGTGCGAAAGACAAGCGCGCAACCAGCGTACAATTGACGCTCAAAATCCGTTTTGACAGGCTTAGGGCGCGCTCCCTAGAATGCCCGCCGTCATTGTAATCACACCCGCAAAGGATTTTATTTCATGAGTTTAAGCGCAGATTTTTTAGAGATCGTACGTTGTCCGGCCTGCAAAGCGCGCGTCGCATTGAAGCCCGACAACAGCGGCCTGAAATGCGAAAGCTGTCACCGCGTTTATCCCATCCGCGATGAGATACCAATCATGCTGATTGACGAAGCCAAAATCGAAGAAGGCAACGATTGACGAGCATGCCGCTGTTTGAGGAATTACCCACGAACGCTCGCGTGCTGTTCATCCGCTTGCGCAACCTGGGCGAGGCCGTACTCGACACCGCCAACTTGCGCGCCCTCAAACGCTGGCGGCCTGACTTGCACATCACTACGCTGGTCGAAGCCCTTTACACAGACCTTTACGCCGCCGATCCCGAACTGAATGCCATCGCCTTGCCGCGCGCCGCGCAAAATCAAAAGAGTTCTTTTCTCGCACGGCTGCAATTGATTCGTGAATTGCGCCAGCAAAAGTTTGACGCGGTGGTGAACCTGCACGGCGGGCCAACCAGCACACAACTCACAGCCTTGAGCGGCGCGCGGCATCGCGTAGGTGCGCAACACTTCCGCCCGGCTTACGCTTACAACCTGCGCATCCCTGCGGCTGAAGAGATTTTGCAGCGCAACGATTTGCATACGGTCGAATATCAGTTCGGACAATTCCGCTGGCTGGGCTTGCCAACCGATGAACCAGCGGCAACGCATTTGTATGTTGATGCTGCCGCTCGCACGCGCGCGCAAGCCAAGTTGCAAGCCGCATCAATCAATCCGCAAGAGCCTTACGCTTTGCTCGCGCCCACCAACGAGTTTTATACGAAACGCTGGCTGCCCGAACGCTTTGCCGCCATCGCTGAACGGCTGCGCGCGCGCGGCTTTCAAATCGTGATGACCGGAGCGCCTACGGCAGAACAGCGCGCGCAACTCGCGGCGGTGCAAGCCGCAACGAAGCTGCCGCTCGCCGCGTTGAGCGATCTTTCCATCGGCGAACTCGTCGCCGCCATCGCCGACGCCCAACTTTTCGTAGGCAATGACAGCGGCCCCGCGCACATCGCTTCCGCCGTCAGAACTCCGCAAGTCGTACTGTTCGGCCCCGCTTCGTCACAACGCTGGCATCCGTGGCGCGCACCGGCAGTGATGGTGCAAAACGATTTCGCCTGCAATCCCTGCTCAATGTATAAATGCGAAGCCTTCGACGAACCCGAATGCATTCGCTCGATCAGCGTCGCGCAAGTGATGAACGCAATTGCATCCGTACTCAACACTCAACCCGATGAGACTAGCTCCTGACATTGATGAGAATTTGTGGTTCACCCTAGGCGAGTGCTGCCCTGACAAGCACTTTTTGCTTGTGATAAATCCTCATACCTTTCACGGACGAATGTCGGCCTGGTGTCCCAATAAAAAGATCCTTTTTCGCGTTTCCAGAATGGAGATGGAAACAATGTCATTGGAAACGGCATATTGGATAAAGGGCTTCCTGACAGGTAATGAGCCTGAACCTCCAAGAGATGCCAACCACAATTACTTATCCCACGGTAATCCGAAGTTCGATCATTGGTTGGCATCAGCAACTTATTTTTTGGAAACAGGCTATTGGGATGAAAGCCAGAGATACTGCGAACATTGTAAAAAAGAATTGCTCTTCTCAAACCCAAACGATCTATGTTCTGAGTGTTGGGTTCCAGAGACAACTAAAACCTGACAACTGACCAATGAACCAACCACGCGCACAACAACTCATCGCACAATTCCCGACCAAGCGTCTGATCGTACTGGGCGACCTGATGCTCGACGAATTCATCTGGGGCGAAGTGCGCCGCATCTCGCCCGAAGCCCCCGTGCCCGTCGTCGAAGTCAAACGCGAGTCGTGGCATCTGGGCGGCGCAGGCAACGTCGTCGCCAACCTTTTCGCCCTCGGCGCGCAAGCCGTGCCGTTAGGATTGATCGGAGATGACGCCGCCGGGTTGCGCTTGCAGGAAGGCTTCGCCGCACGCGGAGCCGAGATAAATGGATTGGTGAAAGATGCCGCGCGGCCTACTACGCGCAAGACCCGTATCGTAGCGCACAGCCAGCAAATGCTGCGCGCCGACCGCGAAGACCGCTCGCCGCTCAACGCCGAACTGGAAGAAAAAGTGCTGGCCGCTTTTGCGCAAGCATTAACAATGGCTGACGCGGTGATTCTTTCTGATTACGACAAGGGCTTGCTCACACCGCGTGTGCTGGCTGAGACGATTGCGGCGACGCAAGCGGCAGGCAAGGTGGTTTGCCTTGATCCGAAGATCAAAAACTTCGCGCACTATCGCAACGTGAATGTCATCACGCCTAACCAACTCGAAGCCGAACGCGCCGCGAATCTCGAAATCACGGATGAAGCGTCTTTACGCACGGTGGCTGAAAGCATTCGCGCGCAACTCGCTTGCCACAACGTACTCATCACGCGCGGCGAACACGGCATGAGTTTATTGGAAGAAGACGGCACGTTGCGTCACATCGAGACGGCGGCGCGCGAGGTCTATGACGTGACGGGTGCGGGCGATACGGTCATTGCAACGCTGGCGCTGGCGCTGGCCTGCGGCGCGACGCTGCACGAAGCCGCCGTCATCGCCAATCACGCGGCGGGCGTAGTCGTCGGCAAAGTCGGAACGGCTACGCTGACGACCGGCGAACTGCTCGAATCGCTCAACGACTTGCCCAAATAAAAAAGCCACGGGGGACACGGGGATTGAGGGGAAAGACAAAAGCTGATGAGCTTTCTTTTCCCCGTGATCCCCGTGTCCCCCGTGGCTTTTTCAATTTTTGCTATAGCGCCAATTCAGCCATCAACCGCACTGCGTTTATGTCCGACGTACCGCAAATCAACGTCGTAACGCCGCAATCCTTCCACGCGGCTAAACGATCAGCGATGCGTTCGCGCGGGCCGCAGAGCGAGATTTCGTCAACCAACGCATCGGGTACGGCGGCGATGGCTTCGCGCTTTTTGCCGCTCAGATAAAAGTCCTGAATCTGATTGGCTTCGGCTTCAAAGCCGTAACGGCACGCCAGATTGAAATAGAAGTTTTTATCGCGTGCGCCCATGCCGCCGACATACAAAGCCAGATTCGGTTTGAGCGCATCGCGGCAAGCCTGTATGTCATCGCCCAAAGCAATCGTCACCGTCGGAGCAATATCAAAACCATTCGTCATCGTCTTGCCGTTGCCCGCTTTGGCGAAACCTTCGTCGAGCCATTCGCGGTAAACGTCAACCCGTTCGGGCGAAAAGAATATCGGCAGCCAGCCGTCGGCAATCTCAGCCGCCAGCGCGACATTCTTTGGCCCAATCGCCGCGAGATAAATCGGAATGCTCGAACGCAGCGGATGCGCAATCAGCTTGAGCGGCTTGCCCAGTCCGCTGCCGCCCGCGCACGGAATGTCGTAATGCTCGCCGTGATGTTCGAGCGGAGCTTCGCGCCGCCAGATGGCGCGCATAATCTCGACGTATTCACGCGCGCGCGTCACGGGCTTGCCATACGGTACGCCGTGCCAGCCTTCTACGACTTGCGGTCCCGAAGCGCCGATGCCCACGAGCATGCGTCCACTGGTGAGCAAATCAATCGTCGCCGCCGTCATCGCCGTCATCGCAGGCACGCGCGCGGTCATCTGCATGATCGCGGTGCCTACGTTGATCTTTTCGGTCTTGGCGGCGAGCCAGACCAGCGGACTCACCGCGTCAGAACCGTAAGCCTCCGCCGTCCACAGCGAATGAAAGCCGAGACGATCAGCCTCTTGCGCGAGGGCTACGTTATCAACGGGGGCCGAGCCCCAATAACCTAAATTCAATCCAAGTCGCATCTAGTTTTCCTCCTGATTATGTTGCCGAATTGTTGGCTTATCGCTGGGCACTCAGCTCTGCAACCAAGTCTTTCTTGATTTGCGGATTGAGTGCTGACGGCTGAACTCTCTTATGCCAGTACCAATCTAAAACCGGGTGTTTGTCCGTTCCCCATTGATCTGTCAAACACGCGAGATAAAACACCGGCATCATCTGCCCAACCAAATCTCGTATCAACATGCTGCCAGTCATCTCGTCGCACTCTTTCAACGCGTGCAGCTTATCTTGCACCTGTCTCGCAAAGGTCATTCCTTGTTGACGCAAATGTTGATCGTCCCAATATGGGAACGTTGAAATCACATCCGCATAGAATGCATCGTGCAATGAATGCTTTTGCACATCGCGCACCGCCTGCGCCAGCAACGTATTGTGCGCGCCTTCCCACGCTTCAAAAATCACGCAATCGCGTAGCAAGCGGGGTAAGACCGAAAAGTTTTCCATCGCGCCATTGCCGCCGAGAATTTCGATCGCGCGCCTTACGACATTGGTTGAAGTGAGCGAGGAGTAGTACTTATTCAAATTGACGACGAAGCGGTAGCACTGTTTGTCGGCATCATCGGCTTCGCCCAATTCAATGCGGTCGCGCAGTTGCGCCAGATAAAACGAACCCGCCGTCATCGCCATTACGTCACAACGCATCTCGGCCAGCGTCTCTTGCACCAATGGAAAGCTGCTAATCGGTTGACCGAAGGCTTGCCGATGTTGCGCATAAGTCCACGCGACGACATAAGCGCGTCGTGCGGCAGCAGCCGAACCCACCGCGTTATACAACCGCGACGTATTGATGACGTAATCCATCGCGTGCTGAAAGCCTTTGCCCGGTTCACCGAGTTGATAGGCGACACAATCTATAAAATCCACTTCGCCCGTCGCCATGGATTTCGTGCCGAGCTTGTCTTTCAAACGGCGGATGTGAATGCCGTTGAGCGAACCGTCATCCAAACGGCGCGGTACGAGAAAAAGCCCCAAGCCTTTCGTGCCGCGTTCGCCGTTGGGCAAGCGCGCAGTCATCAACGCAAGATCGGCTCCGACGTTGGAGCAAAACCATTTCTCGCCGTTGATGCGCCACGTATTTTCAGTTTCGTTAAATGGCGTAGCGATGCAGCTATTCGCGCCTACGTCAGAGCCGCCCTGCACTTCGGTGAGGAACTGCGCGCCGGTGAAAAGCGTGTCGTAATTCGTGTCGAGCAAGCGCGGCAGATATTTCGCTTTGAGCTCGTCGCTGCCTACGTTTTGTAAAATCTTGATGATGCCTGCGGTACAGGCCAGCGGACAGTTGTGGCCCGCTTCGCCGTTGTATGAAGACAGATAAAACAGCGCCTGCGCCAATACGTTATTGCCCGGTTCGCTATAAACGCCCATCGCGCCGCTGCCATAAATATGCTTGCCCGCCAGATGATGATCGGCTGAATGAATGACTTGCTCGATGCGTTCGCCGACGGCATTGAAACGTTCGAGACGCGGCAGGTTGTGCGGTTCGTTGGCGTGACGCACGGCGGCATCAACTGTGGTTGCGGCTTCTGCACCAAACTTTGTGAGACGCGGCGCGTGAGCCGCGAGCTTTTCCACGCCCCAATAAAATTCGAGAATGGATTGCAGGTGCTGATCGGTCGCGTAGAAATTCTCAGGTTGCGCGCGCTCCCAATCGGCAAGCTGCTGGCGACCTTGTGCAGTCGGTGTGTCGTTCATAACGTTGTCCTTTGAACGCGGAGTTTATGTCGGCTGTTAGTTGATTGTCACGAACGGGCGAATAAAGCATTCGATGGTCAAGCCTGCGGCAAGGCTGTATTGAAACGACCAGCCGCATTACAATGCGCGTGCTTTTCACAACGGAGGAATTTCAACCATGCTCAACGCAAAACACATTCGTCGCATCGCTCTCGCAGGCTTTGCAGTTTTACTGGTGACTTTCATCCCAACCAGCCAAGCCGATGAAATGACATCGGTCGAACGCGGGCAATACAACCTGACGCATAAGGCTTATGGTGCGCCACTGCTCAACCTGAAGCTCATCGAAATTGCCAGCAAGGTATGGGAACCGGAATGGAAAGCCAAGCTCGACGCGAACGATCCTGATTCGTTGCGCAAAGTCGCATTTGAACGCTACGGCTTTTCTGAAGCAGTGACGAATGACAATCAAGGCGCGCCGCTGCAATTCGTGGCGAACAAGAACGGCATGTGGGCGCAAACCTGTATGCTCTGTCACGGCGGACGGCTTCCCATCACGGGCGAAAGCAAAATCGGTATGCCCAACACGGCGCTCGACATGCAAACGTTGTATGAAGACATGCTCAAAGCGACTGGCATGCGCGCACCGTTTCCGTTGAGTTTTGGCATGTCGCGTGGACGCACGAACGCCTTTATTTTCAGCCTCGAACTCGTACGCCGCCGCAACGAAGACCTCTCGCCACGCAAAGAGCCATTGCCGATGGGCGATTACGCCGACTTCGATCTTGACGCTCCGGCTTGGTGGTATCTGAAAAAGAAAACCGCGTTGTATTCCGACGCCGCCGCGACCGGCGATTTCACGCGCTCGATCATGCAATTCACGATGGGCGAACCCAGCGGCGAAAAGATTCGCTCGTGGGAAGGCGACTTCCGCGACATTCTGGCTTATCTGAAATCCATCGAGAAGCCGAAATACCCGCTGCCGATTGATGCGAAGCTGGCTGATAGCGGCAAGCAGGTTTTCACCAAAACCTGCTCGGGCTGCCACGGCACTTACGGTGTAAACGAAGCCTATCCGAACAAAGTCGTTCCGCTCGAAGTCATCGGCACTGATTCATATCGCCTCACGAAACTGAGCAAAGAGTTTCGCCAGTACATGGACAAAACCTGGTTCGGGCAAAACGGTTCGCAACACGTCGCCGAGCCGAAGGGTTACATCGCGCCGCCGCTCGATGGCGTATGGGCGACCGCGCCTTACTTTCACAACGGTTCAGTGCCGACGGTTTACGGCGTGCTAACGGCTGAAGCGCGTCCGAAATACTTCCGTCGTGTGGGTACGGCGAAAGATTACGACGTGAAAGATTTAGGATTAAAAGTCGAACCGCTCAACGCACCCGCGCCCAAAGACGCGGCGAATGAAGCGCGACGGCGCGTGGTTGATACGACGTTGCCGGGCTTGAGCAACAGCGGACATCCGTTCGGATTCAAGCTGAACGAAAAAGAAAAACGGCAAGTGATCGAATACCTGAAAACGCTTTGAGCAACCAGCATTAGCTTTTGCGCGCGAATTCCTGCCCAAACTCCTGAAAGACTTTTGTCGCCATCGCGGTGACCGTTTGGCGCGGCACGAAACGTTCCATCCACACCATCAGCTTGTTGTTCCAACCTGAGACGACATGCGAACGGCCTTGCGCCAGTGCCTGCAAACCGGCTTCGACGACGGCTTCGGCGGATTGTTTGGGATGCGGACGCGCGCGGCGTTCTGCGCCTGCCACGGTGTGAAAGTTCGATTCGGTAGAGCCGGGGCAAAGCGCCGTGACCGTTACGCCGTAAGGCTTGCACTCCGCCCACAGGCCTTCGCTAAAATTGAGAATGAAACTTTTGGTCGCGGCATACGTCGCCAGATATGGCACACCCTGAAAGCTGGCAGTCGAGGCTACGTTGAGGATGTAACCATTGCGACGCGCGAGCATAGCGGGCAGATAAAGATGCGTCAGCGCCACCAGCGCCGTCACGTTCACCTGAATCATTTCAAGTTGCTTGTCTAACGACTGGCTGGCGAAATCGCCGACCGCGCCAAAGCCTGCGTTGTTGATGAGCAAGTCTATTGTGAGTTGTTGCCGCTGCGTTTCGGCGAAGATCGCTGGCGGAGCGTTCGCGTCGTTCAAGTCCGCCGCGATGATGGTGACGCGGGTTTGATATTGGCAGCGTAATTCTTCTGCCAGCGTTGCCAGGCGATCCGCCGAACGAGCGGTCAACACGAGATGCGCGCCTTCTGCCGCCAATCGTCGCGTGAAGGCGGTGCCGATGCCATAAGAAGCGCCCGTGATGAGCGCGGTCTTTCCTTGCCAGATTTGCATGAAGTTTTTCCTGAAGTTGGGATAAGTCAGCGCAGTCTTTTCCAAGCCTGCCTCAAGATCAAGCCAGCCCGAAGGCTTCGATCACTACGCTGTGACGATAATTGAACATGCGCTGCAACTTGCCACGCACGAACCAGCCCGCCGCCAGTTCGCCCAGCCAGCCCAACGGCAAAGCGTAATCAATCTCATCCGTCATCAATGTCGTACCGCGCGTTGTCGGTTCAAAGCGATGGCGGTGATACCAATAAGCGAAAGGCCCTTGGCGCTGGGTGTCGGCAAACAAATGTGGTGGTTGGTATTCGACGTGTTCGGCGACCCAACGTTGCGGAAAAGGACCGGCGGCCATTTCCAACACGACGCGCGTGCCTACCGCCAGACTGTTGCCGCGTTCGATAATCTTCACTCTCTCCCACGGTGGTGTGAGGCGTTCAAGGGCTTCGGGCTGCTCGTGCCACGCGAAGATTTCAGCGGGCATCGCGTTGATTTCAGTCTGTTTAACGAATTTTTGTTTGTTCATATATTCTTTGCGTAAAGCTGTATCCCCAAACATCATAGCCGAAGCTGTCTATCTTTTGTCGAGATTATCTATTGACAAAACTAGACAGGCTGAATATCTTGCGCTTGCCCTAAACGAACGATTTCCCTCAATTACAAAAACAACGATTTACTAAACGCGAACAAGCCGAAAGATTGTCGAGGTGGTAAAAGCCGTGAGGTGTTTGTGCGCGCAGGATAAGGCTTATGAAACTTGAGAACTCAATCCCTGGTTCGCTTCCGAAACTTTCTGAGCAAACCATCAAGCTCATCAACAAACTGCCAGACGACACGCGAGCCGAAGTCGCCAAAATTGTGAGAACGCACCTGACCGCCTGTTTGCGCAACGGCAGCCCGCTAGAAAGCCTGGATCGCCTTTTCATCGAAGCCGTCGAAGTCGTCAAGCTCGAAGCGCGCGTTCCTGAAATTCGCATGCCTTTCAACAAACACGGACACGAACCGGCGCGACATTACGAGCAGTATGTCAGCCCGCGCGAACTCTAACGCCAACGTTGCTTGCTTGAGAGTCACCGCTGACACCTCTGCCTGATTTGGGCGGTTGACTCTTGGTATAATAACTTAAAAGTGACGGGGTAAAGCACAGCAAACCGCGTTGCTCCCCGTCAACACGCCAGAGGTGGCTCGGCTCGGCCTAAAATGAAAAGGCTTGTGAC
>JAYSVR010000592.1:0-9740 GCA_043718445.1 Acidobacteriota bacterium | reverse complement strand
AACGAACTCGCGCCGGGCAAGAAGATTATTTTCGCGGCGTGCGGCGTGACGGATGGCACGATCTTGCGCGGCGTGCGTTTCTTCGGCCACGGCAAGCGCACGCAATCATTGATTATGACGACCGAGCGCAAGAGCGTTCGTTTCATTGACACCGTACACGTGGAAGGCGGCCCCGATGCGTTCGTACGCTTTGATCGAATGTGAGCAACTGTCACGTCGGCTGTATTGGTTAGTAACTGTTGTCGCGTTGCTTTGGTTGGGCTTGTTGTTATTGGCTCCGTGGTTGATGGCAACGCAGCGCGTGTTGCCTGCATTGGTTTTGTATCGTGTGTTCGCATTGGTTTGCCATCAACAGCCAGAGCGTTCATTCAATTGGTTGAACTTTCCCTTACCGGTTTGCATGCGTTGCACCGGCATATATTTCGGATTCGCTGTGGGTTGGTGGTTGTCAGTTGGTTTGCCAGCAATGCCGCGCCGCTGGTTGTTTGCGGCGTTTGTACCATTGGTGGTTGATTGGACTTTAGGCGTTACGGGACTGTGGGCGAATACGCCAACGTCGCGCACGTTGACTGGCGCATTGGCAGGCAGCGCAGTGGCTTGGTGGTTGAGCAGCCATCGCCGTTCCATCGTGACAGACATTCATTCGGGAGAAACTTTTTTACATGGCTGAAACAGATCGTAATCATCCGGCTCTTATCGGCGGCTTGATCGTAGGCATCCTCTCTACGTTACCAATCGTGAAACTCGGCAACTTGGTCTTTTGCATGTGGGCGATGCTCGGCGGAGCCGTGGCGGTGCGGATGTATATAAAAAGTTCATCAAAGCGCGTCACGCATGCCGAAGCGGCGCGCGTCGCCGGGCAAGCGGGTTTGTTAGGAGCCGTCATTAACGTATTCATCGGCATGCCTATCGAACTGGCAATGTTGCCGGCGGGCATGCGCTGGCTGGAAGGCGCAGCGGCGACGATGAATACGATTCAACAGCAACAGGTCAGGGAAGCGCTCGAGCTCTTACGTGGTATGACGACCGGTGAAATCGTCTTGGGTTTTTTGCTGCCGGTCGCTTTGTTAGGCGCGACGATTCTGTTCGGCTTCACCATTTTGGGTGGAGCTTTAGGCGTCACTCTTTTTGAAAAACGCCGCGACACTTTGGGCGAAGAGTCATAACGTCTCAGCTTAGGCCAAGTATCTGAAAGATTTTTGACGATAGTAGTTATCGAGTGCCGTGAGTTGTATGTAAATTTTTCAAATTTGATACGAAAAGGGCTAGCCAGCACTCAAGTGCCAGTTTATACTGCCAGCCATCTGCTCGTGCTGCCATACAAGCACCATACCAGCAAAAGTTATTTAGACAGTGGTTTTGACAGCGATTCGACAAGGTTGCGGAGATCTTGCCGGTTGCGACTGCTTCAATCAGATTCACGCAGGTTCGCGTTAGTAACTTGGTTGAAAACCACTGAACAGACGATTGCACTGGGCGTCGAATGGCGAGTTCGTAACGTTCAGGAAGTTGGTGCCAGCTACGAATAGATAAGTTGTTTTGACCGGGCGACCCTCACTCCCGCATTTCCCCGGTTTTATCAGAGACAGTTAAACAATTAAGGCTTTCGCATTGCGACGATAGGGACGTTACGGCGTATTCCCTGGCGCACCGTTACCTCTTGGTCGCACGCCAAAGCATAAGCGTCCGCGCGCTTGGCCTGTCATTGCAAGGCAGGGCAGGCAGAAGGCGTGAGCCGTAACAAACTACACACAGGCGTGGCTAGGGTTGCTGCGTCTGAACGGCATCCTCCATCGTTCGACACAAAGCTCGGGGTGAAAATGAGTGCATTAGCATTGAGAACGTCTTCGGTGATTGTGACGCAACCTGCGTTGCAACCGACTGCGAAGACTGGGGTGGTCGCAACGGCCAAGGCTTATGTGGTCAGCCAGCCGCCTTTCGTGAATTCGATTGCGGTCAAAGCGCCTAAGGTCGCACCGGCGACGAAGCTGCGTTTGGTCAAGACCGAAACCGCTGCGCCGAAATCGCAATGGCAGGCTTATGTGCAGGAAGACGCGCAAGGTTTGTTACGTGCATTGCAACGTATGGTGAATACGCATCCGTTGGTGCGCTCGGCGATGAAAGGGCAAGCGGCGCAAGCGGGTACGTCGGCGTTGTTTTCGGCGCAAGACCTGGCGCATGACCTTTATCTGGTGCTGCTGCAAAAAGACCGCTTCCGTCATTATCTCGAAAGCGGTATGGCGGATGCCGACATCGAGCGCGAAATTTTTCAGGTTGAATTAACCAATCACCTGATCGGAATTCTGCGGCGTTGCCGTCCCGAAAATTATCGAATGGTGCGCCGCATCGGTGTGGTGCTGGAAACGGACGCGCGCTTCAAAGTCATGAGAGGCAATGGGGGCGGCAACGGCAATGCCGCGCGTTATCGCCAGTCGGCAGAGACCGCTTACGGCTTGGCAGAATGGGAGCCGGGCAAGAGCGCGCAAGACGGACATTCAGCGATGGTTTCGCTGACCCAGGTTTCGATGCGTACGCGCGACTTGCGCCGCGCAGGTTGCAGCGGCGATACGCAACTGATCGTGAGCAATCAGGAACTGGCCGTCTTGCTCGTTGAAATTTTGCAGGCGATTGATGGTCCCGCGCCGCTACGCGTATTGCGGCAATTCGCTTTGTCGAAACTGCCGGTGTGGGACGTTACGCTCACGCCGATTGAGACCGATGCCGACGAGCAGCGACTGGGCGGGGTCAAAGCCGACGCGCTCGCCAGCGCCGAAGCGAATCCGGCAGAGCAACTCACGCAACAGGAAGAAGTGAGTCTGGCTAGTTCTGCCGTGCATACTTTTTTGGCGCGTTTGCATGCGTTGACCAAAGAGAACGCCGTGCGTACCGAAAGACTGTGCCGCGTTTTATGGCATTGCTATTTCGATCCGGCGGAACCTTCGCAACTGGCGATTGCCGAAATCGTAGGCGTGTCGGATTCTTCGGTGGGCGATTATCGCCGCAAGCTCGAAACCGAAATGCGGCGTTTGAGCCTTTCGTTCACGCAAGTGGCGCATTTTTCAGAAGCCCTGCGCGAAGAGTTGTGTCAGCGGTTGTTTGGCGAACGCTTCACGAAAGAAGCCGTACGAACGGCGAATCCGATGACGCTGCCACTCAATCCATTAACTGCAATGGCGACTGTTACCCCACCCAGATACGCTCAGGCAGGGCTGTAGAGAAGGCTTAACGGCCTATATTCTTGGCACATAGCATTTCTAATTTAAGTTCTCGCGTGAGAAGCGGGCAAGAGGCTTGATTGCATCAGGCGCGACGGCTATGATTCGCCCCGTTTCAACGACAGCAACGGAATTCCTGATTTTCTGTGCTAGGTGATCGCACCCCCCCGCACCACGTATAGAGCAAACACAACTTAATGAAGCGAGGAACGCGAGGACGTGATGAGCCGGAGACATAGCCTGCCCGGTAACGGTCACATCAAGCGGTAATCTCTCACTTTGGCGTTGGGTTTGTGGGGTGTCCCCAAGCGTTTTCAATCAAACAAGTTGTGCGTCCACTGATGGTGCTGTTTCTCTTAACAGCACTTTCGAAGTTGTCCGACGATGAGCGCCAAGAGCGTGGTTTCCCACTCACGTTTTTGACCACGGCGCTAGTTCGCAGATGACCTCAGGGGAAGCCTTCGCGGGCGTTAGTTTTTTAGTAGAGCAAAAGGTGCAAGTACACGGAGATGGAGCATGGTTAAGCCCTATTGAATCAGTACCGCTCCGTCACCCGTGAGCAAAATAATGACAACAGAACATCAATTCACCAATGCTTTGACGGTAGACGTGGAAGATTACTATCAGGTCGAAGCATTCGCGGGCATCGTAAAACCGCAAGAGTGGGATCAGTGGGAATCCAGAGTCGAGTTCAGCACGCAACGGCTGCTTGACATCTTTGCGCAGCATCAAGCGCGCGCTACGTTTTTTGTGCTGGGCTGGATCGCCGAGCGTCATCCAAACATGGTGCGCGAGATGGTGGCGGCTGGTCACGAAGTCGCATGTCACGGTTACGGTCACCGGTTCATTGGTCACCAGACGCGCGACGAGTTCCGCCACGATGTGCGCCACGCGAAAAAAATTCTCGAAGATATTATTGGACAGGAAGTCGAAGGTTATCGCGCGCCGACTTATTCGATCACGGCTGATTCGCTTTGGGCGCTCGACATTCTGGTCGAAGAAGGCTTTCGCTACGACTCTTCGATCTTCCCGATACATCACGACCGTTATGGCATTCCTGATGCCGAACGCTTCCCGCATATGTTGCATTGCGAGGCGGGCGAGTTGATGGAATTCCCACCGTCAACCGTTCGTATCGCAGGACAAAACATGCCGATGGTGGGCGGCGGGTATTTTCGCTTCGCGCCTTATCGCTGGTTTAAGTGGGGCTTCAACCACTTGAATCAGGTCGAACAGCAAGCAGCGGTTTTCATGATTCACGCCTGGGAAGTTGACCCGGCCCAGCCTAAGGTTCCCGGCTCCCGGCTGAATGTTTTACGTCATCGCTGCAACTTGCGAAAAACCGAACCGCGCTTACATCGGTTACTCAGCGACTTCCGCTTTTCCACGATGCGCGAAGTGCTGCAATTACGTGAACGTCCGGTGACGGTAAGCAAACCGGTTTTGATTGGTTCCGGCCCGGTTTACGTTCACGACTAACAGGCACGATTAACGCGTAGCTGCTTCGTCCGTCTCACACTTTTCCCTGCGTGCAAACGCATAAGTGAACGAAGCTTTACGTAGCCGCGCATCACCCTTGTCCCCTTATCCGACCTCCCGCATAACTGTTTTTCTGGTTACCTCAATGAGAGAAGTTGGTGTCCTTACTGCATCTTTTGCTACGCCTGCTAGCGCGCCACGCGAGCCGGTGTCGCAGCAGCCTGTTCCGTCAATCAACGCCCTGACGGCGGCTGATACAGCGCGTTGGGATGCTTATGTGAAAGCCGCGCCTGCCGCTACGTTTTGCCACCTGACCGGTTGGCTCAACGTGATTAAGCGCACGTGGGGCCATCGCGATCACAGCCTGTATGCCGAACGACAGGGACGCATCGTTGGCGTCTTGCCGTTAATGCATGTCAAAAGTCCGCTGTTCGGTTCAATGTTGATTTCGACGCCGAATGCGGTTTACGGCGGCGTGGTGGCGGATGATGACGTAGCGCATCGCGCCTTGCTCGAAGCCGCCGCGCGTCTCGCCCGCGAACTCAACGTAGACTTTCTCGAATTGCGCGACACCGCCGCGATGCAGCCGGTTTACGATGAAGCGGCCTATGAAAATTACCACCTACAGGATGAGCTATATGTGACTTTCGATCATCCGATCACGACGGATGAAGAGGCGCTGCTCAAAACGTTTCCGCGCGATACGCGCCGCATGATCCGTCAAGGGCCTAAGCACAATCTGTCAGCCACGCTCGAACGCGACGACCGCGCGTTGAACGAGTTTTATGAAGTTTATGCGATCAGCGTTCATCATCTGGGCACACCGGTTTTTCCGAAGCGGTTGTTTGCTGAGTTTCTGCGCGAATTTCCGAATGAGTGCGACATCCTTTCGATTCGACAGGAAGGCCGTTCGGCGGGCGCGGTGATGAGTTTCTATTTCCGCGATGCGGTGATGCCTTATTACGCCGGAGCGTATGGGGAGTTTTATCGCACGGGCATCAACAATTTTATGTACGCCGAGTTGATGAAACGGGCGGCGGAACGCGGCTATACACGGTTCGACTTTGGACGGAGCAAACGCGGCACGGGCGCGTTTGAATTCAAGCGCGGCTGGGGCATGCGCGAACACATACTGCCTTATCGCACCTTGCTGGTGCGCGCCCAGCAACCGCCGAACCTCAATCCGACCAATCCGAAATACAAGCTGATGATCGAAACGTGGAAGCGACTGCCGCTGGCGGTGACGAAGTTGATCGGGCCCCCGCTCGTCAAGTATTTGCCCTGAGCAACCAAATGTATTTGGCGCAATAGGCATGCATACTTAGGCCGTAAGTGCCAGTAATGTTTCAAATTCCGTTCCACTTGCAAAGCGGATTGAAGACCCCCTCTTTCTCCACAAAACACAATCGAAGATAGCGGCGAAGGCATGATGAAGGTGCTGGGCAGCGGTGTAATTTCGCCAGCAAACAAGGTAGGCTGACCGCCTGCCGCGCAAGCATAAACACACATAGAACCACTGGCTTTCATGAAGATTTTATTTCTCGCGCACCGCATTCCTTATCCACCGAACAAAGGAGACAAGATTCGCTCCTTTCACGAATTGCGGGCGCTGACCGAACGCGGCCACGAAGTGCATTTAGTGGCTTTTGCCGATGATCCGCGCGATTTGGGCTATCAAGTTGATCTGGCGAAAATCTGTACGCAGGTAGAAATTTTGCCGCTGTCGCGGCGTTGGGCGAATATCTCAGCGATGTTCACGTTAGCGGGGAAGCGTCCGCTTTCGTTGGGCTTTTACGACCAGCGGCGGATGCGTCGCGCGGTGGCAAAACAATGCGCTGACAATAAATTCGACGCGGTGTTTGTTTACTCTTCGACGATGGCGCAATACGTACCGGCCGAGTTGGCTTCGCGCACAGTGGTTGATTTGGTTGATGTGGATTCAGAGAAATGGCGCGACTATGCGTTGCGCAACGGCTTTCCGATGCGGCAGGTTTATCGCACTGAATGGAAGCGCCTGAAACATTATGAACACGAAGTCGTGACGAAGTATGCGCACACTTTGTTGACCACGCCGCGCGAAGCTCAGTTGCTCGATCAACTGGATGAATTCACCCGTCGCGCCAAGCTGCGCACGTTGACCAATGGCGTAGACCTCACGTTTTACCGTCCTGAAAAGTGGCGCTTGAGCATGCTGGATAAGATGCCGACCGCCGAGCGGCAATGGTTTGCCGACCCTTCTGCGCCTCGGTTAGTCTTCACCGGCGCGATGGATTATTACGCGAATGTCGAAGGCGTAAAGTATTTCGTCGAACACATTTTGCCGCTCATACACCTGCAAGAGCCGCGCGCCGAATTCATGATCGTAGGCAGCAATCCAACTGAGGAAGTAAAGAAACTCGCACAGCACGCGCGCGTCACCGTCACCGGTTTCGTCGAAGACGTGCGGCCTTATCTGCACGCGGCGACGGTGTGCGTTACGCCTTTGCGCATTGCGCGTGGCGTACAAAACAAAGTGCTGGAAGCAATGGCCGCCGGCAAGGCGTTGGTCGCTTCGCCTGAAACGGTCGCGGGTTTGCACGTCACCGACGGCGAACATTTGCAGATCGGCAAAACGCCGCAACAGTTCGCGCATCAGGTCGTCAGCCTCATTCGCAATCAGGAAGCACGGCAGACGTTAGGCGAAGGCGCGCGCACTTATGTCGAAGAACATCACGATTGGGTGCCGCTGCTGCAACGGTTTGCCGAAATGCTCGAAGGCATCGGTGGACGTTATGCCACCACCTCGAATGCTGATGCGCGCATCGCCAATCGCCAGGGCCGTTTCTAGCACATCATCATGCTAAAAATACTCAACATCGTCGGGGCGCGTCCCAACTTCATGAAAATGGCGCCGATCATTGCGGCTTTGCAGCGGCGTCCGCAGCTCTTTGTGCAGAAGTTGGTGCATACGGGGCAGCATTACGATGAAGCGATGTCGGGGTCGTTCTTTCGTGATCTGGGAATGCCCGCGCCCGACATCAATTTGGAGGTCGGTTCAGGTACGCACGCTGAACAAACGGCGCGCGTGATGTTGGCCTTTGAACCTGTGCTGTTGGCCGAAAAGCCTGATTGGGTGGTCGTCGTCGGTGATGTAAATTCGACGGTTGCTTGTGCGTTGGTGGCGAGCAAGCTCGGCGTCAAAGTCGCTCACGTCGAAGCCGGTTTGCGCAGCTTCGACCGCACGATGCCCGAAGAACTCAATCGCCTCGTGACCGATCAATTGAGCGATTTGTTGTTGACGCCCAGCGCCGACGGCGATGCTAATTTGCTGCGCGAAGGCATTGCGCCTCACAAGATCAAGCGCGTAGGCAACGTGATGATTGATACGCTGTGGCAACAGGTCGAACGCGCAAACAGTTCGCCGGTGCTGTCGCAACTCGAAGTTGTGCCGCAAGCCTTTGGCGTGGTCACGTTGCATCGTCCGGCGAATGTGGATGACAGGGAATCGCTCGCGGGCATCTTCGGTGCGCTCAACGAAATTGCCGAACGCCTGCCGCTGATTTTTCCCGCGCACCCGCGTACGCAAGCGCGCATGCGCGAGTTTGCGTTAGAAGTTTCGCCGCGCCTGCGCGTAATTGATCCGTTGGGCTATCTGGATTTTCTGCAACTGTGGCGCAACGCGCGGCTGGTGCTGACTGATTCCGGCGGCTTACAGGAAGAGACGACGGCGTTGGGCATTCCGTGTCTCACGTTGCGCGAAAACACCGAACGCCCCGTCACTGTTGACGAAGGCACGAATCGTCTGGTGGGACGCGACCCCGCGAAAATCAAACAAACCGCCTTCGCGGTGTTGAACGGCGAACTCACATTGGCAGGCCGCGTCCCCGAACTGTGGGACGGCAAAACGGCGGAACGCATTATAGAGGCTTTGTTGCGCCGTTAAGCTGTATCGCAACCTGTCAGGTTGCGAAGCGGTCTGGTGGCGCTAAATGGGTTCAAAGAGAAAGGCATCGCAACCTAACAGGTTGCGATACGTCCTGAACGCGACTATGCGTATTCTTCACATACTTGATCATTCGTTACCGTATTTCAGCGGCTACAGTTTTCGCAGCGATTACATCATTCGCACGCAGCGGAAGCTGGGCTTGCAGCCGTTCGTCGTGACTTCGCCGAAGCACGAGGACTTTACGGAAACGCAGGAAACGCGCGATGGGATTGATTATTACCGGATGGCGTGGCCGTCGTTTTATGTGTTGCCGAAACCCAATCAGGTTCCGTTGCTCAGGCAGGCCGCCTGCGTCGCCGAACTCGCCAAGCAGGTCGCCAAGCTCGCGCAGAGTTTGAATGTGGACGTGTTGCACGCGCATTCGCCTTCGTTGAATGGCTTGGCAGCGGGCCGCGCGGCGCGACAGTTGGGGCTGCCGTGCGTTTATGAAGTGCGCTATTACGAAGAAGACGCGGCCGTTGATCGCGGCAAGATGACGTTTAACTCGCCGCTCTATCGGCTTTCGCGGCGGTTGGAAAAATCTGCGTTGCAACGAGCCGATCGCGTCGTGACGATTTGCGAAGCACTACGCGATGATTTGATTTCACGCGGCGTCGCAGCGCACAAACTCTTTCAAGCGCCTAATGGCGTAGACACTTCGGTCTTTGCGCCGCGCGTGCCCGACGCCGAATTGACGGCCCGCTATCAGTTGCAGGGACAGACCGTGATCGGGTTCATCGGATCGTTTTATTTGTATGAAGGATTGGACTTTTTAGTAGACGCCGTGCTGCGGTTGCTTGAGCAACGCCGCGATGTCAAACTGATTTTGGTAGGTGAGGGCGAGGTAGCAGAACCACTCAAAGCTCGCATTCCCGCCGAGCATCGTGAACGAATCATCTTCACCGGCAAAGTTCCCCACGCACAGGTCAAAAGCTATTATTCAGTGATAGACGTGTTGGTTTATCCGCGCGTACGTTCGCGGTTGACCGAACTGACTACGCCGCTCAAACCGCTCGAAGCGATGGCGATGGAACGCGTCGTCGTCGGCAGCGACATCGGCGGCATGCGCGAACTGTTCCGCG
>JAYSVR010000591.1:0-31688 GCA_043718445.1 Acidobacteriota bacterium | reverse complement strand
GTTCCTTATTCCAGATTTTTGCAAGGCGAGATACTGGGAAAAGGAACGCTGCGCGGCTTTTTTTACAGCCCGCTGGGAAGCGGGCGCTCCCAGGCTCGCAGGCGTTAAAGTTGGAGTTTCTGGCAGGGTTGCAATTCGACTGACGTGCCAGTGGTTTCAGCCGCGCGGCGCAGCGCCAATCGTTGCGCCGCGTCCCACGCGAGCGGACGTTCGGTGGGCTTGGCGGTTTGCGCGAGCAGCCAATACTTGCCCGGTGCGAGATTGGTGAAACGATACGCGCCGTCTTTCTGCATATAAGTTTGCGCGTAACGCAACAGGTCATCAGCCGCTTCTTTTTCAGCCGGAATCAAATGTACAAGTTGATAGGCTTTGGCTTTGCCACTCAGCGAAGCCGCGCCTTCGGCTACGGTTACGAGCAAGCCGGTAGCGCGTTCGCCCTGCTTGACGTTGAGGCCATCGCGCGCTGGGTTCGCCGGTGCTGGCGCAGGTGTTACAGGAGCTTTACGCGCGGTGGCAGCCGTTGGCGCGGGCTTGTCCCATTGCAGGCTGCGCACGTACCACGTCGCGGCGGGCAGTTCAGTAGCAAGGCGATAACGTCCGGCGCGCAAGCCGCGCAGCGTGAAAGCGCCTTGTGCGTCGGGCGCTACGCGACGCGCGCCGAAGTTGAGGCCGCCTGTGGCAGGAGCAACTGATTGCTGAGTTTCGCTGACGGCGCGCAACAAGGTTTCAGTTAAAAATGGTTTGCGCGGCAATGCACAGGCTGTTTCATTAACTGGATTGAGTTTCTCGAACTTGAGGCGTCCGCTGACGGATGCGAGCGGTTGCAACAAAAGCTCTACGCCAGCGACATCGGCACTGCGTACGCTGATGCGTTTGGGGGCGGTCGTCGCGTCGTATTCATCGGTGCTGCGATTGGCGACGAGGTCGTAATCGCCGTCGGGAATCGCATAAAACGCGAATCCGTTATTCGATGAAGCGCCGCCTCCGCGCGGGCCACCGGGGCCAAAAGGCAACTGGGCTGAAGTCGCAATCACCGTGTCAGTGCCGGGCACATTCAACGTGATGATGGTGGGCACAAAGCCTCGGCCATTGTCAGTGCTTTCACCCAGTGATTTATCAGCGAGGACTCTGCCACTCACCGCGTATCCGCGCAGGTTGCGATAGCGAATATCAATGCCGCTGGCTTCGGCTCCGGCGTAAACCGTGACGGGTGTCGCGCCTTCGCGCACGGCGGATGGATAAAAAGTCGGCGCGTCTTCGCTAAAAGCTGAGTTGCCGGGCGGGCCTCCGGGGCCAAAGGCATTGTTGCGGCCTCCGGCTTGAACTACATAACTGCCCGTCGCTAAACCATAAATACGATATTCGCCTTGATCGTCAGTGCGCCACGCTTGCCTGACACCCGGCGCTTGCGGCGTGTTGTCGGCTTCGCCGTTGAGGCCGCCGATGCGTTGCGCGCTGACGTTGATGCCGGTCAGGGCTTCGCCGGTCGTGCCGTAAACCTTGCCCGTGATGACGCCGCCTTTGACCAGCGTTAGCGTAACGACTTCGCCCGGATGATAAACGTTTGCGCCACTCGCTTCGTCTGCCGGCGCAGTGATGTAACCAGGCGCACTGGCGAACAACGAATAGGAAGCAGGCGTTAAACCGTCCAGTGAAAAATTGCCTTCGTCATCGGTCGCGGCTTGCGCGAATCCGCCGCCTTGACCGGGGCGACCACCACGATTGCCACCACCAATCGCGTTCGCCATCACGGTGATGCCGCTCAGGGTTTCGCCGTCTTCGGTGACGACACGGCCTTTGATCGGGCCGCGCGGCAAGGGCGTCGGAGCCGTTGGCGGCGCGGTCTGCGTTTGAAAGCTGAACAGTAAAATCAGTAAGCAACAGTGCAACATCGTTGGTCTTTTCGGTTATTGGGCGATGGTTAGCGTGAGCGAGGCAGGCGTCTCAACGCCGTTGGTGACAGTGACGACTTGCTTGACGGTCGGCAATGTCGCTTGCGGTTGCGTTGTGTTGTTAGGTTGAGTGCCACCGCCGCCGCGTCCGCCTTGTCCGGCTTGTCCGCCGCCTCGGCCTCCCGACAAGCCGCCGCCAGACACGGTGATTTCATAACTGCCGGGCAACAAGCCGGTGAAACGAAACTGGCCTTGCGCATTGATTTGCGTGAATTCGCTTTGCCCGCTCGCGAGCGAACGCGCGCTCACTTGCAACCGCGAACCGGTGGGCAGTGCGCCTTGCACTACGACCTGTCCGCGAATCGCTCCGTTGCCAATGGCGGCGACGATGCGTACGCCCGTGAGTTGCTGACCGTCGGCGAGATCGAATCCGCTGGCGAGCGATACGCTTTCGCGTTCCATCCGCAAAATCGAAAGAGTGCCGCCCGTGTCGTTGCCACCGAGACTGTTGAGGTCGAGCGTCACGCGCCCCGCCGCCAAGCCGCTCAATACAAACGTACCGTCGAGATTGAGCCGCGCGCCCGAACTACGTCCGGTGCTTCCCCCGCCTCCAATGTTGGCACGTCCGCCTTGCCCGTCATTGCCGCCCGTGCTGCGTACTTGCGCCATCACCATCGCTTGCAAGAGGCGCGCTTTTTGCGCGGGGTCGGTGACGCCTTCGAGCGTGACGATGCCTGAGACGCTGGCTCCGAGTTTGACGCTGACGGTCAAGCCGGTGACGTTGCCGTCGGTGATTTGAAAGGAAACCGTCTTGCCGTAATAGTTGGTCGAACTGTTGGCCGACCGTCCCAAGCCCGCCGCATAATCGCCCGGCAACAAACCAGACAACGTGAATTCGCCGCTCGCCGTTGAAGTGGTCGAGTTATCGCTACCGCCCGGCCCGCCGCGTCCGCCGTTGACCGAAGCCGTAATCAGCAAGCCCGCCAACGGTTGTCCGCTGTCAGCATCAACGACGCGACCGCTGGCGACATAACGTTTCAGCGGATCGCCCAGACGAATGTCGGCGTTTTCAATGAGCTTGCCCGGCGTGATTTCAAGCGTAGTCGCTTGCGCAACTTCTACGGCATCAGGGTGATAGGTCTTGGCGTATTTCGTTGCGGTGCGTGCGCCAGGTCGCCCTGGCCCGCCGAGTCCGAAACCAGTATCCGATTCGCCCGCGCTCACCAGATACTTTCCGGCGGGCAAACCATACGCGCGATATAAGCCGCGATCATCGGTTTCAATACCTTGCGGATTCCCGCCGAAAAATGCTTGTGCGGTTCCGTCGTCGGCGAGGCGTTGAATCGTGATGCGTTGCGCAATCAATGGACGGTTGCTGCCGGTGACGCGACCGGTGATGACGCCTCCGCGCGCGAGCGTGAGATCGGGCGCGGTGACGGTTTGTCCATCCGCAACGGTCAACGATTCTGACCGCGTACCGACAAAGGCTTCGGCCTGCGCTTCGAGGCGAAAGCGACCGGCGGGTACGTTGGTGAAAGTGAATTTTCCGCTCGCGTCGGTCGTCGTTTTATAAGTGCTGTTCACTTGCGGTTGCTGATTGAAATTGCCTCCGCGATTGAATGCGCCGCGATCTGGCACGAGGCTTAGTGCGACGTTGCCAAAAGGCGCGTCGCCGTTTTTGATGATACCGGTGACAGTCGCCGTGCCAGTGGTCGAAGCAGCGGTTGGATTGGTTTGTGCAAGTGCAGCCGAAGTGATGAATAGCAGGCACGCGCTGCGTAAGGTGAAACGTAGAAAGGTTTGCATAAAGACTCCGATGCACAAGACGTGAGGTTGTGTGAGGCGGTAACGGCGGGGCGGGATTCTATCAATAGGTGTAATGAGAAAGTTCGTTTAACCGCAGAGTTACGCGGAGTTTCTCGCAGAGTTTCGCAGAGAAGATGATTCGGAAGAGAGTTTTTCTTCTCTCTTCTTCCTCTCTGCGAGAAACTCCGCGTAACTCTGCGGTTAAACGAACTTTCGCTACGAACGCTCCTGAGCTGCCCTTGCGTTCTGGGGCGAGATGGATTTATCTGACCCTCAACTGAAGAAGCAGCGTGACGCATTCTGTCGCGCTTCGTTGTTCCAACCACCCAATTGAATTAGGAAGCGCAATGATGAAACTCCGAATCACTGCTCGACTGAGCCTCGCGTGTTTGCTCGTCGTAATTCTCAACGCCCTTGTTTTCGCGCAAGCCGCTGCGCCTGCGCCTGAAACTTTTAACGTGCAAGTGCAATCCGGCTTGCGCGCTAAGATGCGCGACGGCGTGTCGCTGGTCGCAGACGTTTATCGTCCAAAAACTGAGGCTAAAGCCGAAGGCAAGTTTCCCGTGCTGTTGATTCGCACGCCGTATAATCGCCGCGATCCTGAGACAGGTTTTTATCTGGCGGCGCGCGGTTACGTCGTCGTTCAGCAAGACACGCGCGGACGGTTCGCGTCAGAGGGCGAGTTCAATCCGTTTCGCAACGAGATGAATGATGGATACGACACGATTGAGTGGGCGGCGGCGTTGCCTTACAGCGATGGCCGCGTAGGTATGTTCGGCGGTTCGTATGTCGGCGCTACGCAAATGCTGGCGGCGGCTTCCAATCCTCCGCATCTGGTCGGCATCTTTCCTTACGTCACTGCCGCCGAGTATTACGAAGGCTGGACGTATGAAGGCGGCGCGTTGATGCAATGGTTCGCCGAATCGTGGACTTCAGGTCTGGTGCTGGACACGCTGATGCGCAAGGCGGGCGCGCTCAATCGCCCCGTGCAATGGGCGGAACAATTGCCCGTCGAAGATTACCGCTTGATGAACGCTCCGACCGCTAACGACGTAGCGCCTTACTTCCGCGAATGGGTCGAACACGAAACAGATGACGAGTTCTGGCGAGCCGTCAAAGTCAAAGAACATTACGGCAAAATGAAAGTGAAGGCGTTGCACGCCGGAGGCTGGCACGACATTTTTAGCGGCGGCTCGATTCGCAATTTCATGGATATGCAAAAGCAAGCGGCTACGCCTGAAGCACGTAGCGGACAGCGTTTGCTGATGGGCGCGTGGGCGCACGCGGCGACCTCGAACGAAGGCAAAATCGGCGACGTGACTTTTGGCAAACAAGCCGTGCTGGATATGAATGCGACAGTTGCGGCTTGGTATGATTACGTGATGAAAGGCAAACAGAACGAGTTTGCGAGCGACGCGCCGGTCAAGATTTTCGTGATGGGCGATAACGTGTGGCGCAGCGAAAAAGAATTTCCCCTGGCGCGGACGCAATACACCAAATACTTTTTGCATTCAGGCCAAGGCGCGAATTCAGTAAAGGGTGACGGCACGCTTTCGGTGACGATGCCGAAAGCTGAAAAGGCTGATACGTTTGAATATGACCCGATGAGTCCGGTGCGCACCATCGGCGGTCGCCTGTGTTGCGGAGGCTTACCGCCCGGCCCGACTGACCAACGTCCGAACGAAGCGCGCGACGATGTATTGGTTTATTCGACACCGCCCATGGCGCAGGACACCGAAGTGACGGGTTTCATCACGATGGAACTATACGCGGCGACTTCGGCGGCTGATACCGATTTCACCGCGATGATCGTTGACGTTGATCCGTCAGGTTACGCGCGCTATCTGGGCGACGGTATCATCCGCGCGCGCTATCGCAACGGTACGCAAAAGGCCGAACCGATTACGCCGAATCAGGTGACGAAATACATGATTGATTTGTGGGCGACGAGCAACGTGTTCAAGGCCGGACACAAGCTGCGCGTTTATGTTTCGAGCAGCAACTTTCCGCGCTTCAATCGCAATTTGAATACAGGTGAGAAAACCTTTGGCGGCGTGCGGATGGTGAAGGCGAATCAAACGATCTATCACGACGCCGAACATCCGTCGGCGCTGGTGTTGCCAATCATTCCGCGCAAGTAATTTGGACGAGAAGGGTCAGCATTCTTCCAGTAAGGCGAAGTATTGTTCGCGGCTGATTCCGGCGGTGCGCAGGTTGTTCTTGATGATGAAGACCGGAATGCTGTGGTATTTGGGAATGACAACCGGACGCAATACGCCGGGTTTAGTGAAGACCAGATGATCGCCTTCGGTTCTGACGTGCGTGAAGCCGTCGAGTTCGAAGACACATTGCAATACCTGATAAGAGACTGGGCTAAGTTTTGGCATGGGCAAATATCAGTGGCAATGCCGCAGGTTGAGAACTGATAAATTTTGGCCCGGCGAATGTCTGGCGACGCCTGACAAAACCGGCTTCATCGAGAATCTGGTCGAGCGTGCCCATATTTTCGGCTTCCGCGAGAAACAAGCGCACGGCCTCAAGCAAATTGTTTTTGGCTTTGCCTTCCGTACCGCCGCAGGAAGACACGTCGAGTTGTGGCGCATACGCCACGAAAAGCCTGCCCTCTTTGAAGATTTGGATGGTGAATTGAATTTCCATAGTGGTCGCAATTTAGCATTACTTTTGCGAGTGGCAAAAGCCTCGCGCGGTCACACGATTTTTTTGAGGCAAACTGATGTCAATTACGATTGCCGCGCGAGCTAGTTTGCTGGCGCGCATTCAAGCCGAACAAGTTGGCACGGCTTTGCAGGCTGCGTATCCGGGGCTTGAAATTGCGTATCACTGGCGCACTTCGCTCGGCGATCAACGCGCGGACGATCCGTTGTGGCAGATGCCGGAAAAAGGCGTATTCACTGCGGACTTTCGCGCAGGCTTATTAAACGGCGAGTTTGATTTGGTCGTGCATTCGTGGAAAGACTTGCCGATTGAAAACGATGGCAAGACGGCGGTTGTGGCTACGTTGCCGCGCGGCGATCAACGCGATGTGTTGCTGGTGCGGCTTGATCGTTGGGGGCAACGAAGCGAGGAAGATGAATTGATTCTGCTGACTTCTTCGCCCCGCCGCGCGTTCAATCTCGCGCAGTGTTTGCCGCAAGCCTTGCCGAAGCCTGTATCGAAAATTCGCTTTGAACCGGTGCGCGGCAACATCCAAACACGAGTCGCCAAGTTGTGGCAGCCGTTGCCTGACGGTTCACAGGCTGACGGTTTGATCGTAGCGAAAGCCGCGCTGGATCGTTTGCTTTCAGCGAGTGACGAATTGCGTCCTGCGCTCTCGCAATGTTGTTGGATGGTTTTGCCGTTGAGCGTGAACCCGACGGCTGCGGCGCAAGGCGCTTTGGCGATTGAGATTGCGGTGGCGCGCGATGACTTACGGAATTTGTGCGAGACAGTGAATTGCGCGGCTACGTTTGCGGCGGTGACGCGCGAACGCGAAATTCTCGCGGCGCACGGCGGAGGTTGTCACGTGCCTTTGGGCGCAAGCGTGCTGCAACGGCCTTACGGGCTAATCGAATTCGTTTGCGGCGCTGTGGCGGACGGCGCGACGATCAATGAGAGCAAGTTGATTCCGCTGCGAGCGCGTCCTCAGCGTATGCCGCGCGAACAAATGTGGCCGCTGACTAACGAAGAAAACGAATGGTTTGTGCGCGAGCCGGTGTTTGATTACGACCAAGCCCGTTTGCAACAAGCTGATGCTTTGTGGGTTGCGAAATCCGAAGCCCTGCCAGCGAGTTATCAACTCAATGTCGAGCAGTTAGTTTGGGCGAGCGGCTGGCGCACTTGGCAACGACAGGCGCAACGCGGCGTGTGGGTGAACGGATGCACTGACGGCTTGGGCGAAAGCGAAGCTCCGATGATTGAGGTGCTGGCGGGCAAACAGTTGACGTGGTGCAAGCTGACGCATGCTGATGCCGAAGATTTGTTAGTCGTGCATTCAATGCCGACGGTAGCGACCTATCGTTTGATTCCGCGCGCGACCTCACCTGACTTAAATGGTCGCGCAGCATTTTTCTGGACGAGTGGCTCGAATTTTTTACGCGCGCTGAACTTAAATCCGTGGCTCAAAGACAAGCCGCATGCTTGCGGGCCTGGGCATACGCAAAGCGTGTTGGAGCGCGCAGGTTTGCATCCGCATATTTTTCTTTCGCGCGCAGCGTGGTTGCGTGAGATGGCTCACGAATAACTGTATCGTAACCTGTCAGGTTGCGGAGCTTCCCGCTTGCGTTATTTCATTCAACCGCGAGACATTCGCAACCTAACAGGTTGCGATACCTAACGCGGAACGAAGGTTTGCAATGACTGAAGCAAAAGCCAATTCATTTTCACGATTGATGCGGATGCGCGCGAGCCAGCATTTGCGCGACTTGTGCGCCGAGACCGAATTCAGTCGCGCGCAATTGATTCAACCGTTGTTTGTCGTCGAAGGACTGGAAGGCGAAGAACCAGTGCCAGGCTTGCGCGGCGTGATGCGCCAGAGTCTGGTGAACGTTTGCAGGCAGGTCGAACAAGACCTCGCGGCGGGCGTGACGCAATTCATTCTCTTTCCCGTACCGGGCGAAAAGCGTCCCGATCATTTCGATCATCGGTTCACGCAAACCGTGATTCGTGAATTGCGAAAGTTATTCGGCTCATTGCTTTGTTTGTGGGTAGACACCTGTCTTTGCTCGGCGACAACGCACGGACATTGCGCGGTTTTGTCAGGTGAGAAAATCGCACATCAGGAAACCCTGAACGCTTTGGCCGATGCGGCACTGGCCTTTGCCGAAGCGGGCGCTGATGGCATAGCGCCAAGCGATATGATGGATGGTCGCACCGCGCACATTCGCGCCACGCTTGATGCTAAAGGATTCGAGCTATTGCCGATCATGAGTTACAGCACGAAATTCGCCAGCAATTTTTATGGGCCGTTTCGTGAAGCCGCCGACAGCGCGCCGCAATTCGGCGACCGGCGGCATTACCAACTTGATCCGCGCAACCGTACTGCCGCCATAGCCGCCAGCCAGCGTTGCGCTGACGAAGGCGCAGACCTGCTGATGGTTAAGCCCGGCATGACTTCGTTGGATTTAATTCGCCCGATTATCGAAGCAACCGGCAAACAGGTCGGCGCTTATCAAGTCAGTGGTGAATACGGCGGCTTGTCGTTGCTGGCAGAAAACGGCTTGGTGAATTTCGACGCCGCGTTGCTCGAAACGTGGCACGTCTTCAAACGCGCGGGCGCGCAATTCGTGATTACTTATGGCGCGCGTTACGCCCAAACGTTGGGCGTGCGCTAATTCAAATCAAAAAGGATGATTACTCATGTTGCTCCGCATAACTTTTCTGTTGGCTGTTTGGTCGTGTTTGGCGGTTGGCGTAATGGCTGCCGATCCTCAGGTGGTTTATCTGTGGCCTGCCGGACATCCGACCTTGCAAGGCGCGAATGAAAAAGAAATCACGACGCCGCCCAATCCCAAACCCGGCGAGCGCATCGCGTCCATCGTCAACGTACACAATCCTTCGATTCACGTTTATCTCGCGCCGCCAACTAAAGCCACGGGCGCAGCGATTATCGTCGCGCCCGGCGGAGGCCATCGAAATTTGGTGTGGGGTTCTGAAGGCACAGACCTGATCGAATGGCTGAACGGCATCGGCGCGCATGTGATCTTGCTCAAATATCGTTTGGAGCAAACGCCGAATTATAAATACAGCGTTGAGGGCGAAGCCTTGCAAGACACGCAACGCGCGATTCGCATTGTGCGCGGGCGTGCGCGCGAGTGGGGTGTGAATCCGAGCCGCGTCGGGCTGTTGGGTTTTTCAGCCGGTGGCGCGTTGGCTGCGTTGGCGGATATTCGTTTTGATCGCGGCAAGCCTGATGCAATTGATTTTGTTGAACGTCAAAGCTGCCGCCCCGATTTTGTAGGCCTCGTCTATCCCGGTTGGAAGCCGATGGACATTACGGCCCGCGCTGATTCGGCTCCCGCCTTTTTGACCAGCGCAGGTTTGGATGACGCCTTTCATGCCAAACAAACCGTAGAGTTTCATAACTCGCTGTTCAACGCGGGCGTGCAATCAGACTTGCACATTTACGCGCACGGCGGACACGGCGGCAGCATTCGTCAGCGCGACGGCATTCCGTTCGGTACGTGGCCGAAACGTTTTGAAGAATGGCTGGCTGATTTGGGAATGCTGAAACCCGCAACCGGTTTGAGCGCTAGTTTCAAAGGGCCGTTGGGCTTACAGCTTTACAGTTTGCGCGAAGAACTCGGACGCGATGTGCCGATGGCGCTCGACCGCGTGAAAGATTTCGGGATGCAATACGTCGAGTTGCATAGCACTTACAAACTCACAGCGGAAGAATTCAAAAAACAACTCAATGCACGCGGCTTGAAGCCGATCAGCAGCCTATTTGATTACACCCGCTTGCGCGACGACATCGAAGGCGTCGCACGCGAAGCGAAAACTTTAGGACTGCAATACATCGGTTGCGCATGGATCGCGCATAAGACCGGTTCGTTCAACGAAGCCGATATGCGCGATGCGATCAAGGTATTCAATCGCGCCAGCGAAGCGTTGGCGAAACATGGCCTCAAGTTTTTTTACCATACACACGGTTACGAGTTTCAGCCGCATGGCGAAGGCACGCTGTTCGATTTGCTGATGGCCGAAACCAAACCCGAACTTGTCAAAATCGAAATGGATGTGTTCTGGGTCGTGCATGCCAAACAAGACCCGGTGAAGTTCTTTGAAAAATTCGGCAGTCGCATCGAACTCATGCACGTCAAAGATATGAAGAAAGGCACACCCGTCGGATTGCTCACCGGCAAGTCAGATGTGACTAACGATGTTGCGCTCGGCACAGGCATCATGAAATGGACAGAGATCATGAAGGCTGCGCACAAGGCAGGCGTGAAATGGTACTTTCTGGAAGACGAAGCGCCCGTCGCCGTTGAACAGATTCCTGTGAGTGTGCGGTTTTTAGAGCGGCTAAAATTTTGAATTGGTTCGCCATCACTTGGCGCTTATCATTACGAAGGAGGTAAACAAAATGACAGGCACAGCAACCGCAACTAAATTGCAAGGCATACTCACGTTGGCTCAGGAGCTTTCTGCGAGCGAGCGGGCACGTTTGAAAGAATTGCTCTATCGCGATGAGAACTTATCGTTACCTGCCAGTGCGACGATAGATGAAGCCATAGAGCTTTATCTGGCCGAAGCCTGCGGACTTGGGCGAGCAGCAAAATTGGCCGGCGTCACACGCTGGGATTTAATTGATCGCTTGAAGGAGCGTGGGCTTTCTCTTTATGTCGTAGGCGACCGCACCGCAGCCGAGATGGATGCCATAGCCGAAGAGCTGAAGCGAGAGGGAATGCTGTGATTATTGCTAGCGATACCAACATTCTTGGCTCGCTCGCAGCAGGCAATGCGATCACGGCATTCTGCCAGCTTTATGCCAACGAGAATTTGGTAATCTCACCGGCCGTGCAGCAAGAATTAGAGGATGGTTTGGCGCGAGGCCATCAACATCTGGAACGAGTATTCTCTGCGCTTCAAGCCCGGCGGATCAAGGTCGTTTCACTCTCAGCCGAAGAAGAGTTGCATACCTTCAATTATCCGTCCGACTTGGGAGACGGAGAGCGCGAAGCAATCGCGCTCGTTCAAGCTCGCAACGGCACATTGTTGAGCAACGACACTGACGCGGTGCATTACTGCATACAACGAGGACTGCACGTGCTTAATTTGCCAGACTTACTTCGCCTGTTCTGGATTAATAATGTTCTTTCGCCAGATCAGGTTCGCGCATTGATCGCTGAAATGAAACGGGTTGAATCCCTCACGCTAAGGCCCAAACAATTGGCTGAAATTTTCACTCCACTGCCGCCATCACTGGGCGCTTTATAGAAAGATAACCATGAAACAACTGTCCCTTATTACGCTTTTACTTGGCTCGCTGTGGGTTTGCGCCGCTGTTACTTCGCAGCAATCCACCGCAGTCGGCATCTTCGATAATCACGCAGATGTCGGCGCAGTCAAACACAAAGGCGCAGTCGAATACGACATGGCCACGAAAAGCTATACCGTGTCAGGCGGGGGCGAAAACATGTGGGCGACGACGGACGCCTTTCATTTCGTCTGGCGGCGTATGTCCGGCGACGTAGCCTTCGCCGCCGACCTCAAGGTGTTGGGCGAAACCGGCAACGCGCATCGCAAAGGCGTATTGATGATTCGCCAATCGCTCGATGCTGACTCAGCGTATGCCGACGCCGCGTTGCATGCCGATGGACTGACTTCGTTGCAATACCGCGAAGTCAAAGGCGGCGTGACGCGCGAGATTCAATCCAACATCAATGGCGTCAAAGGGCCGTCGCGGCTGCGCATTGAGAAACAGGGCGATTACGTATTCATGTCAGTTGCCCAGGCAGGTCAGCCGTTGCGTTCAGCGGGCGGTTCGTTTCGCATCAAGCTGACCGAGCCTTATTACATCGGCCTTGGCGTATGCGCGCACGATAACAACGCGACGGCGCAAGCCATGTTCAGTAACGTAGAGCTTGCCAACACCAAGACGCTCGAAAGTACGCTCGAAACGATTGCCATCGCGTCAAAAGACCGCAAGGTGGTTTACACCGCGAACGAACATTTCGAAGCACCGAACTGGTCGCGCGACGGCAAATACTTTTTGCTCAATCGCGCCGGACGAATAATCAAGCTGCCAGTCACGGGCGGAGCCATCGAAACCATAGACACTGGTTTTGCGATTCGATGCAACAACGACCACGGCATTTCGCCGGACGGTACGCAACTCGTCATCAGCGATCAATCGCAGATCAGCGACACGGCGCGGCAACTCAGGCAATCACAGATTTATACCTTGCCGATCACGGGTGGCACGCCCAAACTCATCACGCAACTTGCGCCTGCTTATTGGCACGGCTGGTCGCCCGACGGCAAGACGCTGGTGTATTGCGCCGACCGCAACGGCAATTTTGATGTCTATGGCATTCCGGTTGAAGGCGGCGAAGAGAAGCGATTGACGACGGCAGAAGGCTTGGATGATGGGCCTGAGTATTCGCACGACGGGCAATACATTTATTTCAACTCGGTGCGCGCGGGCCCAGGAGAGAGGATGCAAATCTGGCGGATGAAACCCGACGGCAGCGAACAAACCCAAATCACCAAAGACGAATACAACAACTGGTTTGCGCATCCTTCGCCTGATGGCAAGTGGCTGGTGTTTATTTCGTATGAAAAAGACGTGACTGGTCATCCCGCCAACAAAGACGTGATGTTGCGCTTAATGCCAGTTGGTGGCGGAGAAATTCAAGTGTTGGCAAAACTGTTTGGCGGACAAGGTACGATGAACGTGCCTTCGTGGTCGCCCGACAGCAAGCAGCTTGCCTTTGTCAGTTATCGCTTAGTGCCACGTTGAACCAGACTCCTTTTCAAAATAAAACGACTAATACAGGCCGTAATCATTCACTGAAACTGATTGTGCTGGCTGCATTGTCTATGTCGGTCGGCTGGGGCTTGCGCGGCGATTACGGCCACGAAGCGGGCGCAATGATGCCCGGCGCTCTCATTGGTTTGGCGCTCTGCCTCGCCGCCGGACGCGCCGATTGGCTCAGGCGCGCTCCAACCATCGCCGCCGCGTGCGCCATTGGTTGGGCGTTCGGCGGACAGATGAGTTATGGCATCGTGATTGGCTACACGGCGGATTCAGCGTGGGAGAATGTGCTGTATGGCTACGCTAATTTGTTCGTCATCGGCGCGCTGTGGGGCGCAATCGGCGCAGGTATTTTGGGATTGAGTTTGACGCTGCGTAGATCGGAACTCGACGCCTTCGTAGCGCCGCTGCTCGCTGTCTATGCCGTCTGGAAGCTGCTCGATTTCAGCGGCGCGACCGCGTGGCTCGAAGCGCGCTGGAATCCTTACGACACCGACTGGGTTGCCGCGAGTTCGGCCTTGCTAATCGCTGCTGCCTACGCCGCATTCGTGCCCAACGCACGCGCCGCTTGCCGACTTTTAATCACGTTGGCCGCAGGCTGGTTGATCGGCTTCGGCCTGCTGACCGTCACGTTTCACCTGCGTATGACACCCCCGCGCAGCGACAACTGGGCCGGTTGCTTGGGCCTTTGCGCCGCGCTCTTCCTTTACCTCTGGCGCACCCATCATCGCGCAGCCCTTTCGCTCGTCGCGTATGGCGCACTGGCGGGCGGCGCAGGCTTCGCCGTCGGCGATTTGGTGCAGATGCTGGGCCGTGCCAACTGGGGCTTCATCGGACGCTTCCCGGCCTTGCAAGGGCTGGGTTACTGGAAATGGATGGAGCAGCTTTTCGGCCTGCTGATGGGCGCGGGCGTAGCCCTCGGCCTCGCGCGCCTCGCCGCTCTCAACCTCACTCCGCCTGAAGAAAATACTGAAGCCGACGCCACGCCAAGCCGTTCGCGCCCAACCGCTACAAACGCAGCGGTGTTGCTGTTGCTCGTCGTCATCCCCTGGGAAAACTTCCCGCGCAACGTCTCGCGCTGGACTACCGACGGACACCTCGGCGAACCGCTCTTCGGCCTCGCGCCCGCGCGCTGGTTCGCACTGATCGCCGTATTGTTGACGTTGCTGGTCATCGCCGCACTGCGCCGCTACCACGCCAGCAGCCTGCCCCTCATCCCCGCCGCTCCCTTCCCGCGCGCGCAAGCGTTGTATCTGTCGCTGCTCTGGATCTTTCTTGCCGTAGATTTCACGCAAGCCTTCCCGTCCATAAAAGATCGCTCCGTCTTGCTGGTACACGTCAGTTTCTGGCTAACGGCGCTGGCCTGCACCTGGCTGACGATTACACTGCCTGCGCCGATTGAAGTGCAGGATGGCGAATCGCGTAACGCCGAAGATGCAGTGTGGACGCGCGGGCGTTTTTTCTGGCTGGTGTGGACGCTCGTGCCGTTGTTGATTTGCGCGCTGGCGTGGCTGACGTTGGGTACGCACGATGCGCCTTTGTCGGGAAGTCAGAAGCGGTTTTAGAGCTAAGATGTACCCACCTCAGTTTATCGCGTTTGATTCTGTTTAATAAGATATTTATTGAATAGAGCTTTACCAATGATGGAAGTCTTCAGTGGGTAACTTTATCTCAGTGGGTAACTTTATCAATGATGGAAGTCTTCAGTGATTGAAATGTCTGCATTGATGGCTCAACTAGCTGAGCGAGGGTATCTCGCATAAAAGCATCAGCGGTGTTTCCGCAGCGTTGAAGATCAAGTAGCCTCTTTAAGCCAATGTAAATTTCGCCAGAGGCAGATTTCAAATCATCGGTAGGATGTCCTCGGGCAACGCTTTTTTCTATAGCTTGTTTTTTTACGTCGAGCGCAGGCTGCAAAACATCCTGCTTATCTTGGTTCACAACTAGAGCTTCAATCACATCATCCGAAAAAAGAAATGACTCTAGGTTGCGTTGCGGTAAAGTAATAACCATTCGTGTCTCCATCTCTGCTACTTCTTCTGCTGATTTATCATCGCGATCTGCAAGTGACCAAATCCTTGCCGACGGCAAAATGCAGTGAATCGGGTGTAAGGTAGCAGCGACGGTAAATTTCCACGAGACAGAGCTTCGTGGCATTGATCCAAGTATCCGCGTGATGGCTTTTCAATTTTGACTTCTTACTCCACAGTCCTTGCAAAGTCGTTTGTGGATGGGTGGACTTTGCGGCAACCGTAGCGCGACCTCGCCAAGGTTGCGCTGATGGGCATTTGACACCTTGCTTGAAACGCAAACCTCGGCAGGCGTGATTGAGGAGAAGGCAAAGCCGTTCCGCAGTAATTTTTGCCTCGTGACCAGCGCAACTTTGGCGAGGTTGCGTTACAGTTGGTCAAGTTTGAAACTCAAAAACTCAAGTCGTACATCCCTTCACGCGCCGCGCCGATGATCTGTTACCTACCCTGTTGCGCGGCGTCCGTGTCCCCGCTGCTGAAGAGACGCGCAACTTCAACACGAGGAACTTGAGAATGTCGAAGCAAATGATGATACCGATCAAGATCAGGCGTGAATTGAAACCGCGCCGAAAGGAAATCAAATGAAGCAATTATGGTTTTTTCTGCTAATACTGCTGCTGGCAAGTGACGTTGCTTTGCCGCAAGCGGCTACGCGCCCGACCGCGCTGGATCGTTACGTCGCGCAAAAAGACGCGGTGTATGGCTGGCGGTTGGTCACGACGATCAAAGGCGCAGGCGTGACGGGGTATGTGTTGGAACTGACTTCGCAATCGTGGCGCAGCGCCAAAGACGTAGACCGTCCCGTCTGGAAGCATTGGCTCACCATCGTGAAGCCCGACACGGTCACGCCCGGTCAGCGTCTGAGTGACAAGGCGTTGCTTTATATCGGCAGCGGCAGCAACAAAGACGCCGCGCCGGTGAAAATTTCTGACCGCGCGCAGATGATCGCCACTGACACCAACTCCGTCGTAGCCGAAGTGATGATGGTTCCCAATCAGCCGCTCTATTTCACCGACTCGCCCGACCAGGCGCGTTCAGAAGACGACCTGATTGCTTATACGCGCGTCAAGCATTTCACCACGAAAGACGATTACTGGCTGGTGCGGTTGGCGATGGTCAAAAGCGGAGTCCGCGCGATGGATGCCGTGCAGGAATTTATGGCGAGCGAAGCGGGTGGCAAATACAAGATCAAACAATTCGTCGTCACCGGCGGATCGAAACGCGGCTGGACGGCGTGGCTGGTTGGTACGGTAGACCGCCGCGTCATCGCCATCGCGCCGATGGTGATTGATGCCTTGAACAGCGAAGCCATCACGCGCCATCACTTTGAGGTTTACGGATTTTTCTCAGACGCGCTGGATGATTACGTCAATCACGGCTTGTTCCCGCACAAGATCGGTACGCCGGAATACCAAGCCGTACTCGCCATCGAAGACCCTTATCAATATCGCGCGCGTCCCAAACACAAGATGCCGAAGTTCCTCATCAACGCTGCGGGCGATGAATTCTTTTTGCCCGACAACTCACAGTTTTATTTCGGCGCGTTGCAGCAAGAGAAACATCTGCGCTACGTGCCGAACGCCAAACACAATCTGGCGAATTCAGACGCGCTGCAAAGTCTGACGGCGTTTTACGACGCAGTGATTCGCCAGCGCCCGCGTCCGCAATTCAGTTGGCGCAAAGCGAAAGACGGTTCGCTCGTTGTTACGCCCAAAGACAAGCCGCGCGAGGTCAATCTCTGGCAGGCGACGAATGCAAACGCGCGCGACTTTAGGCTGGATGTCATCGGCAAGGCTTATACGAGTACGCCGTTGCAAGCTGACGCAAAGGGGAATTACACCGCTAGTGTCGCCAAGCCTGACAAAGGCTTCACGGCGTTCTTTGTCGAATTGGTTTATGACAGCGGCGGCAAGTATCCGTTCAAGTTCACGACTGAAGTCAGCATCGTGCCCGACGTGTTGCCACATCAATGGCAAGAGGCAGCGAAGAAATATGCTGCAACGAAGAAATAAGTCATAACTTCACGAGAGAACGTCTCGTTTTGGATAGTGATTCACCGCAGAGTTACGCTGAGTTTTTCGCAGAGCTGCGCAGAGAGGGATGAGGAACCTCGCGCGCTCCCAGACTTGCCGCTGTTGAAAACCTGCCCGCCATTGCCCACAATCCGCCGCATCCAAATCACGCGGTACTTCCTTAACCTGAAAAAAACCTTCGGAGGTTCGTAATGAAATTCCGTCATGCCTTATTGGCTTTGATTAGTGCGGCGTTAGTGTTCGCGGCTATAGAGTCGGGTTCGGCGCAATCAAACGCCCCCAGTCTGTTTCAAGCTTCCTTTCAAGCGATGAAGTGGCGCTGTATCGGCCCGTTTCGTGGCGGGCGCACGGTGGGCGCGGTCGGCATTCCGTCGCAGCCCAACGTGTTTTTCATCGGCGTCAACAACGGCGGCGTATGGAAGACGACGGACGCGGGGCGCACGTGGCAGCCGATTTTTGACGATCAGCCCACGGGTTCCATCGGTGACGTAGCCCTGTGCGAATCACAGCCCAACGTGATTTACGTCGGCAGCGGCGAAGGCTTGCCCTTTCGTCCTGACCTGTCAGTCGGCGATGGCGTATATAAATCAACGGATGGCGGCAAGACGTGGCGCAACACGGGGCTGCGCGATGGGCAGCAAATCGGTGGCTTGGCCGTAGATCGCCAGAATCCCAATCGCGCTTTCGCCGCTGTCGCGGGGCATCCGTTTGGGCCGAACAAAGAGCGCGGCGTATATCGAACACTCAATGGCGGCAACACGTGGCAGCAGGTGTTGTTCAAAGACGAAGACACGGGCGCGATGCAGGTCGAGATTGATCCGACGAATCCAAACATCGTTTATGCAGACCTGTTTGAAGCGCGCCACGGGGCGTGGGAAAACGGCTCGTGGCAAGGGCCGGGCAGCGGTTTGTATAAGTCCACTGACGGCGGCAACACGTGGCGACAACTGACAAAAGGCTTGCCAACGTTTGCTGAAGGCTTGGGGCGAATTGGTTTTGGCATTGCGCGCAGCAATTCAAACATCCTCTATGCGACGGTTGATGCGAACGCTGCCACGGGTGGTCTTTATCGCAGCGACGACGCGGGCGAATCGTGGCGCAAGCTGTCGGGCGATCAACGACTCTGGGGTCGTGGTTCAGATTTCGCTGAAGTCAAAGTCCATCCGAAAAACCCTGAGACGGTCTTCATCGCCAACATCGCTTCATACAAATCAACCGATGGCGGCAAGACGTGGCAGACGTTCAAGGGCGCACCGGGCGGCGACGATTACCACCGCATCTGGATCAACCCCGAGCATCCCGACACGATGATTTTCGCCGCTGACCAAGGCGCAGTCGTCACGGTCAACGGCGGCGCGACGTGGAGCAGTTGGTACAACCAGCCGACAGCGCAGATGTATCACGTCATCACTGACAACCGCTGGCCTTATTGGGTTTACTCAGGGCAGCAGGAAAGCGGTTCAGCCGCCGTGGCTTCGCGCGGCGATTACGGCGCGATCACGTGGCGCGATTGGCGGACGGTCGGCGTGGATGAATATGGTTACGCCGCGCCTGATCCGCTGAATCCCGACATCACTTATGGCGGAAGGATTTCGCGTTACGATTGGAAGACGGGGCAGACTCAAAACATCGCGCCTGAACCTGTGCGCAGCGGCAAGTACCGCATGTTGCGAACAATGCCTTCGATCTTTTCACCCGTAGATAACAAGACGCTTTTCTTTGCGACTAACGTTTTGTGGAAGACGCTGAACGGCGGGCAGAGTTGGGAAATCATCAGCCCCGATTTGTCGCGTGAGAAATACGACATCCCTGAAAGCATCGGCAAATATCGCAAGCCCGAAATGGCTACGATGGCGAGAAGAGGAGTGATTTATTCAGTCGCGCCTTCGCACAAAAGTTTGAATACGATCTGGGCGGGAACGGATGACGGCTTGATTCATCGCACGACGGATGGCGGCAAGACGTGGGCGAACATCACTCCGCCTGAATTGAAGTCGTGGATGAAAGTCGCGCAACTCGACGCGGGGCACTTTGACGATCAGACGGTGTATGCGGCGATCAATACGCTCAGGCTGGATGATTTGCGTCCGCACATTTATCGCACGCGCGATGGCGGCAAGACGTGGCAGCACATCACCAACGGCATCCCAGAAGGAGGGCCAACCAACAACGTCATCAACGTCGTGCGCGAAGACCCGCAACGCAAAGGACTATTATTCGCTGGCAGCGAAAACGCTGTCTTCGTTTCGTTCGATGACGGAGAAAACTGGCAATCGTTGCGCAACAACATGCCTGCGACTTCGATTCGTGATTTGGTGATTAAAGACGATGACCTAGTTGTGGGTACGCACGGGCGTAGCTTTTGGATATTGGATGACATCACGCCGCTGCGCCAATTCACAGCGCAAGTCGCTGCGTCTGAATCGCACTTGTTCAAACCGCAACTAGCGACGCGCGTCAGGCGTAGCAACAACACCGATACGCCAATCCCGCCCGAAGAGCCGATGGGACAGAATCCGCCCGACGGAGCCATCATCAACTATTGGCTCAAGGCCGATGCCAAAGAAGTATGGCTGATGATTGCAAATCCAGCTTCTTCGTCTGGCTTAATTACGCGCTGGTACAAGAGTACCGACCCTCCTGATCAGGTTGACGAGAGTCGCCTTGCTTATCCTTCATACTGGTTTCGCTTGCCACCTACTCTGCCAACCAAAGCAGGGCTGCATCGTTGGGTGTGGGATTTACGGTTTGATCCACCAGCAGGTTTTCCGCGTGCTTACGGAATGCAGGCGCTCCTGCGAGATACGCCGCCAGGGCCATTTGGTCCCTTAGCTCATCCGAGCGAATACAATGTAACTCTAGTTGTGGATGGCAAGGCTTCGATGACGCAAACGTTAAAACTAAGAATGGATCCGCGAGTGACGACGCCAAGGGAGGAGTTAGCGCATGCTTACGTCAGGTCTTGGAGTTGCTATCAGGGCATTCTCAAAATTCGAGCCTTGCAAACTGAAATCAAACAAACACGCGAAGCATTGAAACAAGTGAACGACCGCGCAAAAGCCGAAGACATAGACAAAGAACTCGCAGCCCTGGAAGGCCGTTCCGACGGCGAAGACTTTTTTGGCGGCGCCAACCGCGAACCGGGCCTGGCGGGCATCGCTACGGGATTTTTCGCGGTGATGAATATCATTGATGCGGCGGATGTCGCGCCGACTTCGCAAGCGATCAAAGCCGTAGAGGATTTGGAAGCACGGCTCAAGCAAGTGGCTACGCAAGTGACGGCTTTGCAACAGCAAGCGGCGCAACTGAAAGGTAAGTGAGAAATGGCAAGCGGGCGCATGGAGTCCAGCCTTTAGGCTGAGTCGGCGCGCAGCGCCGTATGGCTCGTAAACGAGCCGATTCAGCCTAAAGGCTGGACTCCATGCACTTGGCTTCGACAAATTTTGCATGAGCAAAAGTGATTTACTCATTCGCGTATTCGTCTGGCTGGCCTTGCTGGGCTATCTGCCCGGTGCGGCTTTCGCGTTTGCTCATCGCAACCGTTGGGAAAAAGCCTTGCGTTGGGTCTGGACGTTGAGCGGTCTTTGCCTGTTGTTGCACATCGCCTTGGCGCTGCACTTTGTTCATCACTGGAATCAGGCTTCGGTGTATGTCGAAACTGCGCGCCAAACGGCGGAAGTCTTCGGCGTTAATTGGGGCGGCGGGATGTTTGTCAATTACGCTTTGCTGACGCTGTGGATGATTGATCTCGTTTGGTGGTGGGCTTGGCCGCAAAGCTACTGTCGGCGTCCGCGCTGGCTGACGGTGAGTTGGCAGGCGTTTTTGCTGTTCATCTTTTTCAACGCGACGGTGGTGTTTGTGAATGGCACGCTGCGTTGGTTGGGTGTCGTGGGAACGGTGGTTTTATTGTGGATGTGGTGGCGTCGCAATTCGCGGGAGCGTTGGGGTTGATGGGAGCTATAGGAGTTATGGGAGTTATGGGAGCTATAGGAGGGTGTGCGTTCCTATAGCTCTCATAACTCCTATAACTCCTATCATTGCACCTGCATTGGTGAAACTTTTTTATGACGACTTTGCGTAACGAAATGCCGCTCTCGCTGCCGTGGATAGCGCGGCTGCCGCTTTATTATGGCTGGGTAAATTTGGTGGTTGCTTCGTTGGCAATGGTGGGTACGTTGCCCGGTCGCACGCAAGGGCTGGGACTCATTACCGAATCGTTGCTGAAAGACTTGCAACTCAGTCGTGTGACGTTCGCGCAAATCAATTTGTGGGCGACGCTGATCGGAGCCTTGGGTTGCGTAGGCATCGGCAAACTGATTGACCGCTTCGGCAGCCGCACCGTACTCACCGTCGTTGTCGTAGCGTTGGGCCTCACCGTCTGGCTGATGAGCAACGTAAGCGGCAAAGCTGAGTTGGCCTTGCTCGTGACGCTCACGCGCGGATTCGGCCAGAGCGCGCTGTCGGTCATCAGCATCACGATGGTCGGGCAATGGTTTGTACGGCGACTGAGCATGGCGATGGCGAGTTATACGATTTTGTTGAGCATTGGTTTTATGATCGCCTTTCCGGTTGTAGGCGCAGCCGTCGTTAATTCGGGTTGGCGCGTGACGTGGTTGAGCATAGCGGTTGCGTTGCTTTGTGTGCTTGCGCCGTTGAGTTGGTGGCTCGTACGCGAATCACCCGAAGCCTGCGGCGTGGAGTTGGATGGCAAAGCCGAAGGTGATGAGTCATCGGCAACGGTTGATTTCACGTTGCGGCAGGCGTTGGCGACGCCTGCGTTTTGGGTGTTCGCGTTGTCGAGTTCGGTCTATGGATTGATCGCTTCGGGCATCGCGCTCTTTAACGAATCTATCCTCGCCGAGTTGGGTTTTGCCGCGACGGTCTATCACAACAGTTTGGCTCTAACGGCGATCACTGCGCTGGCGGGCAATTTCTTAGGCGGATGGCTTGCGACTAAATGGTCAATGAATCGCTTGATGGCGTTGGCGATGAGTTTGCTCGCGGCTTCGTTGGTGGCCTTGCCGCACTTGCACAACGCGGCGCACGTGGCGCTTTACGCAGTAGTGATGGGATTCGCGGGCGGATTCGTGATGGTGATTTTCTTTTCGTTCTGGAGCCGCGCTTATGGCCGACAGCATCTCGGCAAGATTCAAGGCGCGGCGCAATCGCTGACCGTGTTGGCTTCGGCCATCGGGCCGTTGTTGTTGGCCGAATGCGTCACGCGCACCGGTTCTTACGCGGTGATGTTTCGCCTGCTCGCCGCCGTTGTCGCGGCGCTGGCTATTTCTGCTTGGGGCCTGAAGAAGAACTATTGAAGAAGAATTTATGAACTGCAAAAAACACTGGCTGATGATGGCTTTGCTGATCGGAGTATTTATGAATGACGCGAATGCACAAACCAAACTTACGATTTTGCGTACGCCCGAAGAGCGTTTTGCCAACTTGCCTGATTACCCATTCAAGCCGCATTACGCTGAACTGAAAATCAACGGCCAGCCGGTGCGGATGCATTACGTAGACGAAGGCAAAGGCGACGTGATCTTGATGCTGCACGGCGAGCCTTCGTGGAGCTATCTCTATCGCAAGATGATTCCGCTGTTTGTCAAAGCGGGCTATCGCGCTATCGCGCCTGACCTGATCGGTTTCGGCAAATCAGACAAGCTGGCGAACAAAGCAGAATACTCTTACAAGCTGCACGTAGACCTCGTGACGCAATTCGTCAAACAGCTCAAATCAAAAAACATCACGCTCGTCTGTCAGGACTGGGGCGGATTGATCGGTTTGCGCGTAGCCGCCGAAAACGAAGCCTTGTTCGGGCGGATTGCTGCGGCAAATACCGGCTTGCCTACGGGCGAAAGCCTGGGGCCGGGCTTTCAAGCTTGGCATGATTTTTCTCAGCGCGTGCCTGAGTTGCCGATCGGATTCATTATCAAGGGCGGCAGCAAAACGCCGCTCACGCCTGCCGTCATTGCGGCTTATGACGCGCCCTTTCCTGATGAGAGTTATAAGGCGGCGGCGCGCGTGTTTCCGCTACTCGTACCCGTCACCCCCGCTGACCCCGCTGTCGCCGATAACAAAAAGGCGTGGGAAGTTTTGAGCCGATGGAAGAAACCCTTTCTGACTTCGTTCAGCGATGGCGATGCCGTAACCAAGGGCGGCGAGAAAATCTTTCAGGCGCGCGTACCAGGAACCAAAGGCCAACCGCATTCGATCATTCAGGGCGGCGGGCATTTCGTGCAGGAAGACAAAGGCGAAGAATGGGCTGGGTTAATCGTCAAATGGATGCAAAAACATTGATACTTTTTGGGATGCGAGCCGTGCGAGAGTAAGATGACCCGCGTCAAATTCGTTCCAATCACAACAGCAACCAAGCGAGGTAAACCGTGTTAGCTGAATTAACAGAACTTACTACAGAAACAACTGATGCACTTGCCGAGGTAAATGACATGCCTTCTTTCAACCACAGCTATGTTTGCGCCGAAATATTGGGGCAGCTTTATGAAAATAAAACGATCAAGGCCCTGCCCGAATTGACGCTCGACATCAACAAAGGGTTGACACCCGACATCAGCGTTTATCCGAGTGAAAAGGTCGCTCCTAACTTTTTGAAGGATTATTCGAAATACCCTGAAATGCCGTTGTTGGCTATCGAAGTTATTTCGGCCAACCAGAACATACAGGACGTGCTGGAAAAAGCTGAATTGTTAATCAGCCATGGCATAAAGACTGTATGGGCGATAGAACCTTTCACGAATACAATTTTTGTGACGACGGCGGGCGGCGTACAAAAATTCCCCAGCCAGGAAATCATGAGCGAAAACATCACGGTGGATTTCAAAAAAATCTTTGCCGACAAGTGATCGGCGTCCCGACACTCATCAAAATCATGACCAGACTCATTCAATTGCAACAAGACGGCATCCGCAAAATCGCGGTGGTCGAAGAACCTAAACTGCGTTTGCTTGCGCCTTTCGCTTCGATTTACGAACTGGCGTTGCACGCGATCAACCACAAACAAAAGCTCTCTGAACTCATCGCGCAATCAGTGACGGCGGAAACGCTTGATTACGATGCGGTTTATGCGGGGCAAACTGCATGGCGCATTTTGCCAGCCGCCGATCATCCCGAAGAAGCGGCGCGCTGTTTGGTGAGCGGCACTGGGTTGACGCATACGGCAAGCGCGAAAAATCGCAACGCAATGCATGTTCAAGATGCCGCGACGCTGACCGACAGCATGAAAATCTTTTACGCCGGCGTAGAGCGTGGCAAGCCCGCCGCTGGCGCGATCGGCGTTGCGCCCGAATGGTTTTATAAAGGCCACGGCGACATCTTGCGCGCGCACGGCGAAGCGTTACTTACTCCGCGTTATGCCGAAGACGGTGGTGAAGAACCCGAAATCGCGGGCGTGTATGTCGTCGCGGAGGACGGCACGCCGCATCGCATCGGCTTCACGACGGGCAATGAATTTTCTGATCACAAGTTCGAGAAGCAGAATTACCTTTATCTGGCCGGGTCGAAATTGCGCAACTGTTCAATTGGCCCAGAGTTGGTCATCGGCCACGACTTTCAATCCGTTCCCGGCACGGTGACGGTCGAACGCGACGGACAAACGCTGTGGACGGCTGCGATCAAATCGGGCGAAGCCGAGATGTGCCACAGCCTCGCCAATATGGAACATCATCATTTCAAGTTTGAAGGGCATCGCCGCGCGGGCGACGTGCATATTCATTTTTACGGAGCCGATGCGTTCAGCTTTGGCGCGGGTGTTAGCTTGCAAGCAGGCGACGTGATGAAAGTGCAGTGGGAAGGCTTCGGACGTACGTTGTGCAATCCGCTCGAAGTGGCGGAAGAGAAAGACGCCGCCGTCACCGTGGCGGCGATGGCGTAACTCACTGATCTGGGTAGTACAGGTTCGTAACCTGTACTACTTTTTTTGCGCTTCACCGAGTGGGACAGGATACGATCCTGTCCCACCCTTTGTCAGAGATGGAACAATGAAACAAACCCGTTTGATTTTGTTGATGCTGGCTTTGTGCGCAATCACGAACGCCCAAGACATCAAGCTCGACTTACCGAAAGCCGAATCGCAACACAACGTCAAAGCGGAAAAGGCTGATTACCAAGGCAAGGCGGCGTTGCGCGTAACCGATACAGCAATTGCAACAGGCGAGTTCGATGATCGGATGGTGATCTTGTCGGATACGAATTTTCAGGACGGTGAAATTACGCTCGAACTCGCGGGCGACCTGGCTCCCAACGCTTCGGCCACTGCGCGCGGTTTTGTCGGCTTGGCGTTTCGCGTGCAAGGCAAGGCTGAAAAATTCGAGGCGTTTTATTTGCGGCCCACGAATGGACGCGCTGACGATCAGGTGCGGCGCAATCACTCGGCGCAATATATTTCGCACCCTGACTTTCCGTGGCAGACGCTGCGTAAGGATTTCCCTGAAAAATATGAAAGCTACGTTGACCTCGTACCGGGCGAATGGACGAAAGTGCGCATCGTAGTGAAAGGCGCGATGGCGCGCTTGTTTGTACACGGCGCAACGCAGCCTGTGTTGATCGTGAATGATTTGAAACTGGGCGCTTCGAGCGGCGCAATCGGTTTATGGATTGGGCCGGGCACGGTGGCGCATTTCACTGGCTTGCGCGTGACGAAATAACGCATCGTGAAATACCGACTCATCGCATTTGATTTCGACGGCACTGTGGCTGATTCGTTCGCATGCTTTCTGAGCGTACTCAATCACACGGCGCAAACGCATGGCTTTCGCGTGGTTGAGCCTGCGATGTTTGACGAATTGCGTGAGATGAGCAGCGACGAAATCAGACGTTATCTGAAAATTCCGTATTGGAAGATTCCGCGCATCGCTACGGCCATGCGGCGCGGCATGCTTGAGCGCATTGACGAAGTGAGTCTGTTTCCCGGCGTTGAATCGCTTTGGCAATCGTTGGCGCAAGCGGGCGTGACGTTAGGGATTGTTACTTCCAATTCGTTTGAGAACATCAGCCGAGTGATGGGCGATGAAAACCTGAAACTTATCAGTCACTTTGAATGCGACATCGGGCTGATGGGCAAACGGCGACCGTTACGTCGTCTGCTCAAACAAAGTGGCGTAGCTGCCAGCGCGGCGTTGTATATCGGCGATGAAAAACGCGATGCCGAAGCGGCGCGTGCAGCAGGTTGGGATTTCATCGGTGTGGCGTGGGGTTACGCAAAGCCCGAAGCCTTGCAGCCCTATTCAAACGGCAAACTCTTTCAGCAAGTCGAAGACATTTTGGCAACGGTCAACGGTTCGTGAGAGCGGCGTCTTATGTTCAAGAAAAAGGCACAACTCATTTTGATTTTGGCGCTCTTGTCGTCGTTCGTCTGGATGAAGTTGTCTGCCGCACAAGCACAAACCGCCAGCGGCAAAGAACGCGCGCAAATCTTGTTGGGCAAGCGTTTGTTTTATGACGCGCGGTTTTCTTCTCCGAAAGGCGACCTACCTGCGAGTTGTTCTAACTGCCACTTGTTTAACGAAGACCCGCAGGGCTTGCGCGCCTTCACCGAATTTTTTAACCGCAGTTGGTTTTCGTGGCGCACCGAAGACCCGCGCCGCTTGCACGCCCGCAACGCGCCAATCCTTTTTGACGTAGCCTTGCATCCGCAACTGCATTCCGACGGCGAATTCGCTTCGCTTGAAGCATTGGTGAAAGGCACTTTTGCAGGGCGTCCGATGGGCTGGTTGAAAGGCGAAGAAGCGCAGGCTTCCGTGCAAATGCGCAGCGTGTTGCTCGAAGCAGGCAGTACTTATCCGCCGCAATTCAAAACGGCTTATGGCGTCGAACTCACCAAGCTGAATGCAGATGAAACGGCGCATCGCGTTGCCAGCGCCGTCGCGGCGTTTATGCGTACGTTGCGCAGCCCGATGGATTCGCCTTACGACCGTTTTGTGGTTGCCAATCAACTGAGCGAGCTTACCAACGCGAAAACTTACGAAGCTTTGCTGGCGCGGTTGGAGAGAGAAGAATCACTGCATTTCAACAAAGGCTTTGATGAAGAAGCATTGCGCGGCATGCAGATATTCTTTCGCACGTCTGGCTCATCTTCAGGTGCATTTGGGGTAGGCAATTGCGTCGCTTGCCATACGCCGCCGCTCTTTACCGACTTCAGCTTTCATAACGTAGGCGTCAGCCAAGCTGATTACGACAGTGTGCATGGCGCAGGCAAGTTTGCCGCGTTGGAAATTTCGGTGAATGCTGCGCGTCCAGTTGAACGTTTGCGGATGTTTCCTGAACGCGGCTTACCTGAACGCGCTGACTTGGGCCACTGGAATCTAGTTGATCTCAATCGCTCGCCATTGCGCAAGGCCAACGAAAGCGACGCGGCGTTTTTGACGCGAATGATCGGCACATTCAAAACGCCTACGTTGCGTCATTTGGCTTTCAGTCAGCCTTATTTTCACAACGGAGCTTTCACTGACTTGCTTGAAACGCTGCGTGAGAAAGTTCGTCTGAGTGAGTTGGCGCGCGCCGGAAAGTTGCGCGCTGCCGACGAACAGTTGTTGCGAATGCGATTGAGTGAAGCCGACCTCGCGCCGCTGGTGAAGTTTCTCAATACGTTGAATGAAGAGTTGCGTGTGAATTACTGAAACGAGAATCAAACTATGAAAAGAACTTTTCGCTGGATGTTAGTGATGCTTTGCGTAGGCTCGCTATTCGGCTGGCTGGTAGCAGGCCAAAACAATGCGCTCAAGCAATGGCAAAAAGGCAAAGGCTGGGGTTGGGTGTGGGGCAAAGACGATGAAGTCGGCGCGTTAAACGAAATGACGGATGCTTCGCGGCTGGCGGCGTTGCGCATCGCAGATCGCGGACGCACCTTTGATCTCGGCGTCACGTATGACCGCACGTCGTATAAATGGCCTGGGCATAGCCCCGGCGAGATCATCACGTTTCGTTCGCCCGAAGGTGTCAAGCGCCAACGCGATTTGCCTGCGTTGGTGAATGACAATGCCGACAAGCTGGCGTGGCACAGCGCGGCGCTTTTCATCAACGACAATGTTGCCACCCAAATTGACGGACTCGGTCACATCACAACCGGCGACGACAATCATTGGTACAACGGATTTAAGGAAAGCGATTGGGGTGGCAACTGGGGAGTACGCAAAGCCGACGCGACGACGATTCCGCCGATTGTGGCGCGCGGCGTATTGATTGACGTAGCCGGTGCGAAAAAGCTCGAAGCGTTGCCGAGCAATTACGCCATCACGACAGATGACTTGCGCGCGGCGTTGGCTGCGCAAAAGACGCAACTCAAGCCGGGCGACGTAGTTTTGATTCGCACGGGTACGTTGCGTTATTGGGGCGAGACGGGCAGCGATCACGCCAAAATCGGTCAACACGATTCGGCGGGCATTACGCTCGAATCTGCGAAATGGCTGGTCGAAGAATACGGTGCGATGATGATTGGAAGTGACACGAGCGGGTTGGAATACGGCCCTGCCGAAAAGGACCACGCGGCCTATCGCGCAAAGTATCGTTCGTTCAACCCAGTGCATCGTTACCTGTTGGTTGAGCAGGGCGTCCATATCGGCGAGTTTCACAATCTGGAAGAACTGGCGCGCGAACGGGTTTATGAATTTTGCTATGTCGCGGCTACGAACAAGATCAAGGGCACGGCAGCGGGTTTTGCGCTGCGGCCTTTGGCGATTCGTTAAAATTGCTGAAAAGAGAGAATACGAAACAGGAGTGTTATGAAAAGAATCATTGGCTTAATTGGTTATGTGGTCGTCTTGGCGTTCACAGCGTTTTTCTATCACGCGGCTTATACGCAGACGCCTACGCGGCGGCCTGCGCCTGAACAAGCCAAGCTGGCGGAAATTCCTTACAAGGGCATCACGCCAAAAGGCGAACTCGAAACCGGCTTGTATTCGATTAAGTCCACGGGCGTTTCGACGAAGCCCATTCAAATGGCGGCGAAGGCTTGGCTGAACAGTTTGAACAGCGAGCAACGCAAGCGGACGCAATTCCCGATTGACGACCTCGAATGGCGCAAGTGGGACAACCGGCATTTCGCCGTGCGGCAGGGCATGGGATTTTTTGAAATGTCCGATGCACAACGTGAACAAGCCTGGACGCTGTTGCGCGTGAGCCTGAGCGCGAAAGGCGTGAAGCTCGTACAGGATTCAATGAATCTCGACGGCACGTTGGCTGAACTGGCAAACAACCCGAAAGAATACGGCGAAACGTTTTTCTGGATCACCGTGATGGGTGAGCCTTCTGACAAAGAGCCGTGGGGCTGGCAGCTCGACGGACATCATTGCATCATCAATTACTTCGTGCTGGGCGATCAGGTAGTTATGACGCCTACGTTTATGGGGGCTGAACCGATTCGCGCCGACGCGGGCAAATTCAAAGGCACAATCATTTTGCAAAGCGAACAGGACAAGGGTTTCAAACTGTTTGCGGGGTTGAATGCCGAACAACAAGCCGTCGCTCAGTTGGGTAAGTCGAAAGAGAAAAACTACAACATCGGCGAGGCTTACAAAGACAACATCATTCAAGATTACGTTGGCTTGCCTGGTGCGAAGATGAACGCCGCGCAAAAGAAACAGTTGCTCAATCTTATTGGTGAATACGTCGGCAACACGCGCGAAGCCCACGCCAAAGTGCGGTTGGCTGAAGTGCAAAAGCATCTTGATCGCACGCACTTCGCTTGGATCGGCGGCGCTGATCCGAACGGCGTTTTTTATTACCGCATCCACAGTCCGGTGGTGTTGATCGAGTTCGATCATCAAACGCGCGTCGCACCTACACGGTCGCCGCTGCCTTCGCGCGATCACATTCACACAGTGATTCGTACGCCGAATGGCAATGATTACGGGAAGGATTTGTTGCGGCAGCATTTGGAAAAGCATCCGCACTGAGGAAACGGTAGCGCAACCTCGCCAAGGTTGCGTCGCGTTGGCTTGCGAAATAATGATTGCCCAGAGCCCCCTCAGATTTCGACTGGTGGCTTGAATATGATTGATGATCACGCGACGCAACCTTGGCGAGGTTGCGCTACTAAACGCCACGAATTGCTTCAACCGGATCAAGCCGCGCCGCGCGAATGGCCGGATACATCCCCGCCAACAACCCGACGGTTGCCGAAGTCAGCAAGCCTGTCGCCACGGCCCACAGCGGAATGCTCAAGGGAAAGTTGAGCAGCTTCGTCACGATAAAGGCCAAACCTAATCCCAACAGGATGCCGAGCAATCCGCCGAAACTGGTGAGCATGACGGCTTCGGCAAGGAACTGTGTGAGTACGTCGCGTTGCCGCGCGCCCAACGCACGGCGCACGCCAATCTCGGTGGTGCGTTCGGCGACGGTGACGATCATGATGTTCATCACGCCTACGCCGCCGACCAGCAAGCCCGCGAGCGCGATGGGTGTCACGATAAACGCGATGCCCGCGAGAATGGCTTGAATGGATTCGAACACCTGTTCGGCTTTGTTGACGCCGAAATTGTTAGGCGCGTCGTTCGGCACATTGCGCAGGCGGCGTAAGGTCGCCGTAACTTGTTCGATCACTTCGTCATCGCGGCCATCGGGCGCGCGTACGACGATGACGTTGGCTTCGTTGTTCGGATATTCGCTCGCAATCGTTTCATAAGGCGCATAACAAAGTTTCCCGCCGAACTCATCGCCGTCATCCACCATCACGCCCAGCACTTTATAAGTGTCACCATCGAGCCGCACTACTTCGCCGACGGGGTCAGTGGTTTGAAACAATTGTTGGGCGACGCTGAAACCGAGGATGATGACTTTCGAGCGGTTCTTGCGTTCACCTTCGGTGAAAAAGCGGCCATAGGCGATGTTCACACCATTCACTTCGGGGTAGTTGTCCCATACGCCCAGAATCAGCGGCGTGATGGCTTCGCGCCCACGGGCGGATAGTTTGGGCTGGTCGGCGCTCGGCCCATAACTGCCGCGCAATTTTTGCGGAGATACGCCCAGCGGCACGTCGAGCGCGGCGACGGCTTCGACGCTTTCGAAGCTCAGTTCTTTGCGCGCGCGCTGTTCGGCAGTAGGCGAGCTAAAATTCGGCCCGATCTTTTCCTCCTTCGTGAAGTAAATGACGTTGGGCGAAAAGTTGCGCACCTGGTTGGTGATGTTTTGCGACAGGCTGGCGAGAATCGAACCGACGAGGACTACGACGGTGACGCCGATGATGACGCCGAGCAGCGTGAGCGATGAACGCAGCTTGTGTGACCAAAGCGAATTGACGACTGTGGCAAGTGTGTCTTGAAAAAGTTGTAGTTGCATAACGTTCTTGGCGGACGAAGTGGCGGATGATTGTTAATGAATTGAGAGGCCCCATACGACGCCCTCACGTAACGACGCTTTGAGAATTTTGCCGCCCGCATTGCGCGGCAACAGTTGCTCACGAATCACGACGTATTGCGGCACTTTGAAATCACCGATGCGTTCG
>JAYSVR010000060.1:0-2733 GCA_043718445.1 Acidobacteriota bacterium | reverse complement strand
GAACGCGCTTATGCCGCCGCCCCCGAAGTCGGCCTGACGTTGATGCTGTTGGGTTACGCCAACCTTTCGGTCGAACGCTATGAACCGGCCCGCCAATGTTTGCAGGAAGCGTTACGACTTGACGCCAGAGGCGCGGCCCGCGCGCACGTCTATCTGGCTGAAATTTTCGCGCACGAGCAAAAATTCAAAGAAGCGGCGGAGGGAATTCAAACTTATCTCAGGGCGAATCCGCAGGCAGCGGATGCCGCGACGCTGAAAGAAATGGCGACGAAGTGGCAGGCGCAAAGTAAGGCGGGCAAGAATCAGCCGTAATTCTATGACAGTGCGTCTTTCTTCTCGGTGTCGAGGTAAGTAAGATGGCGGCGGTCGAAGCAAGGCAGGAGGATTGAAGATGAATTCCGCGCAGGCAACAGCAATTCTTACGCAAATCAACAGCATCGAATCTCAACTCATCACGCTGAAACATCAGGTTGAGGAAATGGCTGCGCAAAATGGCGAGCCGTCGCACACGTTCGCCGATCTCAAGGGCCTTTGGGCTGGTCATCGCTTCAGCGAAGAAGAAATGGAAGCCTCTTTATACAAACTCACGCCGGAGTGGATAGACGAAATCGCTACCTTACCGCAGAGGAGTAGCGAATGATCTATGTACTCGACACGCACGCCATCGTTTGGTACCTGACGACAGACCCACGCCTGTCTGCCGCCGCTGAGGCCGTACTCGATAACCTCAATGCGGAACTGGTGATTCCGACCGTGGTGTTAGTCGAGATTCAACACCTGCATGCCAAAAACAAATTTCAGGCGAATCTGACCGACGTTGAGCAACGATTGATTGCGCTCCGAAACTGCACGGTCTATCCGCTTAACAAAAAAGTCGTCTCACAAATCCCTGGCGGTCTCGACATTCACGATTCGATCATCGTTGCCACCGCGTTGGTTTACCGTGACCTTCATCAGAAACCCGTGACGCTCGTCACCAAAGACACCAAGATCACCCAATCCGGCCTGATTCAAACACTCTGGTAAACCTGCCAACGCTGTGATGCTCCCAATCATACTCGCCATCGTCATGACGCTGCTACCCGCACCACAAGCTCCTGACCTCGCAACCCAATTCCAGCGTCAATTCCAAGAGGCCGTCGCCCTGCAACAACAAGGCAAGTTCACCGAAGCCGCCGCCGCTTATCGCGCGTTGCTCAAACGAAATCCCGCTTACGTCGAAGCCCAAGCCAATCTCGGCGTAGTTCTCGCACGGTTAGGCAAATACGATGAAGCCGTCATTGCTTACGAACGCGCGCTCAAGCTCGCGCCGCACTTGATTCAAATCGAACTTAACCTCGGCATCGCGCATTACCGCGCCGGTCAGATCGCCAAGGCCGCCCTGGTCTTTGAACGCTTCCTCACGCAACAGCCCCAAAACACGCAAGCGCGCCAATTGTATGGCCTCGCGCTCAATACGCTGGGGCGCGACGCCGAAGCCATCGCGCAATTACGCCAAACGCTCGCTGCCGCGCCGCCTGATGCCGCAGTGCTTTACGCGCTCGGTCAATCGTGTTTGCGCGCCGGGCAAGCTGGATTGCAGGACGCGCTGCAACGGCTCGCGGCGTTTCCGGCAGGCTTGCCTGCGTTGCACTTCTTGCAAGGCCAGGCTTTTTTGCGTGACGGCGAACACGAACAAGCGCTCGATGAGCTACGAAAAGCGGAAAAGCTCAATCCTGATTTGCCGCGTTTGCCCTTCACTATCGGACTGGCTTTGACCCAATTGACGCGCTACAAAGAAGCCCGCGCCGCGTTTGAACAGCAACTGCGGCAAACGCCGAACGATACGCCCGCGCACTATTACCTCGCCGCCGCCGCCGAAGCCGAAAGCGATCTCGCCACTGCTTTGCAACACGTCAAGATCGCACTCAAACAAGACCCGTCAGCCGCCGAAGCCAACGCGCTGCTCGCCAAAATTCTGTTCGCGCAAAACAAACCCGTGCTGGCATTGGCTCCGCTCAATCGCGCTATCGCCCGACAACCCAACGATCCGGCGCACCGTTACTTGCGCGCACGCATCTATCGCGCACTCAAACGCAACGCCGAGGCCAATCGTGAATTTGCGGAAGTACAACGTTTGAAGGCCGATCAATTAAAGAGTGATCGTGAGAAAACACCGAAATAGTGGCTAGCGGACGTTTTCAAAAGTACTCCATCTGGTTGAATGGGTTTAACTGCAAACAGCGCAATCTCGGCAGATTGCGCTACCGTTGCAATCGTAGCGCAATCTGCCGAGATTGCGTTTTTGGTGTTGGGTGCGATTTGGTTTCCTCGCAACGTTAAGCCGGGCGGTGAACTTTGGAAAAGCTCCACTAGCGGTCAATTACACTCCGCACGCCGCACTATTTGGGATATGCTTCGCCAGTTTTCACGATGCGAATGAAATGATCGGTGAATCGGTAATGCAGTTCCGGCGGCGCTACCGCAGGCATATGGCACGAAGCGCAATCCTGCTTGCCGGTGCGGCAAGCGGGCGCAGTGCGTTGTTTGGCAGGTGTTTTCACCGCCAGCGATTTGCCCTGATGACAAGCCAAACATTTCACGTCGTAAGCGGCAGTCTCTTTGATCAACGCGCCGTGCGGGTCGTGGCAAGCTGTGCAACTAATGCGGCGGTCGTCGGGATTTTTGTAACACTTGCTGTTCGCCAAACGGTAAGGCTGAAAGCGTACGTTAGCGATGCCGCCGCGATTGGGC
>JAYSVR010000590.1:0-3247 GCA_043718445.1 Acidobacteriota bacterium | reverse complement strand
CCATAAGACTCACTAACATATCTTTCGTTTTGCATATTCAATCCTCCTAAACGCAAAGGCCGAAGGGATAGAGCAACAAGGGCGAGCGCCTTAACCTCAATTCCTTGTGACGACATTGCGGGCGGATGTTACTGAAGCGGTACAGCGTTGTCGAACGGTGTGATGCTTGTGTCGCGGCGTTTTCTGCGACGCGCGTACCATCGCGTTGCCAGCAGAAACGCGAGGCCCAGCGCGCTCCAGCCCAAGCCGCGATAAAAGCTGGCAGGGTGATAACGAAAGGTGACGCGATGTTCGCCAGCCGGTACGACAACAGCGCGCAAAGCGTAGTTGGCGCGTTCGACAGGGACACGCTGACCGTCAACGTAGGCTTCCCAACCGCGATAATAAACTTCACTTACGACGAGCAGTCCGCCGTTGGCGTGTTGCGTAGTGATGGTGAGTTGAAGCGGCGAGTCGGCGTTTACCTTTACGCTGTGTGAGGTTGCGGCAGGCGAATCGTGAGAAGGCGCGTTGCCGCGTACAGAGAGCAAAGCCGAATGAGCCGGATCGAAAGGCGTTCCGTCTGGCAGCGTGCCGGTGCGAATGGTTTGTACGATGTCGGTTTCATTCATCGGCAGACCGCGTTCGACGAACCAGGCGCGTGGCAGCGCGCGCAGGTTTTCATAAAGCTCGACTTCGCCGAACCGGCCGAGCAAACGCCAACGTGCTGGCGGCAACGATGCGGCGGTGCTTTCACGCAACAGATATTTCACGTTCAGCAAATCCAGCCCGCGATGTTCGAGCGCGAAGCCCGTTGTGGAAGGTAAGTAACCGAATACGTCAATGTCGCCGGCGAGCAACGCGGGGCGCGGCAGGCGCAAGTTGTCATAGCCTCCGACGTTTTGCAGTCCGTAAGCGATGCCGAGATTGCCCTGGCAGAGTGTTTCTGAATTCGCGCCGTAAGGATTGGTTGCGTGGCCGATGATGCGAAAGCTTTTCAAGTCCGATTCGCGTGATTGAATGGCGCGCACTGAAGCGGGCGCTTGTTGCAAGCCCGTGACGGCGCTGTAGCTCGTCACGCGCCAGATGGTGAACCAGCCGAACCCAGCCAGATCGAGACCTTGCCAAAGCAACAACGCGGCCAATGCAATAGCCGAAGGGCGACGAGACATCCACCAGACCAATGCCAGACTTAATGCGCTCCCTAAGAGAGGAACGGCGATTTCGGCTTGCGTGAAACTGCGCGCGGGGACTGGCTGCGCGGTTTGCAACCAGACGCCGCCCCAGCGGTAAAGCGTGGCTACGACTGTGACCAGAAGGGCGAACGCAATTGAACTGTATCGCAACCAGCGCTTGAGTTGAGCGCGGTCAGCCAACCGCAACGCTTCGAGACCGAAGCCTGCGAGCAGCGAAGCGGCGAAAGCTACGCCGAACAATTGGCGATAAGGCGCGCGAAAGAGGTTATAGATCGGGATGCGATAAAGCGTTTGATGCAGTCCCCACGGCAACGCATCGCCCAGTGACAACAATAGGGCGAGGAAAGCGATGGCACTCCAGAACCAGGCCTGGCGGCGTTGCGTGGGCGGCAACCATGCGAGCGGTATCAGCAAGAGCGAGAGCAAGCCGAGGTAGGCGTATTCGTATTTATGCAGCCACCAATAATCATAGCCACCCATTTTGAAAAGCCCCGGAAGCGCTCCGCCGAAGAAGTAAGGTGCGATGAACGTGAGCAAGCGGCGCGGCGGCATCGAAAATGAAGCGAAGGATGAATAGGGAATCGAGATGCGTTCGCCTTGCGCTTGCAATTCGCGCGTCGGCAGCAATTGCACGGCGGCCAGCAACAGACCTCCCACCGCCATCACGAGTGTCGCCATCCAGATATGTTTGCGGGCCTGTGCGGAAGTGTTGAAGCTGTAGCACAACACATAAGCAGCAAGGATCAGCCCTGAATGCCAGGTGGATTGTGGATAGCCCGCAAAAATTTGCAGCGCGAGAAACAACCCTCCCCAGACTCCCCAACGTAAAGCCTCGGCTGGTGTGACAGCTTGGCGCGCGCGTTCGACCGCCCACAGCAACCACGGACACCACACGGCCGCAGCAAGCAGGTTGGCTTGTTCCAGATGCGCGATCAGATAGCCGCCGAACGCGAAGGTGACGCCGGTGAATATGCTGCTGAAGCGGCTCAATCCCAACGCGCGCGCCAACAGGTAGGTGCCGAGCAAAGCCCAATGGTAGTTGAAAATGACGACGTAATTTTGCGCTACGCCCAACGGCAAAAACACGAAGAGCCAATTCGGAGGATAAAGTACGCCGGGTTGAATGGAAGCCAGCAAGGGCGTTCCGGCAAATGAGTAAGGGTTCCACAAAGGCAGATAACCCGCCCGCAACTGTTCGCCTAACAGCTTGTGAATCAAAATGCTGTAACTATAGCTATCGCCCATCGCCAACAGGTTTTGTTGCGTCACTGCCGGACAGAAATAAAGCAGTGGCAACAAGGCGATCACTGAGGCGATGAGCAGGCGCTTTTGCTGAAGCTTGAGCATAGAGAGACAAGTGAAGAAAGGCCGTTATATAAACGATGCTTCTTCGAGCATCGCGTCGGCCAGCACGCCCAGATATTCTTCGTGCGAATAATCTTCCGCGCCGAAAAAGCTGACGTGTTGGGTGCGCATTTGCGCATCAAGCATCTTGAAGCCTCGTGCGCGCAGGCGTTCGACCAACGCCACGAGGGCGATTTGCGAAGCTGACGAAACGCGGCTGAACATGGATTCGCCAAAAAACGCCGACTTAATGGCGATGCCATACAGCCCGCCGACCAGTTGGTTTTGCTGCCAGACTTCGACCGAGTGCGCGAAGCCGCGCCGATGCAATTCGACATAGAGCGCGATCATTTCTTCGCTCAACCAGATTTCGTCTTCGGTGACTTCGCCGTGCCGCGAACAGTGCTGAATTACTTGGGCAAAGCGTGTGTTGAGGCGCACTTCTAAATCGGTTTTCTGCATCGTCTTGCGCAACGAACGCCGCACGTGAAAGCGATCATCGAGCGGAATGAGCGTACGCGGCTCGGCCATAAACCAGTCAATCGGGCCGAACTGTCCGCGCGACATAGGGAAATATCCCTGTTGATAGGCGGCCAACACTTGCTCGGGCGTGATTAAGGTGCGAGTTGTTCGTTTGGGGCGAAACACGGCGCGCATTATAGCCAAGCCTCAAACGCAAACAATGCGGACGTAGCGCAGGCTTCAGCCTGTGAGACGTAGAGTGGACT
>JAYSVR010000589.1:0-3248 GCA_043718445.1 Acidobacteriota bacterium | reverse complement strand
AATTGCATGGTAGCACTTTAGCCATTGAGGCTCAGGGCTACAAGTTCAAGTGAAACAATGAGTTGTGATGATGGATGCCATCGCAACATGTCTAATCTTTGTTATTTGCACTGGAAGCCGCAGCTTGAAAAGAATTTAGTCTTGGAATTTACGGTACGTTGAACCAGTCAATGTCGTCGCGCGTTTCGCGGCGCAAGCGGCCTTCCATCACGCCCCAATCGAGATGCGCGACGGTTTCTGACACGGCGAGGAAGCGATGAATGTCTTTCACATGCGGGAACATTTGTTGCGCCATCTGCCACGCCGTTGTTCCTTCTTTTGAAATTAGCTTGATGACTTTTTGCTGGCGCTCTTCGATGTGTTTAATCAGCCTGAAAAAATATTCGTCGTAATCAGTCACATCGCCGCCGTGTGAGGTATAGATCAACGTCGGAGCCAGTTCGCGCACTCGCGCCAGCGACACCATATATTCGCCCAACGAAGCAAAGCGCCGTGTCGGATCAAGCGGGTCGGCATTCAAGACCGGATTCGGCGTGATGTTTTTCAGAATCGTATCGCCCGCAATCAGCAGACGATTGCTCTCGCGCAGCAAACAACAACTGCCGGGCGTGTGGCCGGGCGTATGCACTACGCGCAACGTGCCGCTGGCGAAAGTGAATTCCGCCTGATCACGATAACTCGCCACGCGCTCGACTACGTCGGCGAAATTATGTACGAGCGCATATCGTTCAACGATTTGCGTGAGGGCTTCGTCGGGCACGCCCGCCTGTTTGAGCAAGCCACGATTGACGCGCGTGAAATTGCGGTCGGTCAGATTGGCTTGCTCCCATTCGTGAACGAAAACTTCCGCGTTTGATTCGTGTTGAATCGTAGCCGCCAGCCCGCAATGGTCTTCGTGCGTATGCGTGAGGATGACGTTGCGAATGTCTTTGAGTTGAACACCCAGCGCGCGCAATTGTGAACGCAAAGCGTCTAACGCTTCGGGCGTTTTGGGGCCGGTGTCAATCAATGTCAGCGGTTCATCCATCACCAGATAGATGTTGATGGGGCCGACGGGAAAGGGCGTAGGGATTATGAGTTTTTCGATGCGCATAGAATTTCGTTCCGGCCTGAACGGTAATGCAATCAATTCAGGCAGACAAATAGACTAACCAATTCTGTTGAGCCGTTGACAGAATTTTGGTGCGTCGGTATAAGCATCGCCGTCCTTTCGCAATCGCTCTTTATCGCAAACAGACCACCACTGTCACTTAACTGGAAATCACCCACCTATCGCTCTCCAGCACCGGTTTGCTTTTCCCTAACCATACCAAGTCGAACAGGACGGTTACGTCTCAATGTCCCAGGCTGTGTTTGTCGCGCTCGCACTAACCCATCGTGCGAGAAAGTCTTACGCGACAGCCATAGCGAATTCACACACCGATTTATCATTAAACAAGCAACCCCGTGTATCCCCGATGCAAGTCGAGGGTTATAACGAATTGCTCATCTCTAAAATCCGTTAGGAGGAAATATGCGCAAGAGTTTCACCTTGTTATTTATCTTGTGTGCAGCGGTCGTCGTACCGTTCACGCTTTACGGTCAGGGCAATGGCAATGGCGGCAATCCGACGTTGCCGCCGCAAGCGCAGGCTGATGTGAGTTTGCCTACGCACGCTGATACGAGCAGTAAGCCTTTACGCGACATGGTTGATCGCGGAGCGCCCGCCAATCCGCGCGGCGGACGCGACTTTGAACCGGGTCGCCCCGAAGCCGTCGGCAATGCGAACCCGGCAGGGATTGATGCGCTGGCGGCTAAGGGCAACGGCCCGGTTTCGGCGAACGTTTCCATCAAGGCTTCAACCGGTGGCGTATCGGTTGACCCTGCGCGTGCCGTTGCTCCGCCTGACACGACGGGTGACATCGGGCTGAATCATTATGTGCAATGGGTCAATTCGCGTTATGCGGTTTATAACGTGACGCGCGACGCCAGCAACAGCATCACCGGATTCAACCAGGTCGCGGGCTTTCCAAAAAACGGCAACGTGATTTGGCAGGGCTTCGGCGGACGTTGCGAATCAGACAACGACGGCGATCCGATTGTGCAATACGATCATCTGGCGAATCGCTGGGTGCTGACGCAATTCGCTGTCTCGGCGCAACCCTATACGCAATGCGTAGCCGTTTCGACTTCGCCCGACCCGACCGGCACTTATCACCGCTATGCTTATAGCTATGCCCGCGATTTCAACGACTACCCGAAAATGGGCGTGTGGCCGAACGGTTATTACATCACCTACAACATTTTTCGTAACGGACGGACGTTCACGGGCAACCGGGTCTGCGCGTTTGAACGCAGCCAGATGTTAGTCGGCGGCGTGGCGCGGCAGGTTTGCGCGCAAACCAGCAGCAGTTATGGCAGCCTCGTGCCCGCCGACTGGGAAGGCACGAACGCGCCAGCGGCTAACGCGGCGAATCCGCTGTTGAGCATCAGTTCAACCGCATTGCTGTCGTGGCGTTTCGCGGTGAACTGGGCAGGCGCGGGCAGCGGCACGCTCACCGGCCCAGTGACCGTGCCCGGCGTGACGGCCTTTAGCCGCGCGTGCGGTGGCGGCAGGTGCATTCCGCAATTGGGTACGACGCAACAACTCGACTCGCTGGCGGATCGTTTGATGTACCGCTTGTCATATCGCAAATTCGACGATGGACACGAATCATTGGTCATCAATCATTCCGTAGCGACGGACGGCGTGAGCGGCATTCGTTGGTATGAGTTGCGCAATGCGGCGGGGCAAACCGTTTCGACAGCGACACCGGTGGTTTACCAGCAAGGCACTTTTTCGCCGAACAGCACCTATCGCTGGATGGGTAGCGCCGCGATTGATAAAACCGGCGGCATTGCTGTCGGCTATAACATTTCGAGCGCCGCGATCAAGCCGAGCATTCGTTATGCCTATCGCGGCCCGGCTGATACGTTGGGCGTGATGGGGAACGAAACCATGATCCTCGACGGAGGCGGTTCGCAACTGGCGACGCTTTCGCGTTGGGGCGATTACGCCACGTTGAGTGTTGATCCCGTAGACAATTGCACGATGGTCTTCACTACGGAACACCTGCCGGCGAACGGCACGTTCAACTGGACGACGCAAATCTTCTCGTTCAAGTTGAGTACGTGGGGTGCGATTAAAAGCGGGACTACGCCGGTAGCCCCCGCCAACCGGAGTAGAAGTATGTGAAAATGGCGTCTAGGAGGTACACCATGAAGTTAAG